>JBDKSN010000218.1:0-35476 GCA_039680625.1 Anaerolineales bacterium | reverse complement strand
GCAACACCCTTCTTGGTCATCGGCCTGTTCAGTCTGTTCATTCCGGCGACATCGAGCGCCATCGGTACCTTCGCCACGCCCTACTTTTATCAAGACCTGCACCTCAGCACCGAGATCATCGGAGTCGTGACGACCCTCAGCCAGGGCCTAGCTGTATTGGGCACGGCGGCCACTCCTTGGCTCGCACGACGCCTCACCAGCCGTCGAGGAGATATCCTCGTAAGCTATGGCATGGCGCTGACCCTGGTGCCCATGGCCCTCATCCCTCACTGGGTCGCCGCAGTGCTCAGCCGGATCATCTCGAATGCCCTCTTCAACATCCGTGCGCCTCTGACGCAGATGTACGCCATGGCCCAAGTTCGCCAGGCCGACCGCCCGATGATGTCGGCGATCATCATGACGGGCGCTGGCTTGTGTGGCACGATCTTTAGCTATCTCGGCGGCCTGCTGGCTGCTGGCCACGGCTATCGCGCAGTCTTCTGGGCCGGCGCAGCCATCACGGGCGTATCCACAGCGTTGTATGCCCTCGTGACTCACCTGCTCATCGCCAAGGGACGGATGCAGCGTGCCTGAGCACCCATCGAGCATTGACAGGCCACACCCCGGATGTAGAATGAGGCGAGTCCTGAGTGGAATACTGCCGCTGCGGCCATGAACCTGCTAATCCCGCTTTTCTCTCCCGCGACCGGCACGTGGGGCGGCCTATCACGGGCTGTCGCCGTAGCCCATGCCGCTGAGGCCACAGGCCATCGGGTAGCGTTCTGTGCCTCGGGCTACCTAGCAGCAAATCTCCGACAGCGCGGTTACCGTGTGTACACCATGCCTGCACCTACAGTGTTGGGCCTGCCCCGTTTCCTGGCCTATCCGCTGGCCCGGCTGCTGACCACGCTGGATGCCTCGGCGATAGTCGGTCGCCTGCTCGGCTCGATCTGGGGCGTGCTCCTTTTCTCAGGCGTCCTCAACCCACGCTACCTGGCTCGACTCGCTGCCGCTGAGACGCGCGCGGCCAGCGACTATGGCCCTGACGTGATCTTCACCGACCTGGATCCAGCGGCCTTCATTACGGCCCGCACGCTAGGTCTCCCTATCGCCACAATCTACAACTCGTCGATCGTCACCGGCCATGGTGCCTGGGCCTGGCGGCGTGCCAACCGGATCCTCAGCCGACTCCTCACCGGCGCTGGCCTGCCGAGCCTCGCTCCAGACGAACTCTTCTTTGGCCACGATGTGCTCAAGTTGGTGCCTTCTACACCCGAACTCGACGGCACCGACCCCACACGCCCAGATGTTCGCTATGTCGGCCAGCTGCTGGGGGTGATTGAGCCCAACACCGCGGGGGCTTTTCGGCCAGAGCCCGAGCAGCGCTATGTGTTCTGCTATTTTGGCCTGGGCTCCACCGCGCCGCGAGCGTTGAAACGCGTGTTGGCAGAGGTGTTCGCGCACGATGAACGTCTGTGCATTGTTTCCGGCTATCGCATGGAGAGCGATGGCGGCCAGGGCAGAGTGCGCTATTGCCCCTATGTAGACGTCCGCGCACTATTACCGCAGTGCGACTGGACGATCTGCCACGGTGGGCTGAACACGATCATCCAGTCCCTCCAAGCCAGCGTGCCCCTCGTGATCTTTCCGGGCGCAAACGCCGAACGCCGACAGAACGCAGCCCAAGTGGAGGCACAAGGCGCGGCCTGGGTAGGTGAGTCAAAGGACTGGAACGCATCCTGGCTACGAGCGCATCTGGCTGAACGCGAAGAACCCGCCGCCCAGGCCATGCGCCTGAGCAGCTCGATTCAGTCCCTCGGCGGCGCTCCGGCAGCGGTAAATGCGATCGAGGATTGGCTGCATCGCGAGATGTGGCGTCGTGAGAATGGGGCAAGCGATGTCTGAGGCTCGCGATCGCACTGTGGCGATTCGGCGCAGAGTAGAGTCACGTGCGCTCGAGCAGCTCACGGCATTGGGCTGGGAAAGCCTCCCGGCACGCCTCACTGCGTTTGCTCGTGAGCAACAGATCAGCAGACGTTTGCGGAATGCCACTGACTACATCTACGTAGCCCTGGCGCTGCTCGACTTTCCCCCTGAACTGGGAGCCGCCCTCGCCTCGCGGTTGCACACGCTACGGCCACTGCTGCGCTACAATCCCTTTGGCTTGACGATGGTGGCCATGTCGCAGCTGGACTCGCTACGCAGACTCACGGCTGAACAGCGCCAACGCGCCGGAGAGGTGTTGGCACTCGTGTTGCTCGCCTACTTGCCTTCGACCGATTGGGCGCGCCTCATCTATGTCAACACGCCCTTTGACGAACGCATTCGCAACGAGCTAGATCGCGCTCTGCGCGCCTATGCCCCAGAGCTCGCGGAACGGATCATCACCCCGCCGATCCCCCGGCCCTCGGTGGAGCTGTCCTGGCTCCGGTACCTAGACCCAACCATTGCCCTGACCTTTGTGGCCGAATACCTATTCAGCATGCTCACGCCGCCGTTAGTCAATGCCGGGCTTGGCGCCACCTTGGGCGAGCTGCGCACAGGCGATTGGACGAGGGGTTGGTTCTGGGGCCTTACCGCGGGCATCGCCATCGCCGTGGTGCTGCAACAGTGTCTCTACCGGCCAAGATTGCGGCAGATCGCTGCGCACAGACCCTAGAGCAGTCCACTGTTGCGCTGCCCGGTGGCTCGGGCATCTGCGCAGAGAGACCAGTAGCGTGCAGCTCCGCTAGCCGCGAATGCCCGGCTTGAGAGTGCCCACAAAGGGGAGGTTGCGGTAGAGCTCGTTGGCGTCGAGGCCATAGCCCACCACGAACTGGTCTGGCAGAGTAAGCCCCACATAGTCGATCGGCACGTCTAGCAACCGGATGTATGGCCGCTGGAACATACTACAGACCCGGAGGCTAGCCGGTCGACGAGTGCGTAACGTCCGCAGCAAATAGTCGCACGTAAGCCCCGTATCGATCACATCCTCGACAAAGAGCACGTGACGGTCGGTGATGGGCAGGTCGAGGTCTTTGGTGATGCGCACCGTGCCGCTATGCTGCGTGGCCGTGTAGCGCGAGATGGCCATAAAGTCCACTTCCATAGGGACTGTGACCTGCCGCAACAGATCGGCCATGAACATCACCACGCCGGTAAGCGCTCCCACAAACAGTGGTCTCATGCCGACATAGTCGCTGGAGATGGCCGCGCCCAGGCGCGCTACGGCCTGCTGGATCGTAGGCACGTCGAACACGACTTGATCGATGTCGTCGAGGACCGAGTCAGCGGGTCTGGCCATGGCTACTGGTCAGGGCATCGTGCCCAATCAGCTCCGAACGCTTGGCCATCATACCATATTTGGAGAGCAGCCGCTCAAAGTCATGCCGATTCCACAGGCGGATGCGCACCTCGGGATAGAGTTGCTGTAGCCGCTGAATCTTGTGGCGCTTGATACGGGTCAGGCTCTGGCGCATGGTAGTCAGTTCAATATAGCAGTCCTGCGCCACGAGGTAAAAGTCGGGCGCAAAAGCCTCGGTGACTGCGCCATGTTCATCCCACTCGATGGGGTAGACCATCGGCTCATAGCGCCAGTCGATGCCGTAAAAGTCCAACAGACGAGCGAATTCGGCTTCGCTAGGGTGAGAGAACGTGATGTCCTCACGGGCAATGGGAGGGTTTGGAATTGGGCGCCGATGCAGATCGATCGTCAAAGGCCTGTCACTCCGGGCTGCAGATTCGCCTCTCCAGGCGATTATAGAGCGTACAACGGTCTTGTCAACGCTTGGTCAAGACACAAAACGGCCACGCTTCGAAGGCGTGGCCGTGAGGAACAAAAGAGCAAGGCTTCAAGTGACCTGCCAACTTTCGGTACGCATCGTTTTTATGGAGTGCCTTCTCCTTGGTCTCATCAGCTTGCTTTCGCCTGTTTCCAAGCTACTCACCTGGTGGCATCCAACTGACCGCTCTCGCTGCCACCTTCAACCACTCTCGGGTTTGCCGACTGATCCTCACGTTTCAGGCGACTTACCGCTCACTGATGATTCCGTCTGCGTGTCCGAAGAGTCTCATCAACCCCTCGAAGCCTTGCACTAGTATAATAGCAGAGTCGCTTGTGCATGTCAAGCCTTTTGCCGACCAATTTCGCCTCCTGTTCGAGATTGTCGCCTCTCTGCCGTGTCTTCCAGCCCTTGACATGTGCACGGGCCAGAAGCACGATGCACCCATACGACTGTTAGGAGGCGTTGGCGATGAAGATCATCGATCTCAAGTGTGCTGTCATTGGTGATAATCCAGTGGTGCGCGTCGTCACCGATGAGGGCCTCTCGGGATACGGCGAGGTCGAGTCATCCAAGCCGTATCTGAAGCCTCACGTCCTTTTCTACCGCGACCTGATCGTCGGTCAAGATCCCACGAATGTCGAGAGCGTCATGCTGCACATTCGCAAGCTGGGCAGCTTCAAGCCTTGGGGCAGCGCGGTCAGCGCCATCGAGATGGCCCTGTGGGACCTCGCCGGCAAGGCTGCTAACCTGCCCGTCTACAAATTGCTCGGCGGCAAGGTGCGCGACCGCGTGCGGGTCTACAACGGTTCGGTACGCTTTCCCCTTCGCGGATACGAGCCCGAGGATTACGCCGCGAACATGGCCCTGATGAAGGCGAGACCTGAGCGCTTTTCGATCATCAAGCAACCTATCTCCTTTCACACGCGCATGCCTCAAGAGCGCCCCGAGTTTTTCCTCGCCGACCCCCGGTCAGATCCGCGCCCATTCAATCGTGGGCCGATGAACGAGCGCGGCCTCAAGCATCTGGTGGCGTGTGTGGCGGCGATGAAAGAGGTGCTCGGCGACGAGGTGGGCCTAGCTCTGGACTGTGGCCCTGGCTGGATGCTGCCCGACGCCATACGCCTGGCGCGTGCCCTCGAACCGCTCAACATCTCTTGGCTCGAGGACATGCTCACGGGAGACTATGTGCCCTATGTCTCACCCAACATCTATCGTGAACTGACCCAGAGCACCACTACACCCATCCACACAGGCGAGCAGATCTATTTGCGACAGCACTTTCAGGAGCTTTTTGAACGGCAAGCCGTGCGCATCATTGGGCCAGATCCCTGCGACGTCGGCGGCATCGCTGAGCTGAAATGGGTCGCCGAGTATGCCGATCTGCATGGCATCATGATCGCGCCGCACGGCACCAACGACGGCTTGCTGGGCTTGGCGGCGCTGGTGCAGGTGTGTGCCACCCTGCCCGACAACTATATCGCCTTCGAATACCCCACCGGAAAACCCGACTGGTGGTATGAGATCGTCGAGGGCCTACCCGATCCCTTGGTGGTCGATAGCCACATCACCGTATGGGATCGCCCGGGCATGGGGGTGGAGCTCATCCCTGAGGCAGCACAGCGCTACTTGGCTCCCGAAGATGCCGGCTTTTTTGCATAGAGCGAGTGGCATTCGACGGGCCATAGATCGCACAAGCACGAGAACTTGTTCGCAAGGGGCGCTCGAGAGCGCCCCTTGTGTTTCCGCCGCCTATTCTTGATTCAGATTGTACTTCATGATGCCGGCGTGCTTGCCGCCCTTGATCCGCTCCAGGCCATACACCGGCCCCAGCGGTCCGCTCGAGCGAGCGATCACGCCGTCGATGGCGGCCATGTCGGCCGCATCGAGGCAAAAGTCAAAGAGTCGCAACGTGTCGGGCAGGTGGCGGGCATGCCGTGCGCCCACGATAGCGCCGGCTACCCGCTCTTGTTGCAACACATAACGTGTCGCCACGGTGGCAATGCTGGCGCCATGTCGATCGGCCACCATGCGCAGCGCCCGCACGAGATCCTGAAACAGCGCCCAACCGCCAAAGTCGTCGATGATCAGCTTGTATTTGGTCAGCGAACGATTCTCCAGCGGCTCGTGCGGCTCGGGCGCGCCCAGATAGCGATCGCTCAGAAAGCCGCCCGCCACGGTGCCATAGCACAACAACCAGATGCCTCGCTCGCGGCACAACGTCACCAGGTCAGCACGGGGCCGGCGATCGACCACCGAGTATTGCACCTGGCACGACCGCACCTGCACCCCGGCATCGAGGACCTCACGCAGATGGGCCGCATCGAAATTGGTCACTGCCACATGCTTGATCTTGCCGGCCTCTTGCAGGCGCTGAAGATGTTGGGCAGCCTCGACATAGCCCGGCACGTCATAGTCCCACCAATGAAACTGCACCAGGTCTACACGCTCGACGCCCAGCCGAGTCAGGGTGCGCTCGATGATGGCTGCCGTATCCGCGTACGTCAGGGTGGCCAACGCCTCGAGGTCCGGCACGTATTTGGTGTGCACCTGCACCGGCGGCAAGTCGCCCGCACGAATAGCCGGGCCGTAACGGCGCAAGAAAGCGCCAATGAGCTCTTCCACCCCTGTATAGATGTCGGCACAGTCAAAGGTCGTGATGCCCGCCCGTACATAGGCGGCCATGTCCTCTATAGCCTGTTCGCGATCGACGGCGCCATGACCGCCAGCCAGCTGCCACCCTCCTTTGAGCACGCGCGAGATGTTGTGGTCCTCGGTCAATTGAAAGCGCTCTACGTTGCTCACAATGCCTCGCCCTCCAGTGGCACAACAGTCACCTCACCATGGTAGAACCGACGCCTGCCCACTCGCTTGATGGCGAACAACCCGCCGCAATTCGGATCAGGGCACGCGACGAGCGTGTCGGTGGTCATCCAGTCGTGCGGGTCGGTCTCACGTTGCTTGGCCGGGATCAATGGCAACAAGGCAGCTAGGGGGTAGAGGGGAAAGCTCTGCCCCGCCGGCAGACTCAGCTCCTCGCCGCGCACCTCGAAATAGCTGCCGAGGGGATGATTGCACACCATGCACTTGCCCGGCTGGCAGCCTACCACCTCGACGCGGATATCATAGAGATCAAAGCCATCCCTGCGTTCTGCTTCACCCGACATGCACAGCCTCCTCTTTCCCCGCTGCCGATGGCTGAGCGACTGCCAGGATGATCGCGATGCCCAAGACGATCAGCACCGCCATCGTCCAAAAGACGGGACGAAGCCCCCACACCTCGGCGATCACGCCGAGCAAGAAGGGCCCGCCAGTCGAGCCGATACCACCCGCCGTCGAGTATACACCCACCGCGGTGCCCCGCATCTCGTCAGAGAATTGGTGAGTGACAAACGCCTGTCCTGAGGTGAGGAACATGCCATAGGCCACCCCCTCGACGGCCAATAGTGCGGTCAACAACGGGGCTGCGGTTGAGGCCTGGATGCCGATGATGGCTACAGCGGCCAGGGCAAGGGCGATCAGCATGAGCCGCCGTGCAGACAGCGTGCCCGATGCCAGGCCGGTCGGCAACCGTGCTACGGTCGAGAGCACAGCGCGTAGCGCAAACATGCTGCCGATAGCTGCCGTGCCGATGCCTAGGCTCGCTGCGTACACGGCAAAGAAGCTGGCCACCAACCCGCTATACCACATGTTGTTGCAAAGATTGGCCACACTGGCCGCCAATAGGGGCTTGCTATGGGTGAGCAGTGCCCAGGCATCGCCCCCACCGCGAGCCTGGCCTCCTGTCGTAGGACCATGCGTTCCCGCCCTGTCGCGCAAGCCCCAGGCCGCCAGGCCTGCGCCCAGCAGGGCCACCGCTGCCGCCACATAGTACGATCCAGCAAAGCCCCAACGCGAGGATGCCGCGCCGCCGATCGCACTGCCTACGGCAAAGCCAGACCCCATGAAAGTCGAGTAGAGGCCGATGACCAGGCCGCGCTCGCTGCTTTCAACTACATCGCCGATGTAGGCGATGCCGACGAAAAAGGTGGCCACCATGGCCACGCCGACGAGCGCCTTGAGCGGCAACAACCAGTAAGCGTTGGGCGCCCAAGTGTAGCCGAGAGATGCCAGGGCGAAAAAGAGCATGCCCGCGACCAAAACGGGCTTGCGCCCGTGTCTATCAGAGAATAAACCGATGGGCACCGAGACGATGATGCGACTGAGCCCCTCGACGGCCGTCAGAGCACCCACCAAAGCCATGCTGGCACCGATACCCGTGGCAAACAGCGCAAAGTTCGGCGCGATGATGCCCGAGACCACATCAGCGGTCAGGATCATCACACACAGCGAGAGGATGTCTTTGCGCGACAAGACGCGCCCTAGTTTCTGGCCAAACGTGTTCAATGCAGCGCTCCCCGGATGGCAGTTTGGCGCGCAAACGCCGCGACCGGATGGCCGCGGCGCCTGTGCCATAGTCGTTAGCGTCTAGAGCTTGACGAGCCAGAGCTCTTTCTGCGGCGGCACCAACCATTCGGCGCCGTGTTCACGCAGAATGATCATCTCTTCGATACTGATGTAGCCCCACTCAGTGCGCACGCCGAACTCGAGTGTGAACACCTGCCCAGCAGCCACGCGGTCATAGGGCTTGGTACCATAGCGCTCCCACCGCGGGTAAAAGCCCACGCCGCCATCGTGCGCATAGCGCCCCACCTGGTGCCCCAGCGCGTGAGGGAACTCCTCATAGCCCGCGTTCACGATGAACCGGCGAGCGACGTCGTCCACCTCCCAGCCCTGCATGCCAGGCTTGACCGCATCGAACGCTGCCTGGATGCCATCGCGCACGGACTCGAACGCGTGCTTGACGCCCGCGGGCGCCTCTGTCTCGCCCTCCCGTAGAAAGTACCACACCCGTTGATTGTCCGAGCAAAAGCCGTCTTGCTTGACGCCAAAGTCCATGTTCAGGGTGATGCCAGGGCGGATGACCTCATCACTGGGCCCAGCATGACCCCAAGGCGAGTTTGGACCAGCATTAAGGCCCGGGCAATGATCCGGTTCCCATGCAGTTTCGAGGCCTAGCTCAGCGACCTGCCGTCGCACGCGCGCCGAGATCTCTTTCTCTGACATGCCACACTTGAGCCAACTCGCCATGCCCTCAAAGATGCCTAGCGCGGTGAGGCCTGCCTTGCGCATCGCCTCCACTTCGGCCGCCGTCTTGCGACTACGAACCGCCTCACACACGTCGGCTGCCGAGACGAGCCTATCCACATACGGCGTGCCGGCGAGGTAATCCTTGAGATTGAGATACATGCCATAGGTCAGGCCATCGGCCGACACATCGCTCTGTGAGTAGTTGACCCCGATCGACTGCGGTTGCCATCGGTCCAACACCGCGAGCAGCGGCTCTTTGATCGACAACTGATAGGGGATCACCTCGTCGAACAGGCCCTGTGCGCGCACGGCCTCGTCATCGCCCTGCCCGGTGATGGCCACACGCGCCCCTGAACGATGATAGAGGAAGGCTGCCGGCCACACGGCGTTCAGCTGGCCCAGGACCTTGAGCACCGGATCGGTGTGTTCGGCCGTCTCGCGGACAAAGATGAGCCAGACATCGATGCCGAGTTCGTCGAGAATGCCCGCAACCTGCTGCGCCTTTTCCTGATACACGCTCATTGATGCCTCCTCGATCGTCATGGAATCCCCATCCAATGCACGAGCGCACGCAGCCATCAGAGCTTCATGCGCGGGTCTAGAGCATCGCGCAGCGCATCGCCCATGAAATTGATGCACAGCGTGGTGACAAAGATCGCCAGACCCGGGAACACCGCCACCCACGGGGCCGACCAGATCACATCCTGCGCGTTCTTGAGCATGTTGCCCCAGCTTGGCGTGGGAGGCTGGATGCCCAGGCCGAGATAGCTCACCGAGGTCTCGGTGAGGATGGCCGAGCCGATCGCCAGCGTCGCAGCCACGGCTAACGGCGCGACCGAGTTGGGCAGAATGTGCATCCACATGATGCGCCCGTTGCGTGCGCCAACGCAGCGCGCCGCGGTGACAAACTCTTGCTCTTTGATCTGCAGAAACATCGAGCGCACGATGCGCGCCACCGGCATCCAGTTCAACAGACCGATCGAAATGATGATGGTGGACACCGACGAGCCGAGAAACACCGAGAAGGCGATAATGAGGAACAGCTCGGGGATGCTCAACATCACATCGGTAAAGCGCATGATCAGCCCGTCTACAAACCCGCCAAAGTACCCGGCCAGCGCGCCGAGCACCGTCCCCAGGCTCAGTGCCACCGCCATGGCGAGCACGCCCACGGTGAGCGAGATACGCCCGCCATAGATCAGGCGCGCGAGGATATCGCGACCCACCTCATCGGTGCCCAGCAGATGAGCGCGCGAAGGCGCCGTGTTGATCTGCAGCGGGTTAGGGCGGAACGCCGCATCGTACTCGATGAATAGCGCTGGCGCTAGCGCCACGATAAGGACGATCAACAAGAAGATGGAACTCGCAATGACGCCTGCGCGATGGCGCAGGAATCGCCGCATGGCCAAACCCCAGATGCTCGGGGGATTCTTCTGTTGGCCTTTGACATTGCCGAGAGCCTCGATAGCAGCAGTCATCACTGGCTCCTGAAAGAAAATCGCGCGATCACTTCGTGCTGCCTAGTCGCACTCATCATGCTATTGGTTGATCCGGATACGTGGATCGATGATGGCGTACGATACGTCGGCGATAAGATTGCAGATCACGACTAAACTCGACACTAGCAGGATGATGCCCATCAGCACCGGATAATCCACCAACATCGCATGCTCCCAATACATGCGGCCCATGCCCGGCCAGGCAAACACCTGCTCGGTGATCAGGGCGCCACTGAACAAGAAGGGGATATCGAGCATGATGAGGGTGACTAGGGGAATGAGTGCGTTCCGGAAGGCGTGCTTCCACAGCACCACACGCTCGCTCAGCCCCTTGGCCCTCGCCGTACGAATATAGTCCTGCGAGATGACCTCGAGCATGCTCGATCGCAGATACCGGGTGTACTTGGCCACCGAGCTCAGCGAGAGCACCGTGACAGGCAAGATCAGATGCAGCAGCAACTGCCCAAAAGTGCGCTCGCCGCGAATAGAGTACATCCCGGCCGCCGGCAGGGCAGGCAGCCCAGCTTCCTTGGTCTTGACCGCGAAAAGGATGATCAGCATGAGGCCAAACCAAAAAGTCGGCATAGCGTAGCCAAAGAAGGACAGACCCGTCACAACATAATCGCCAGCCGAGTACTGATGTGTGGCCGTATAGATCCCCAATACCAGCGAGATGAGCAACGTCACCGCCAGGGAAGTGAACATCAGGATGAGCGTGTTGCCCAGTCGCTCACTGATCATGGCCAACACGTCTTGGTGCGTCTGAAAGCTCTGTCCCCAATCGCCTCTGAGCACGTTGCGTAACCAGTACAAGTATTGCACCGCTACCGGCTTGTCAAAGCCATAGGTCTTTTCCAGACGCACGAGGTCTTCTGCCGTGATATTTGGGTTCGAGTAGTAGACCGCCATCGGATCGCCAGAGGCCTGCACCAAGAAGAATGCGACTAGAGACACGCCCAACAGCACCGGAATCGCGATGAGCAGGCGCTTGACGATGTAGCGAAACATACCCGCCTCCGCACAACAAGACTTGGCGAGAGGGGGCCTCTACGGCCCCCTCTCCTCCACTCGAGGCTATTCGCCGACGATATGCCAATTCGCGTAGCTGTACGAGTGGCCACCGAAGATGGTCGGGTTCACACCCTGCACGCGATCTGAGATGGCAAACACATCCAGCCGATCGTACACGTACAACACAAAGTAGTCGTCATAGATGATCTTTTGGGCGTCCTTGATGCACTGGACGCGGACATCTGGATCGAGCTCGTTCAACGCACATTGCATCTTCTCGTCCAGCGCGGGATTCGAGTAGCCCCAGGCGTTCGAGCCGGCGGGGTTGGTCTCGCAGTCCTTGATCGACGTGCTCAAGAAGTAGTCTGACCACTCTTGCGCGAGGTCGATGCTGGCCGGGCTGTTCGTAAAGCCGATGATGTCGAAATTGCCCGTGCCAAAGATGCCATCCGACGAGCAGCCACCAAACAGCGTCGACGACTGATAGTTATCGATGACCATTTCGACGCCGATGTCCTTCAGGTTCTGCTGGAACAGCAGTTGCAGGTTCTCGCGCACCTGGTTGCCCGCGGTGGTCGAGTGGCGGAAACTCAGGCGCTGGCCATCCTTGACCCGGATACCATCCGACCCAGGAACCCAGCCAGCCTCGTCGAGCAGCGCCTTGGCCGCTTCGGGATCGTAGGGCACAGGCTCGAGATCCGTGTTCGCCCAGGGATGGTTGTCCAGCTCGGTCACCGCGACTTCGCCATAGCCTTGCAGGATGCCCGAGACAGCCGACCAACGATCCATGCCCATCATGATCGCCTTGCGCACTCGAATATCATTAAAGATCGGGTGCGGCTGACTCAGATCCTTGGGGTTGCGCAGGTTAAAGTAGTAGCGCTCGATGTTCAAGCCGGGCAGCGCAACTGTGTCGACACCCTGCATTTTGACCAGCTCAGGGATCTGCGTCTCGCGCAGGTCGTAGGCCACATCCACATCGCCCGTGCGTAGCAACGCCAGCAGCGTGTTCATGTCGGGCACGAACTGGAAGACGATGCTCTCCAGCTTGGGCGGGATCGGGGCGGTGGGGTTGGCCACAACCACGATACGGCCACCAGAGATCCACTCCTTGAACATGAAGGGGCCATTCCCGATGGGGGCGCGAGCGTATTCGCTATTGCCCGGATCGCTGACGCCCTCGAGGCAATGCTTGGGCAGAATGGGGAAGACCAGCGTAGCGGCCACAAAGGGCACGTACGAGTCGGTCAGCGTAACCACGGCCGTGAGGTCGTCGACAACCTCGATATCCTGGATCATATTCCAGCCGGCGGTCGTCTGCGAGGCCGTAGCGGGATCCATGATGAACTGCCAGGTGAACTTGTAGTCTTCAGCCGTCACTGGCTGGCCATCGTGCCAGGTAAAGCCGGGCTTGAACTTGAGCGTGATGGTCTTGCCATCTTCAGAGACGCCGCCGTTCTCGACGGTCGGCACCTGCTCAAGCATCTCGGGCACCAGCTCGTCCTTCTCGTTGGTGGTCACCGGCGAGTAGAATATCGAGTCGATGATGTCGTTGGCATGAGCATCGTAAAAGATGTTCCAGATGAGGCCCTTGGGCTCTTGCCACACCCCCACCACGACGGTGCCTTTGGGGGTGGTGTCTTCGGGCTTCTCGACCTCGACGACTTTCTCGACTTCTTTTTCGACAATGACCGTCTCTTTGACGACCTTCTCGACCTCTTTCTCAACGACCTGCGGCTCGGGTGCCGAGCAGCCGCTGAGGACGAGGCTGGCCACAACCAGGATGGCCACAATCAAACTGGCTCTCTTGGACATGACAGTTGCACTCCTTGGGTTATCTGCGTTTCGATGCGAGATGTGCGGTGGACCATTGACCTCATTGTCTGCGGCTGACCAGTGTGCTCTGTTTCTCCTTCACCTCCAGTTTCGACCAACGAGACAGATCAAGCGGAGCGCAGGAGCGCTACACCGCCCATGACACCCAGCGATGTTGGGGGATCGGCAACCAGTGCTGGCAAGGCACCACAAGCACTCGACCATCGACGCGCTATACACCATCTCCCCCAGGGCGTGCTCAGCCACCAACGAAAAGAGCAGAGCCCACCCCTTGGGCTCTGCTCGCCATCGTTTGGGCGCAGCAGCAGAGCCACCACTCTGCCCGCTGCATCGCGGCTCGCAGACAGCCATCGCCGTCCGCGATAGCGCCAACCTGGCGCCTATGAGCCAGTCCGGTCGCGTCGCACTACACGACCATGGAGAACTGATGAAGAGAGTCTAGCGAAATGATGCACAGCCGTCAAGTCTCTCCGTAAAGGCCCGCGCGTCTGTAGCCCCGGGCGGCAAAAAGGTCGAGTGGCCTCGGACAAAGAGGCCATCTCGACTGGGGTCTAGTCTGCTCTATTCACACAGGTGAGGATAGTCTGAAAGCATCCAGCGAATGCTGTCTCTCCAAACAGCCAGGGATTCGTCCCGGGGCCCACTGCGCATGAAGCTGGATTAGGCAGGTGTAACGAACGTCACCCCCACCATGCCAGCACCCGTATGTACCGAGATACCCGGCGAGAGCTCGCACATCAGGATCTCCTCGGGGCAGGGCAGGCTCGCGCGCAGTTGGGCTTCGAACTCGCGCGCCTCGTCGGAGGCTGCCACATGGAGCACGGCCATACGTTCCGGGCAACGGCCGCCCAATTGCTCAGCGGTCAGTTCGATCACCCGCGCCCACGAGCGCGAACGGGTACGGGCCTTTTCCAAGAGATCGAGCCGGCCATCGCGCACGGTAAGGATGGGCCGAATGCTGAGCATACTGCCGGTCACCGCGGCGAGATGGCTGATCCGGCCGCCCAACGCGAGATACTTGAGTGTCGCCAGAGCGCCGTACAGGTGCACTCGTTCGCCAACAGACCAAGCGGCCGCCAAGGCCTCTTCTTTGGATCCCCCGCGAGCCGCGACTTCGGCGGCGGCGATGGCCATGTAGCCCTCGGCAAGGGAGAGCTGGCGCGTGTCGACCACGGTGATATCATGGCCTTCGAGTTCCTGCGCTGCCAGCTGGGCGGCAGCACAGGTGCCACTCACCTCAGTCGAGATGCAAAAACAGAGCAAACTCTCGGCTCCCGCCGCCAGCGCCTCGGAAAAGGCCCGTTGGAACTCACTCGGAGAGGGCGCGGCTGTCTGCGGGAGTTTCCCCTCGCGGTCCACCCGAGCAAACAGCGTCGAACTGTCGATATCGATGGCATCACGGTACACCTGGTCCCCAAAGCGAATGCTGATAGGCACACAGGTGATGTTGTAGCGCTCAGCCACGGCGGCCGGCAGGTTGCTGTCGGTATCGGTAACGACCGCAATCTTGGGCATGCATCCCCCCAATGGTTGACTTGTTTACTACAGAAACCAACCCCCTGAACGTGCCGAGGTTGCGCCTCGTCAGCGTCACCGGCCTAGCCCCTGACCGCAATGCTCACCAGCGGTTGTGATGGACGATCTGCTCCAACGGCTTGCGCAGTCGTGGCGGCCTCTGCACGCCCAACGCAGGATAGCCCAACGGTGTCATGGCCACTGGCTCGACGCCCTCGGGCAGCGCCAATACCTCGCGCGCTGCGGCTGGGTCGAATGCGCCGATCCAACAAGTGCCCAAACCCTCAGCGGTGGCCGCGAGGATCAGTGTCTGGAAGGCGATGGCCGCATCCACATCCGCATAGTTCTTGCCATCGGAACGCACCCACGCCGTACTTGGCGTGGTACACACTACCGCGACCAACGGCGCCTCGCTGAACCAGCTGCGCCCATAGACACGCTTGAGCTCGGCCTCGCGCCCGGCAGTCTCGACCAAGATGAGGCCCAGGGGCTGCCGATTGGCAGCGGTCGGTGCAGAATTGAACGCCGCAATGATCCGATCGACAACCTCTACCGGCACCTGGCGCGAGGAATAGCTGCGCACGCTGTAGCGGGCTTCAAGGACGTCATAGAAATCCATTGCACACCTCCCTTGGTGTCATAGCCAGTCGAGTCACTACGAGTATACACAAGCCGGCCGCCCCTTAGCCACGACCGAGTTGCCGAACCATCAAGAAACCAGGCTAGTACAGCCTTGCGAATGCGATGCGCCCGGCATCTACGATGGATCGCCTCAGCACAGCTACGGCACGTGGATGGTGCCCAGCAACACGCGACCTTCCTCTCCAGCGTCTACGCTCAGCCGCTGCAATGTCTCGGCATCGTACAGGCCCACATAGAGCGTGTACTCGCCTGCCGCGAGATCAGCGGGCAGCGCCAGGTACTGCGGGTCAGAGACCACCTCGCCGGGCACCCAACCCGAGGTGGGCCTCGTCCAGTCTACCGGTGCAGCATCGCGTTGCGCTGCAATCGCGCCAGTAGCATCGACCAGGTGCACAAACACCTTATAGTCGCGTGAAGGCTGAGCCAGGGCTTGCCAATGAAGCGTCAGCGGAAGCACATCGCCCGCATGATAGACCTCCCCCGGCAAGCTATAGCCCAGCAAGCGAATCTCGCCGCCGAAGAGCACTCCCAACTGCTGATCCATCTCGGGGACAGTGAATGAGCGCTCAACGCCTTCGATCGTCACCTCGCCGAGCTGCAGAGTAGACGATCCTACGTGCAGCTGGAGTCGGTAGGTGCCGGCCGGCGCCTCGCGCAGCGAAAGCGCATACCGCGCCTGCACGACCTCGTTCACTTGCCATTGTGTGGTGGGATAGCCTGCGCAAAGCGGGAGCGTCTGCGCAAACACCGCGTGCCCTTGGGCGTCGACCAACGTCAGCACCGCATCGAGATCCACGCCCTGCTCGGCGAGCGCCTGCCAAAACACCGTCACACCCAGCGTGTCTCCTTGGCGCGCCGTGCTGGGCAGCGCGTCATAAGCGATGACCCGCAGGCCCGATGCCAGGTCGACCAAGCCCGGCTGCGGTGGCTCGATAGTGCCCCCCTCTGCCGTCAACGTGAACCAGCCGAGGTCGACATACGAGCCAGCCAGCTGGCCATCGACGAGCACCGGCAGCGCGCCTTCGCCTCCCTCATGGCTCATGAGCAGACGCACCTGATAGCGACCAGCGGGCATGCCGCGCGGCAGCTCCAGCTCATAGAGCTGGTACACGGTGTCGCCAGGCTGCCACTGCTCGGGCAGGTAGCCAAGGGACGTCTCGTTGATCCAGCGGAGGCCTTGCGCGTCATAGATATGCACCGAGAGCACGCGCCCCGAATCTGGGTGCGCCAGCGCGCGCCAGTGCAGCAGTAGACGCACGGGCTTGGTGCGTGGCGCCGTATGGTCCAGCTCCCAGTCGAGCACGGCCATCTCCTGACCAAAAGAGGCTACTGCCGGAATCGCGGCCTCTGCCGCTAGTGCCTGTGAGTCGAGTGCGAACACGCGCACCGACACGTTACCCTGAGGGTCTAGGATGGGCTCCTGCTCTTGCGTAGTCGCATACAATACCTGGCGCAGCTCCTCGCGGAGCGGGCTATCGTACTGGGGCCACAAGTAGACCACCTGCTTGCCCCGAACCGGCAGCGGCAACGTCTTGGCGCCGACCGTCCAGACGACATCCACTGTGCGTGGTTCGAGAAACACGGTGGTCGCGTGCTTGTACTGTTGTGTGATCACCACCGGCATGCGCCCCGCATCGAGTTCTTTGGCGGCGCGCTCGGCCACCAACTGATAGGGCCCATGCTCCTGGTTGAACACCTCGCTGCTCTTGGCCCACACGCTAAAATAGTCATGGACCGTTACCGCGCCGTCGAACGCCAGCAAGGCGGCGCAAAATGTAGGGGCCAGCCAACGCCTCGACGTCTTGAGATGCGTCTCGGCCAGTTGCAGCGCTTCGTCGAGGCCAAGAGCAGTCAACCCAAAGATCGCCGGCATCGTGCCCACCATCCGTTGCCACGCCGGCATCTCGTCTATCGTCAGGATCGCCGGCACACACATGCCCAACACCCATAGCACCAGCAACGGCAGTTCGACCCTGCGCGGATGGCGCAACGCACGGGCTACGCCCCATACAAAGAACGGCGCCAGCCAGGCCATGAAGGCCGGCCGGCCTGGCAGGTTGAACTTGATACGGGGGTCTCCGCGCACGATCAGTCCACCCAACGTCTGGAGCAGATTGCGCCCCACCACCGCAGGAGCCTCGCCAGATGGCACCCGTGCAAACACCGCGATCTGTCCGGCGCGCTCCAAAAAGTCCTCGGGGTGTTGAACAAAGTGGATGCCCAGCGGTGCGAAAACGATCAGGCAAGCCACGATCGCCAGCATCCAGCCTTGCCAACGAGACAGCGTGCGCCGCGGCTCAACGATCAGCGTATACAGCCCCCAAAGAGCCAGCGTCAGTGGCCAGAAGCGCGCCGACAGATAAGTGTAGAGGGATAGCCCGATGAAAGCGCCCCCGAGCGCCATCTGCCAGCGCGAACCTGAGCGATAGCCCTTGACTAGGAAATACACCGATAGACACTGGATCGGTGGCATGAGCACATTCGAATAAACCGCTCGACTCAACCCGACGTGCCAGAAGCAGGTGGCCATCGTCGCTGCGCTGAGCAGGCCCACGCGCTCGCCGTAGAGCTCGCGAAACAGGAGATAGGCCAGTGGGATCGAGGCCGTGCCGATCAGCGCCGAGGTGAAGCGCATGGTCCAGGCCGATACGCCAAACAGACGGAACATGCCTGCGACGGCATAGATATACAGCGGCTCGCGCCCAGTGTAGGCCGAGAAAAAGACAGGCCAGTTGCCCGGCCCGATCTCTTGGGCCATGAGGCCATACACGGCCTCGTCAAAGAACAACGCCGGTGGCGCGCTGGTCAGCGCAATCAGACGCAGCGCCGCACCCGCCACGGTGATCAGGATGAGATACAGGCGCGACCGAAGGACGGCCTTGGGGGCAATGTCGAGCAGCACGAGTCCCGCTCCTGTCAGAGTTGCGCTGCTAAGCATAGGGGAAATGGGTAGCGCTGGCAAGCTCGCCCTTGACACTCCTCTGGGCACGACCATAATGGCTCTCAGCCCCCTCGAAAGGCGTATGTCATGACCAACTTGGTCCTGTTGACCATCATCGGCTTCATTCTGTTCATGGCGCGTGGCGTCGTGAACCCGGTGACCTCGCTCTACGCCCAAGATCTCGGTGCTACCTACGTGTTGCTGAGTGCATTGGGCACCAGCACCTCAGTGTTCTCGGTGATCTTTTCGTACATGTGGGGGCGCCGCTCAGATGTGATCGGTGGCCGCAAGAGCTTTATGCTCTGGGGCATCGTCCTGCTGACCATCGAGGCCGCCTGCACCGCGTCCATCCCTTGGATCGCCGCTGCCTTTGATCTGGCCAAGCCCGTGTACTTGCTCTTCCCCCTGCGTTTGGTAGGCGCCGTGGGCAACACCGCTTATACCACCGCCAACCTGGCCATGCTCGGAGACCTGCTCGAGACGCGCACGACCCAGCGTGGGCAACGCATGGGTTGGGTGCGCGGCAGCTCTTCCTTGGGCTTTGGCCTCATGGCCTTTACCGCCGGCAAGATCGCCGATACCTTTGCCCTGAACGTGCCCTACTATATCTCGGCGCTGCTCCTTGCGATCGCTTTGCTGCTGACGGTGGTCCTCAAAGAAGAGCGCTTTCAGCGCGTTCAAGAGGCTCATCCGTTTGAATGGCACGGCGCCTGGCAGTCTTTTCTCGCGCGCTTTCGCGATGCGTGGTCGGTCATCTCGGGGCACGATGCGGCCTTCGATCGCGATACGGTGAGCACAGGCCCCAAGCTGCCCCTCGCCCCACTGCTCATTGCGTCTTTCCTCTTCTCGCTGATGATGGGCTCGGTCTATGAGGTGTGGGCCAACTACATGAAGCTCGAAGTCGGCTATTCGGCCACGATCGTTGCTGTCTTGTGGGCCACAGCCTCGACATCCGAGTTTCCGTTCATGATCCTGTCGGGCTGGCTGTCGGATCGCATCGGCCGCCTACCCATGCTCTCGTTAGGCTTTGTGGGCTGGGCCATCGTCATCGCGAGCTATATCGTAGTGCCCCGAATGCCCTGGATCGTCATCGTTCAGCTAACCCGCGGCATGGCCTTTTCAGCAGTGACCACGGCCTCGATGGCCTATGCCGCCGAGGCCCGCGGGCGCAATCAACGTGGCCAAGTCTCCGGCCTCTACAGCGCTATGGGCGGAGTCGGCTCGATTGTGGGCGCGGCCATGGGCGGCACTCTGGCACAACTGGTGAGCTTTCACTTTATGTTCGGCGTAGCCTCGGTGGCCATGTTGCTCGGCGCCTTGTACTTTGCAGTCGTCTATCGCCAGCAACAACGCGCTGCCACGGTCGCCGCTTAGGGATCTGTGAAGCCTGATCATGGCCGCTGGAGAGTGGGTGCTGGTCATTGTAGCCGCGGCAGCCGCGCTGCTGTTGACGTGGGGATGGCTCCATCGCTTCGATGACCCTGGCGCCGTACCACCCATCGCAGACTGGCAGCGGCCAGCCGATGTGCTCAGCGCAGCGCCGTCGTCGGCCGATCGAGCAACCGATGGCGCTCAAGGTGAGCCAGCATCGTTCCTACCGGATGACCTCACCCTCATCTTGGGCATCGGGAGTGAACTCAACGCCACCCTGGTCGCCGCTGGCATCTCGACCTACGCCGAGCTGGCTCGCCGTGAGCCGGCCGAGCTTGCGCCGTTCGCTGCAGCCGTTGGCCTGGACATGATCCTACCGCGATCGTGGCCCGAGCAGGCCACGCTGGCGGCCGAGGGTCGCTGGGCCGAGCTATACGCTCTACAGCGGAGGCTGAGAGAGATCGGCAGGCGTAGGCAAGGGTCCAGCTGAGTGCGCTACCTGCCGTTGGGAGCGACCGCAAGTAGCCACTTGAGACTGGCGTCAACCGGCTCTGTCGCGGGTTGAGCACCAGCCGCCGGAATGGGTGTGGCGCGGCTGCAACTTTTGCTCCTTGCCGGGGCAAGGGGTTTGGGCTAGTATCTGCCCCAGTGCCTGATCGCTGTACGCAAACTGTCCTGCGGGAGGAATCTATGGCCAGGCTCTCGAAACAAGATCTGCCCCGAAATGTGTGGGCCGTCAGCCTCACCAGCTTTTTCATGGATATCTCCTCCGAGATGGTGCTCAACATCCTACCCCTCTACCTCACGACCGTACTGAACACCCCTAAGTCGATCGTGGGGTTGATCGAGGGCGTGGCTGAGGCTACTGCTAGCATTCTCAAAGTCTTTTCAGGATGGCTGTCCGACCGACTGGGCAGCCGCAAGTGGCTCGCTGTGGTTGGCTATGGTATTTCGGCGCTCTCCAAGCCGTTTTTCTACTTTGCGGGCAGCTGGGGCACGATATTTGCCGCCCGCTGGAGCGACCGCGTGGGCAAGGGTGTGCGCACGGCGCCGCGCGACGCGCTGGTGGCCGACTCGGTGCCGCCCGAGAAGCGTGGCCTAGCCTTTGGCCTGCATCGCGCCTCAGATACCGCCGGAGCCATGTTGGGCCTGATCATCGCCTTGATCGTCGTCCTGGTCGCTCGCAACCCTGACGGGGCAATCACCCGGCCGACCTTTCAGACGCTCGTCTTGATCAGCATCGCGCCGGCTCTCCTGGCCGTGCTCTCGCTGGCCATTGGCGCGCGCGAGGTGCAACCAGCAGGGCCAGCGGCCAAGGCCCAAGTGTCCTTTAGGGGCTTGGGCAAGCCTTTCTTGGTGTTCATGGTCATCGCGGGCATCTTCGACATCGGCAACTCCTCGGACGCGTTTCTGGTGCTCCGCGCGCAAGAGCGCGGCCTCGACACCGCAGGCATCTTGGGGATGCTGATCACCTTCAACCTGATCTATACCCTCATCTCGACCCCGGCGGGCTCCCTTTCGGATCGCGTCGGCCGTCGCAAGATGATCATCGGCGGATGGCTGGCCTACGCGGTGATCTATTTCGGCTTTGCCTCTGCGACGCACGGTTGGCACGTCTGGGCGCTGTACGCGCTCTACGGCGTGTATTATGGGCTATCGTACGGCACGGCGAAGGCTCTCGTGGCGGACTTGGTGCCCCCTACCCTGCGCGGCACGGCGTTTGGCACCTACAATTTCGTGCTGGGGCTCCTCGACTTTCCGGCGTCGTTGATCGCTGGCGTATTGTGGCAGGGCGTGGGTGGCTGGCCTGGCTTTGGCGCTGCGGCGCCGTTCTACTTTGGTGCCGGCGCTGCGCTGTTGGCGTCGCTGTTGCTGATCGTGTGGCGGCCGCCTCAAGTGGTGGCTACTCAATACTAGACGCTCACCTGCAAAGGAAAGGCTATGCGGCTCAATCCAGACCGGCTCGATGGCATCGTCACGCCTCAACTGCAGGCGCTGGTCGATCGCCAGGCATTCGTGGGCTTTGGCGCCGCCATCTGGCAGGGGAACGACTGCATCTATCAACGTTTCTTTGGCCACAGTGACCGCGAGGCGGGCACATCGTTCGGCCCCGACACCATTGTGCGGATGTACTCGATGACCAAGCCGATGGTCGGCGCACTGGTGGCTCTGTTTTGGGAGCGCGGCCTCCTGCAGCTCGACGACCCCGTGGCTGCCTATATCCCTGCCTTTGCCGACACTCCCGTGTATGTCAGTGGCGGGCCAGATGGCTACGACGCCGAGCCGCAGAACACAACGATGACGCTGCGGCACTTGAGCACGCACTGCGCCGGCCTGTCCTATGGCTTTGACGAGAACGATCCTGTGGATCAGCTGTACCGCCAGAGCCCGATCAGCGGCTACCTCGATGGCACGTTCGATTCTGACCTGGAGGCCTTTACGGCATTGCTGGCGCAGCTGCCGCTGAGGTTTCACCCGGGCACGGCCTACCATTATTCGTTCGCTATCGACGTGCTGGGTCGTGTCCTCGAGATCGTCGCGGATGCATCGCTGCGCGATCTGGTCTTTGCGAACCTGTTCGAGCCGCTGGGCATGCAAGACACGGACTTTTACGTCACCGACGACCAGCGCAGCCGTCTAGCTCCGTGCTACAGCCCTCTTGCCTCGGGCGGCCTGGCCCGCATGTCGGGCCAGTACGATCACCGCTACGAGCCCGGCAATCGCTTGCATTCAGGGGGCGGCGGCCTGGTGTCTACGCTCGATGACTATGGGCGCTTTCTACGGATGCTGCTCCATGAGGGCGAGCTCGATGGCGTTCGGGTGCTGAGCCGTGAGGCGGTGCGCGCGATGATGAGCAACCACCTGCCTCAAGAACTGATCCCCTTTGAGGCGACCAGCCCTGGGCTCGGCTATGGCCTCTGTGGAGCCGTGCGCGTCGCGCCAGACCCCGCCAGGCCCGGCGAACCCATAGGGGTGTACAGCTGGGGTGGCGCGGCCTCCACGGCCATGTGGGTGGATCCAGTGAACGCGATCGCCGGTCTCTTTACCCCACAGCTGATGAACGGCGATGCGCGGAACACCGACACCTTCCGTCGAGCGGTCTACGCGGCACTCTAGCAGCAAGACGAGAGCAGGCCTCTGGAGAGGCCTGCTCCGTTGACTGGAGGACAGGGCTAGAGCGACTTTTTGCATAGATACCAATCGACGCACTCGTACCCCTCTTGGAGGCGCGTCTCGGCGGCTGCTTGAGTTGCCGGTGCAGGCACCACCACCTTGTCTCCCGGACGCCAGTTCGCGGGCGTCGACACGCCATACTTGTCATTGGTCTGCAGAGCATCGACCAGCCGCAGGATCTCATCCATGTTGCGGCCCACGCTCAGCGGATAGTAGATCATCGCGCGAAGGATGCCTTTATCATCGATGACGAATACGGCGCGCACCGCCTGCGTCGACGAAGCTTGGGGGTGCACCATGCCGTATTTGCTGGCCACCTGCATGTCGATATCCGCGATCACGGGGAACGGGATGTGTACCCCCAAATTGGCTTCTATATTCCGCACCCAGGCGATGTGGCTATAGTTGCTGTCGATCGACAGCCCCAAGAGCTCGACACCTCGTTCTTGTAGCTGCGGATAGATCCCCGCAAAGGCAACAAACTCGGTCGTGCACACCGGTGTAAAGTCGGCGGGATGAGAGAAGAGGATGAGCCACTTGCCACGATAGTCGGCGAGCTTGACCTTACCGTGGGTCGTGGTCGCCTCAAACTCGGGGGCTGGCTCGTTCAATAGAGGCAGATGTGCGCGCTCGCACTGGCAATCCTCATGGCAGTCACACTGCTCGTGGTGAGACATCTCGGCTTCTCCTTATGTATGCTCATTACTTGAAGAGAATCATTCTACGCAACAAGGATAGCATACCCCACCGGCTTTGTCAAGCAGGAGCGTGGACTCGCTAGGCAATTGCCACCTTTGCTCACCGAGCACCGTTGTACATCTCGCGCATTTTCGTCTAGACTACTGCCCTTCGACTCGGCTATCAGCCGTGGAAGACACTAGGAGGTGAGGCGATGCAGTACCGTACTCTGGGGCGCACCGGCTTGCAGGTCAGCGAGATCGGCCTGGGCACCGAATACTTGCTCAATCAACCCACCGAGGTCATGCGCGATGTGATCGCCACGGCCACTGCTGCTGGCTGCAACTATATGGACATCCTCTACGTCACCCACGACTTCTGGCGCGACTTTGGCCCGGCGCTGCGGCCCTTTCGCCACCAGTGGCACGTCCAGGCACACTTTGAGAGCGAGAGTGGCGCCGGCGGCACACCGGACGTCCAGCAGGCGGTCGAGACCTTTGACTGGCAGCTCTCGGAGCTCGATGGCTATGCCGACGTGGCTTTGCTGAGCATGATGGACTGGGATGCTTCATGGGATGGGTGGGCGCAAGAGGCGCTGGTGCGCCTCAAGGCCTATCGCGACCGCGGCCAGGTGGGCTATGTTGCTGTGGGCAGCCATCACGCAGCGGTGGCGCGTCGCATCGTCGAAAGCGACCTCGTCGACGTGCTGATGTACCCCATCAACCTCGCCTCGCACACGGTAGAGGGCAATCCTGAGCTCTATGCCGCCTGCCGCGAACACAATGTGGGCCTGGTGGCCATGAAGCCCTACGCGGGCGGCATGTTCTTCTTGGCAGAGAGCTCTGTATTCCTGCATTGGGTGCAGGCCGGTGGGCAGGCTCTGCAGGTCGAGAAGATAGACAAGATCACACCGCCACAGTGTTTGGCCTATGTGCTACAACAGCCCGTGGCGAGCATTGTCCCTGGGGTGAAGAACGTCGACGAGCTGCGCCAGACGTTGGCCTACTATGACACGCCCGCCGCCGAGCGTGACTATACGCAGATCATCCAGCACGTTCATTATTTCACGCCAGGCCAGTGCGTGTATTGCAATCACTGTCTGCCCTGTGCGGTGAATATCAATATCGGGGAGACGCTACGCCTGCTCGATGAGGCGATCAATGGCGTTACCGCCGAGCTGCAAGCTCGCTACAAAGCGCTCAGTGTCCCTGCCTCGGCCTGCATCGCCTGCTACGACTGCGAACAGCGCTGCCCCTATGAGGTAGGTGTCGTCAGCCGTATGGAAGAGGCAGCGGTACTCTACGAATAGCAGCCGTCGGCCAGCGCTCCTGCCGATCGGCAGGAGCGCTGGCGTTCACCGCTAGAGCAACACGTGCCCTTCCCACTCCTCGGGGATGCCCAGCCCAACCAATTTGGCCACTGTAGGCGCCACATCGATGATCTGAGCGTCGCCGTTCAGCTGCTCGTGGCGGATGCCCCGCCCGGCCATGATCAACGGAATCGTCATGTCTTCAGGCAGGTCGGTGCCGTGGCTACGCTCGTGGCCGCCATGGTCAGCGACCACGACAGCCGTCCAGTCCTCGCCCAATGCCGCCAGCACCTGCCCGATGCAGGCATCGGCGTTGCGCACCGCCTCGGCATAGGTTGGCGAGAGCCAACCATCGTGATGGCCAGCCTCATCGGTGTGCCCAAGATACACAAAGGCGAGGTCATATTCGCCGGCAGAGAGGCACTCGGCGGCAGCCCGGGCCACTTGCACATCGCCGGCGGTAGTCTTGTTGTCGCGCCAATAGTACGAGACCTCCACCGCGCCCGGGCGCCAGAGGTCACGCAACTCTTCCCAGTTATAGAATGCAGCCGCCTTCAGACCCCATAGGCGGGCCACGTCGAACAACCCGGGCACGGGCCGCACCTGTGGCGTCCACGTGTTGGTGACGACCCCATGCCTACCCGGATCGACGCTGTGGAACAGCGACATGTGGCAGGGCAACGTCACGGAGGGCATCACGGTGCGCGCGTTCAAGCTGTATCGCCCCTGATCCATGAGCCTCTGCAGCATCGGAGTCTCACTGGGCGAGATGGCGTCGGGGCGCAGACCATCCACCACACAGATGACGACAGGCGCCATGGCACTCCTCCAGACTGAGCTTGCTCCAGCATAGCCAGCACGCCTCGGCCGTCAACAAGAAGGACCGGGGTGTTGTGGGATCACGCCACTCGCCCGCGCAACATTGGGCGATTGCCGACGTAGAACAGGGTGAGAGACAACGAGAGCAGCGGAGTGCGCCCATCTGCGCACAGAAAGGCACCGAACATGAGTTTGTTAGGCAATATCCTCTGGCTGATCATGGGCGGGTTGATCGCTGGTCTGCTGTACATCGTCTTTGGTGCGGTGTTGTGTCTGACTATCGTCGGCATCCCCTTTGGGATGCAGTCGATCAAGTTGGGCTTGGCGACGATGTGCCCGTTCGGCAAAGAGGTGGTCGCCGACCCACGTGCTGGCGCGCTCAAGGTGCTATTCGACATCATCTGGCTGGTCATTGCTGGCTGGGAGATCGCCCTCACGCACCTCACCTTTGGTTTCATCTTCGCCATCACCATCGTCGGGCTGCCCTTCGCCAAACAGCACTTTAAGCTGGTACCGGTAGCCCTGATGCCCTTCAACCACGACCTGCGCTAGCGCCAGTCGAGCAGCAGCCTCTAGGCCACGCCGATCCTCTCTACTCGACGTGGCCTTTTGTGCCTCCTCCTTCGTTGCGCGATAATGTCCCTCACGTGAATCATCGCTCGACGGGAGGCGTTGCCGTGTTCTTGTTCAAGAAGATCGCGTCCCAGTTCTTGATGCCCCTCGCCACAAGCACCCTATTGATCCTGGCAGGGCTGCTCTTGCTCTGGTTTGCTCGCCGCCGCCAGACCTTGGGCAAGATCCTAGTGAGCGCTGGACTCATGCTGCTTTTGGTCTGTTCGTATGTCTGGCCGGCCAATGCACTGTTGCGGCCGTTAGAACGCTCCGTGCCCGCGCTCGACCTCGAGCAGCCGCTCGACCCCGCGCCGGAATATGTGATGATGCTCGGCAGCGGCAACATATCCGACCCCGATCTGCCTCTGACCAGCCAGCTCGATGAGGTGGCTGTGGTGCGGCTCGCTGAGGCCATACGTATCTACCGCCAGTATCCGGGTTGTCGTTTGATCGTCTCAGGCGGCGACCGCTATGACCAGCGCGCCCATGCTGAGCTGCTGGCCGAGCTCGCGCAGGATCTAGGCGTCCCCGAGAGCGACCTCATCGTGCTGACCGAGCCAGACGACACCACCCAAGAGGCGGCCTTTGCGGCATCCATCGTTGGTGAGGCACCGCTGGTGTTGGTCACTTCGGCCAGCCACATGAAGCGTGCGCTGGCTACTTTCCGCGCGGCAGGGCTGGATCCCGTGCCCGCGCCCACGGCTCACCGTGTCAAAGAGGGCCCGCCGGCCGAGTTCTGGCCGGGCACAGCCTTCCCACAAGTCGGTGCCTTACTGAACGCCACCAGCGCCGTGTACGAATATCTGGGGCTAGTCTGGGGCAGGCTCATCGGCGTTCTATAACGCCGTTCTCTAGCGCTCACACAGGCCGCGATGGCATCGCCGAGGAGGCTCATTCCCCCAAAAGCGCGCGTTCCTCGCGAATGCGTGTCCGCAGCTGGGCGATGGCTGCACCGTTGCCGCGCTCATCCCCCATCCGCGCCAACTGATGCTTCTTCTGAGCCAATTCTGCGGCATCGCTCGCCAGTCGCTTAAAGACCCCGGCCTTGTCCGCATCCCCCTGTTGCCGCCGCATCGCCGCCCAATAGCGCCGGCCGCGTGAACACAGCGCCTCATAGAGCGACTCGCTCAAGACGCCCAGAGTCACCTCTTCACGCAGATATTCGCGCATCCATTCGGCCTCGCGGCGCCAGCTCATCACCGCCACGACCAAGATCAGCGCCACGCCCATCCAATTCACGGCCAGGCTGAGCGCGCACAGCCCCGCGCCAGCGAGCAGGTTATGGACGAGGTGCACCCCCATAGCAACAGCCAGCCCACCCAACGCCGCCCGCCAGCGCCGCCCCCGGCTCGGGGAATAGCGCGCACGGGCCAGCCCAAGTCCCGTGAACGCTGTGAACAGCGCGTGATTCAGCCCAAAGGCCACCGCTCGTACGGGGATCAGCGTCAACCAGGCGGCCACGCCACTCTCAGCAAAGGCCGACCAGAAGTAAAAGATGTTCTCGACCATGGCAAAGCCCAGGCCAACGACGGCGCCATAGACGATGCCATCGAGCGGGCCATCGAACTCGGCATGGGCCCAGTGGTACAGACCCCACAGCGCAAGGCCCTTCGCCAACTCTTCAACCGGCGGTGCGATGAGGGTGCTGGTCAAGACGCTAGCGCTCTCGGCACCCAGCACACTGAAGGGCCGGCCCAGCCAGGCCTCCATCAGCAAAGAGACGATCACCGCTGGAACAGCGCCCCAGGCAAACGCGCCTAGAAAGAGGGCCCGTGGCTCCTTCTCGTACCGGTCAAGCCACCAGAAAAAGAGCACAAAAAGGGCCGTTGGCACGGCCGCTGCGAGCACAGAGAGCAATGCGATGCCCGCGCTCATAGTTGGCCATAGTCGCGATCGCGCTGGGCGGCAGCCTGGGGCACGGCCGTCAGGCTCTTGCTCAGCCGGGCCGCCGTGCTCGAGACGTGCACGAATGGCGACGAGAGCCGCCCCCAGATACTGCCAACAGCTAGGGCCTCGCGAAAAGAAGCGGCATCCACAAAGGCCGGCATGTCTACATAAGCACGGCCGATCTCTGCTGCAGAGTGTGCATCGCTGCCGGCGCTGCGCAACAGACCGTGGCGAGCGGCCAGCTCCTCGGCCGCGCTCAGATCGACTCGATGCGTGGTGCGCGCATTGAACACCTCGATCATGTCAACCCAAGCTAGCACCTCATCGCGCCCTCGAGACGTGAGCGCCGACGAGCGACGGGCTTGGTCACAAGGGTGAGGGATACAAACCAGCCCTCCTTGAGCTTGAATCGCGCGTGCGGTATCGAGAGGCGACAGGCCCGCCGGGATCTCTTCACTCAGAAACAGGCCGATCAACTCACCCTGCGTGGTCAAGATCTCTTCGCCAACGATGATCTGCAGCGTTGACCAGCGTGCCAGCAAGAGGGCGCCTCGTATGCTGTTGTGATCCGTGATGGCCAGGACGTCTATCCCTCGACGCTGCGCGACGCGTTCGATCTGGACTAGACTACTGAGCGAATCTGGCGAGTAGACAGTATGGACGTGGCAATCGACCTTCACGGCGCAACTCCACAGACAAGCGTTGGCTGGCTGGGACGAGCAACTTGGCACTCACATCACCATTGAGTATACGTCAAGCAAAGGCACCGGCAAACGCCAACACGCGTCGGTTGACAGCCAAACACCCCGCGCCTAGACTGGCGCGAGAGTGGTATATGGCGAGGAGGAGAGCCTATGGCATGGCGCATCACTCCGATCGAGAACGGCAGCATCACCAGTGTGCCTGGCTTTCGAGCGGCAGGGGTATCCTGCGGCCTAAAGAAGAATGGCGCTGCGGATCTCGCGCTAGTTGTATCGCAAAAGCCTTGCGTAGCGGCGATCATGCTGACCACCAATCAGTTCAAGGCTGCGCCGGTACTCTATGACCGCACGCTCGTGACGGCCAATCCCAACGGCCTCCGCGGCGTGGTCATCAACGCGGGCGTGGCCAATGCCTGCACGGGGATGCAGGGCGAACGCAACGCCGCCGAGATGGCGGCTCTGGCCGAGAAGGCCCTCGGTTGCCCCCCCGGCACCATGGCCGTGATGTCTACAGGGGTCATCGGCCAGCAACTGCCGATGGACAAGATCGCCGCTGGCATTCAGGCTGCCGCCGCTGCGCTCTCTGAGGGGCCTGAGGCAGGACACGCTGCCGCCCGAGCGATCATGACCACCGACACACGGCCCAAAGAGCGTGCCTTGCGCGTCAGCCTCGATAGTGGGCTTTCTTTCACAATTGCAGGCATGGCCAAGGGCTCGGGCATGATTCACCCGAACATGGCCACGTTGCTCTGCACCGTCACCAGCGATGTGCGCATCTCGCCATCGCTCGCGCAGGCCGCCGTACGCGAGGCCGTGGATGCCTCGTTCAATATGGTCACGATCGATGGCGACACCTCGACCAACGACACTGCCCTGTTACTATGCAACGGCCTCGCCGCCATGCCAGACATCGCCGACAACGCTCCTGAGGCCTATGTCGCCTTCCGCGCCGGCCTCATGGCGCTCCTTGTGGACTTGGCCAAAGAGATCGCCCGTGACGGCGAGGGCGCTACGCGCTTTATCGAGATCACCGTGCGCGGCACGCGCAGCTCCGCCGATGCCAAGAAGGTCGCCATGTCGATAGCCCAATCAAGCCTGGTCAAGACGGCGATCTATGGTCGTGACGCCAACTGGGGGCGGATTCTGTGCGCCGTGGGCTATAGCGGGGTGCCCCTCGACCCGTCTAGGGTATCCCTCTGGTTAGGCGACCTGCATCTGGTACGCAACGGCGAGCCCTATCAGATCGATGAAGAGCGAGCCGCCGCGATCCTTGACCAGCCCGAAATCAGTATCGTGGTCGATCTGGGTCAAGGCGATAGCAAGGCCACCGTTTGGACGAGCGACCTATCGCACGAATATGTGAGCATCAACGCTCACTACCGCACCTGACGCGGCCAGACGTCTATCTTGCCTCACCGCGCACTGCCCACAGCAGTGCGCTTTTGCGCCCGCCAGATGAACGGGATCAGCGCGATCAGCAACGCAGCGCACGACGCATACACCGCGCCGATGTCCATGCGAGCGATCAGCCGATAGGCCAGGAGTGGCCCAACGCCAGAGCCCAGATCTCCCACTGCCTGAAAGATCCCCAGCGCCCCGCTGCGCTTTGCCGGCGGTGTCCAGTCTCCCACCCAGGCCACGAGCAAAGGTGGTAGTAGGCCATAGGCGATCGCCACCAACGCCACGGACACCAACACCAGCAAGACTCGCCCCGTAGCGGCCAACAATAGCAAGCCAGTGATACCTGCGGCCAAGGCGCCGACGATCACTGGGGGTCGATCGTGAAGATGGTCCGACAGCTTACCCAGCAAGGGGCCCGCCAACACTGTGACACTGTCTTTGACCCAGAGCAGCACAGAGGTCAACGTTGCCCCACCAAGAACGAGCGCCCCCACGCTGACACCGTGCGGCAAGCGTGAGGTGAGATAGTAGCCAAACGTCGAATAGAAAACGCCGGCGAAAAACAGACGATGCACCAGGATCGTGAGCAGAGCCACGACGAATCGGGTATCTAGCCTTTTGAACCCGCGCCAATCGAACACCGCCGTTGGCTCTGCCGTCCGTACGGGAGGATCGACGTGCGGCAAGGTGAGTGCTAGCAGGCAACCCAGCCCAGTGATCGCGCCGAGAATGCCCATCGCTGGCCGAAAGCCCAGGCGGTCGACCAGCGCACCGCCGAGCACCGCACCCACCGCGCCTCCGAAAAAAGAATAGGGCGTATAGATACCCGAGTTTCGCCCGCGATCTGCATCGGTGCTTACTTGCAGAACCAGGGTGTTCGCTGCCACCACGAGCATCGCCCACACGCGATGCCCCACAACGCGCGCAAGGCCAACAGCGACCAAAAGCCGCTGGCAAGGCCATAGCCGAGCGTAGAGAGTGCGCCAATCACCACACCGATCAGATAGGGCAGCCGCGCGCCATAGCGTCGGCAGAGGCGGCCAGACAACAGGTTGAAAGGGATGCGCGCCAGGCGGTTGATGCTCAGCAGCCAGCCCACCTGCATCGCCGTCACGCCCACCGTGGCGTAGCTCGTAGGCAGCACTGCGTACATCGTGGTGTCGCCCAACAGCGCCAACGCCGTACAACCCGTGAGCGTCCAGATCACCCGCAAGGTTCCGTCGCGCATCGCCGCCCGCTCCTGCAAGATTGGGCCAGCATAGGGGTGGTACGGCAGTGTGTCAAGGTTCAGTCAAGTCTTCCGCATTGACGCGACCCAGTGCAACCCTACAATGAGAGCACAGACCTGCCAAAGGAGTGACCATGCAGGATCCCTCTGTTCGCGCCCGCGCCGCTGCCGAGGCAGTGGGGCCATTGCTGCTCGAACGCGGTTGGCACCTCGCCACTGCCGAGTCGTGCACCGGTGGTCTGATCGGCCATCTGCTGACCCAGGTCTCGGGCAGCTCGGAGTACTACGTGGGGGGTGTGATCTCCTATGCTAACCGCGTCAAAGAGGCGTTGCTCCACGTCAGCAGCGCCGACCTGCGCGCGTTGGGCGCGGTGAGTGCTCCTGTGGCCTTGCAGATGGCGCGTGGGGTACGCGAGCTGCTCGAGGTCGAGGTGGGCTTGTCAGTCACGGGCATCGCCGGCCCACTGGGCGGTACTATCGACAAGCCCGTAGGCACCGTCTACATCGGCCTGGTGACCCCTCTGGCGGAACAGGTGGTGCACCATGTATGGTCCAGCGATCGAGAGGGCAACAAGTTGCGTTCGGCCAGTGCCGCGCTCGAGCTCTTGTTGAGTGCGCTCGCCTCCCCCAAGCCCTAGCCGCGACCATCCGGGCGTCGCCGTGCATGCGTCGGCCCGGATGATCGCCAAGCCCTCGGCCGTCTAGACTGCGGTCGACATGTGCGCACCCATACGGTTGGCGCGGCTGAGGTCAGCGCCCGAGAGGTCGGCTCCTGCCAAGTCCGCCCCGATGAGGTTCGCCCGCGAGAGATTGGCCTCGTGGCAATCAGCTTCACGCAACACCGCACCCATCAGGTTGGCGTGTTCACAGTTCGCAGCGCGCAGATTGGCCCCCACCAGTTGGGCGCCCATCAGATTAGCGTGATCGAGCACCGCCTCATGGAGCGTGGCCCCATTCAGACTGGCGCCCGCTAGGTTGGCATGGCCAAGGTCGAGGCCGCTCAGATCGAGGGCGTTCATCGTCGCGCCGAGGAGGTTGGCTTGGCTGAGATTTGCACCGCGCATCTTGGCGCCGCTGAGATCAACGCCGGCCATGTTTGCGTGCGACAAATCGACCTCGGTGAGGTCAGCGTCGCAGAAGACGGCGCCATGCAGATTGGCGTGCGCCAAATTGGCGCCGCGCAGGCTGGCGCCCCGCAGATCAGCACCATCTAGGTTGGCGTGCGCCAGGTCGAGCCCATCCAGCGCCACGCCGCCAAGCCGTGCACCACAGAGGTTGGCGTTTTTGAAATTGACACCCTCGACCCGAGCGCCCGTCAAGTCAGCCCCTGCCAGGTTGGCCGCCTTCAGCGAGGCGCCTTCGAGATTCGCCCCACAGAGTTTGGCACGGTGCAAGTTCGCGTTGCCCAGGTCCATGCCGCTCAAGTCGCACTCGGAGAGATTGGCCCCTGCCAGATCGGCATTGCGTAGGTCCATCTCGCGCAAGTCACGCCCGCGGAGATCGACGCCGGCCAGGTGCTTGCCCTCGTGCCTGGCTGTCTCGCCGCTGGCCGCGCGCTCGGCGGCGCGCTCTGCGGCTGCGGCAGCCGCCGCAGCGATGGTGTCGGCTGCCGACTCGATCGACTCGACCGAGGCTCGCACCGTCGCTTCGATCTCTGGTTCGATGTCTTCCCAACGTCCCATACTGCGCTCGATACGGGCGCTCAGCCCCTCTGGGCCATCCATCAGCCGTTCGATGGCCTGCGCCACCCGATCGCCGAGACGCTCACCCCAGTGGGCCGCCGCCTCTGCGGCCGCCTCTGCGGCTGACTCTGCAGCCGCTTCAGCAGTCCGGCTCGTCGCCGACTCGCCCGTGCCAGTGCTCGCCTCCTCCTCCAGGCCAAAGGGCTCAGCGCTGCGAGGTGGCTCTCCCTGGAGCAGCGTGGTCGCGCGAGGCGCCTCGCGCTCCTCGCCTATGGGTTCCGTCCCTGTCTCAGCCTCTTGCATGAGTGTGGCCAAGAGGTCATTGGCCACTTAGACCGTCAGCTTGCCCTGAGACACCAGCTCGAGGACCTGCAGTTCTTGGTCGTTCATCTCCACTTCCTTACTCTTGCTCGATCTTGAGCGCAGCCAAGGCGTTGGCCGCCTCGGCTGCCTGTAGTTCGCCACGCTGCACCTGGAGTAGGATCTCCCGGCGCCTTTCGGCTAGGGTGTCTTCGGGCGCTGGCTCCGGCACCTCCAGGCCCATCGCCCGCACGACCTCATTGAGTCTGGCGCGTAACGTCCAGTACGACTCGCCGCTCTCGCGCGCCATCTCACGTAGGTTGCCACGCGCGCGCATGAACTCTTGAATGAACGCCAGCGTACCTTCGTCTAGTCGACAGAAGGCACATGCCGAGTAGTGCGCTCGAATCAGGGTATCGCATTGCGTGCAGCGCACCTCGGTGATCTCGATCTCTCCACCACAGTTTGGACAACGTTCGAGTAACTTGCGCATTCGTTCGCTCCTTTCGCCACCATCATAGTCGATCATTGGTGGAATGTCAACTATTTTGGCGATCTTGTGCACTAGCACCAATGATTTGCGTGTTTTCTGCGGAGCCGTGTCTGGCCGCCTGGCGTTGTCGACCAGCCAAGCGAAGGCTCGGCTGCAGAGGACTTGACTGGCCTAGCTACGGCGGACTGCCTCTCTGGCCGCTTGGCTTGACAGCCCATCAAGTCACGACCGAGCCTACAGTTGACACGTCTAGGGGCTATGCACTAGGATAGCGTCAACGCCAGCAAGGGCGACGTATCCGCAGCGATCCGAGGAGGTATCATGACCGACAAGCAGCTTCGCGTGCTCATCTTTGGCGCGCACCCAGACGATCCCGACAGCAAGTCCGGTGGCACTGCCGCGCTCTATACGCGCGCCGGCCACATCGTCAAGATGGTGTCGCTGACCAATGGCGACGCCGGCCATATGTGGGAGGGCGGCGCCCCTCTGGCCTGGCGACGCCGCAAAGAAGCCGCCAACTCTGGCAAGGTGTTGGGCTGCGAGTACATCACCCTCGATACGCATGATGGCATGCTGCTCCCCACTCTCGAAGTGCGCGATCAGGTGGTCAGCATTGTGCGCAACTTTAGGCCCGATCTCGTGCTCTGCCCGCGTATGTGGGACTATCATCCCGATCACCGTGCCTGCGGCACCGTCGTCGTCGATGCCATGTACATGGCCACCGTGCCGAACGTCGTCTCGAGCGCCGAGCACCTGCGCGAGATGCCGGTCATTGCCTATGGCTATGACCACTTCCAGAAGCCGTACCCGATCCAGCCCGATGTAGTGGTAGACATCAGCTCTGTGCTCGATCAAAAGATCGATGCCCTCTCCAGCCACGTCTCGCAGATGTACGAGTGGCTGCCCTACAATCGTCGCGAATTGGATCTGGTGCCCAAGACCGAGCCTGAGCGCAACCGCTGGCTGCACGAGTACTATCGCCAGAGCCATCTCGCCCTGGCAGACAAGTATCGCACCGAGCTCATCGCGCGTTATGGCGAGGCACAAGGGCGCGCCGCGATCGCTGTCGAGGTCTATGAGGGCAGTGAGTACGGCTCGCCACTGACCGCCGAGAATGCCAAGGTGCTGTTCCCATTCTGAGGTTAATGCGCGTGGCCCCCTCGCCTGAGGGGGCCACAACACTCCCGCCCAGGAGTGTGCGCGTCAGCCCACTCACCCCAAGGATGAGTCGCGACCCACGCCGGGCTAGGCTGCAACGGAAGATGTGCATGACGCCAGCAGTGCGACAACGGATCGCCGTAGCCGTGGCGGGTGTGGTGTTGGTCTTGGGTGGCTGTGTGCCGACGCCCCAGCCAGAGCCGACACCTACGATCTCGCCACCTACGGCCACGCTGATCCCTTCGCCAACTGCCACATTGGCCGTGCCTACGTCGACGTCTACTCCCCTGCCGAGCGTGACTCCAGACGCTGGCTTTGCCGGCGATCTCGACGACGTCGCTGCAATCAT
>JBDKSN010000217.1:0-1611 GCA_039680625.1 Anaerolineales bacterium | reverse complement strand
CAACAGCTGGAGCAGTGGGCGCCGCGTGTTCCGACTGCAGCTGCATGCATCGGGCATCTGCGCCGAGCTCGAACACGAGGTAGGCGGCCGACTCTATGCCGATGGCGACACAACCGGTGTGCCCTGGACGGCGCAAGAGGCGGCGGGCAGTGAGGCATTCCACGTGATTGGCGGTTTTGCCGCCAAGACTCGCGAGTTCATCGATGCCGTCAAGGGCGGCGTGGCGCCTTCGTCATGCTTTGCCGACGCCCTGAAGACGATGATCGTCGCCGAGACTATCCTGGCTCAGGCGACACTACAGGGGGTGTAGAGGCCATGAACACGTTCTTGACTTTGCCGCTGCGTCGGCAGACGTTGGTGACGACTTCAGATGGCTATGCGGTCTGGCAGAGCAGCGAACAAGAGTGGCGCCTATCGGTCGAGAGGCTGGCCATCATCGTCTGTGACGTGTGGGATCATCACTGGTGCCGCGGTGCAGAGGAGCGGCTCAACAAGATGGTGGCGCGCATGAATGAGGTCTTGTGCGCAGCCCGCTCCTGTGGCGCGCATATCATCCACGCCCCGTCAGACACGATGGCTTTCTCCGGCGACCAGCCCGCGCGGCAGCGCATCGCCGGCCTGGCACCGACGTGTATGCCCGTCGAACAGGCGCACGCCGACCCGCCCCTGCCCATCGATGCGAGCGATGGCGGGTGTGATGTGCCGGGCTGCATCACAGAGTATGTGTGGACGCGCGAGCACCCGGCTATTACGGTCGATGCCGAGCGCGACGTCATCTCGGATGTTGGCCTCGAAGTCTATGCCTACCTGCAGCAACAGGCGATCGAGCTGACTCTCCTGATGGGCGTACACACGAACATGTGTATCCTCAACCGTAGCTTTGCCATCAAACAGCTGGTGCGTTGGGGTGTGCCCGTGGCCTTGCTGCGCGACCTGACCGACGCCATGTACAATCCCGCCTGCGCGCCCTACGTGAGCCACGAAGAGGGCACGGCGCTGGTCATCGGTTACATTGAGAAGCACTGGTGTCCGACGTTGCCGAGCGTCGCCCTCTTGAGCCAGGCGGGCGCATGACCAGAGCGACCGACGCCCGGGTGATCGGCGCACAGCTGTGGTTGTTGCCGGTCAAGACCCGTGTGCCGTTAAAGTTCGGCACAGAGACACTCACCGACGTGACCTGCGCTCGGGTCGCGCTGACGGTGCGCGGTCGGCACGGGCAGGTGGCCACGGGTTGGGGCGAGACGCCCCTGAGCGTGCAGTGGGTATGGCCGGGTGAACTCTCCTATGCTACGCGGCACACTGCACTCGTGGCTCTATGCCGCCGACTGGTGACCAGCTGGGCCTCGTTCGACGACTGGGGCCATGCGCTGGAGTTGGGTTCGCGGTTCCAACAGCGCGAGTTGTCCCTCGCGGTTGCTGCCGAGGAGCGGGTGCAGGGGGTGGCCATTCCCTGGCTGGCGGCGCTGGTCTGTTGCTCCCCCTTTGATCTGGCCCTGCATGACGCTTACGCACGGCTCGTCGAACGCCCCGTCTATGCGACCTATGGCCCCGACCTGCTCAACGATGATCTCGCGACCTATCTGGAGCCTGCCGAGGGCGCCGACGTGTCTT
>JBDKSN010000216.1:0-8256 GCA_039680625.1 Anaerolineales bacterium | reverse complement strand
GTGGCCGGCATGGTGCGGCTGGCCATCGCCGAGCGCGAGGGCCGGCTCGACCTGCCCCGCATGGCCCACGCCGCGCGCCTGCCCGAGAGCGCCATCGAGGCCGCGCTCGCCTGGCTGGCGGCCATGGGCAAGATCGCGCTCTCTGCTGGCGAGCAAGGCTGGGTGGCCGCCGCGCCTGCGCCTACGGAACAACCGAGCGGCGCGCCAGACGAGGATGGCGCTCAAGAGGCGCTGGCGCGCCTGGAGTATATCCTCGGCGAAGTGGCGGCCTATCGCCGCGCCTGGCCCACGCTCTCTCTCACCGAGCTGTTGCGCTGAGCGCCCTAAGCCGCGCCCTCGCGCGCAAGGTTTGCGGCCTGCACTCCATCTGTCTATAATTGGGCGTTGTGTTTGATGGCGCGCTCAGCCCGCGCCACAGACCATCGTGTGGGGAGGTTGTGCTGCATGCCAACGTATGAATATCGCTGCCGTGAGTGTGGGATTGCCTTTGAGCGGTTTCAGCATTTCAATGAAGAGCCCATCCGCGTCTGCCCCGAGTGCGGCGGAGAGGTGCAGCGAGTCGTTCAGCCCGTGGGCATCATCTTCAAGGGCAAGGGCTTTTATGTGACCGACAACAAGGCCGCCTCGCCAACGCTGCCCAAGTCGGGCGCCGAGGTGGCCGAATCCGCCGCAAAGGCGGTCGAGTCTGCACCCAAAGCCGAACCCGCCAAGCCAGCCGCCTCTAGCGACGACTGACCAAAAACGAGACGCCGCGGTTGAACGCGGCGTCGCTGTGCCTGGGCCAGGCGGGCTTAGAGCTGAAAGCCGCCCTCTTGTTCGACCACCTTGTATTCGAGATCGGTGACCAGGTCTTCGAGCCGGGCGAGGAGCCGCAGCCACTCGGCCGAGGCCAAGGCGCGCTCCATCTCGGCGAGCGTCTCGGTCACCCCGCCGGCCAGCACCTGCGGGCCTTGCCCCCATACGGCATACCACGCGTCGGTGGGCTGGATGCCGATACTGATGATCGCCTCGGCGAACTCTTTGGTGAGAAAGTCCAGATACTCGGGCTCTTTGCCCGCGCGAATGTTCCAGGTCATGATCAGCTTGACCATCGCGGCCCACCTCATTGCGTTGTCAGCTAGACTATAAGCTGGCCAGACAGCCGAGGCAAACCCGTCGGAGGATGCGATGCGCGCTCTTGTACAACGAGTGACCAGCGGTGCCGTCCGCGTAGGGGGCGAGCTCGTCGGCGCCATCGGCCCCGGGCTGGTGATCCTGGTGGGTGTGCGCGACGACGACACCGAGGCCGACGCCCAATGGCTGGCGCACAAGGTCGCTGGCCTGCGCATCTTTGACGACGACCAAGGCAAGATGAACCGCTCGCTGCTCGACGTGGGCGGGGGCGCGTTGGTGATCTCGCAATTCACCCTCTATGGCGACGCCCGCCGTGGTCGGCGACCCAGCTTTAGCGAGGCCGCCCCACCCGAGATCGCCGAGCCGCTGGTGGCCCGCTTCGCCGAGCTGTTGCGCGCCGAGGGCGTGTCTCCCGTCGAGACGGGGCGCTTTCAGACACTGATGCAAGTCGAGATCCACAACGACGGCCCCGTGACCCTCTTGCTCGACTCGGATGTCTCGCGGCGCGGCAACCCCAAAGACTAGTCGCCAGCCAACGTCTCGTCGAGGTACTGCTGGATAGCGTCGGCATAGGCCTGCGCAAAGCGGTCTAGCGCGACGGGGTCCATGGCCAACGCCCCCTCGACCTCGTGGGTGATGAACAGCGTCTCGCTGAGCACGCCGGGGATCTGCACCGGCCGCACGATGTGCACCGACTCTGGCCCCAGCACGATCAAATGCCCGCCCGGCTCGCCCGCCTCTTGCAACACCGCATCGTCGAGCACGCCGCGGTCGCGCACGTCATGCCCATACTCGGCAAACACGCCGATGATCTCCTCGTGCACCAGGTCGGCGAGGCGCTTGCTCTGCTCGGCAAAGGGCCGGTCGGCGCAGTAATAGACGACGGTGCCACCCACGTCAGGCGCGAGCGAGCCGTCGGGCCACTCGAAGGCGTTCTGATGGAGCGAGATCATCACCGCGGCGTCGGTGGCATTGATGGCGTCGACGCGCGCCTGGGCCTCATCGACATAGTCCGCGTCGCCACTGCCGTTGATGTCGACGCGCGGATCGAGCAGGGCATAGTCACCGTCGCGCGTGAGATAGGCGGGGATGCCGCGCGCCTCGAGCTGATCGCGTAAACGCAGGCCCAGGTCGAGGTTGACTTGCGCCTCGGTATGCACCATGTGCCCGTCTTGCCAGCGGCGCGCGCCCAAGTCCTCGCCGCCATGCCCGGGGTCGATGGCCACGGGCGGATACTTGCGCGTGGGCGTGGGGCTGGGCGTAGCCGTGGGCGCTGGCGGGTCGGTCGGCGCGAGCGTGGGCGTGGCGGCCTTTGCGACCAGGGTCGGCGCGGCCGTCGGTGCCGCCGTCGGGAGCGCCGCCTCGTCCTCCGCCACGGCCCGGCTACAGCCCGCCAGCCCCAAGAGGGCCAGGAGGATCACCCCGGCCCAGACTCCTCGACGCCACGGTTGGCCCGCTCTCACCATCGCAACACCACCCAGCTACAGGCTCCGCAAACCAGCACCACCGCGCCCAAGATGGCCACCTTGTTGGCCAGCGTGAGGTCGGCGTTGATCCAGTTGAGCATCGTCCAGACGCAGCAGAAGGCAGCCAGTGCCGCCCAGCAGAGCAGCCAACGGCGCCACTGGCCGGCCTGCCCTTGGCGCAGCGCGGCGGGCAACGGCGCATGAGCGCCCGGCTGCGGCGCGCCGGGGATGGCTCGCCAGCCAGCGAGCACCTGGCGCCACGTATGCCGCAGAGAGCCGCTGTTGGCGATGACGCGGTCGGCGCGGGCGACCTTCTCGGCGGGGTCGGGCTGCGCGGCGATGCGGCGCTCGGCCTCGTCGTACTCGAGGTGGCGATATTCCATGAGGCGCTGCAATTGCGCCTCTTCGGTAGCGGCCACGGTCCACACGGCCGCACACAGCTTGAGCAGGTCCGACTCGAACAGCTTGATCGCCTCGACCACCACCACGGGCGCCGACGAGGCGGCGACACGTCGCGCGACCTCGGCCAGCACGGCGGGGTGTGTGAGCGCCTCGAGGTCGGCGAGCGCCCGGGGGTCGGCAAAGACGATGCTCCCCAACGTCTGTCGGTCGATGGTGCCGTCGGCGCGCTGCACGCCTGCAAACCGCGCCGCCACCGCTGCGTTGGCCGGCTGGCCGGGGGCCATGGCCTCGTGCGCCAAGACATCGCAATCGATGCGCTCGGCGCCCAGCGCGGCCAGCATCTGCGCCACCGTGCTCTTGCCCGTGGCGATGTTGCCCGTCACGCCGAGCACATAGGGGCTAGTCATCGGTGGGCATCTCGGCCGCCAGCTGCTCCCACGCCGCGAGATCGGCGGCGAGCTGCTCTTGTAGCGCAGTGTAGGCCACGCCCAGCTCTTGCACGCGCGCGGCATCCTGGGCGGCGCTGGCCTCGTCGAGCAAGGCGGTGGTGCGGTCGAGCGCGGTCTCGCCCTCGGCGATCCGCTGTTCGAGCATGGCCAACTGCTCGGCCTGCTTGCGGCGACGAGTCTCGTCTTGGCGACGAGCGCGGCGCGCCTCTTCGCGCTCGGCCTTGTCGGCCGACTCTGGCGCGGCTTCCTGCGGTTGCTGCTGGCGCCAGGCAGCATAGGCGGCATAGTCGCCCTCGAATTGCACCAGCCATCCATCCCGAATGTCCCACACGTGGGTGGCCAGGCCGTTGATCAGATAGCGGTCATGGGTGACGCAGAGCACCGTGCCGTCAAAGCTCGTCAGCACGTCTTGCAGTACCTCTTGCGAGGCCACGTCCAGGTGGGTTGTCGGCTCGTCGAGCACGAGCAAGTTGGCGCCCTGGAGCGTGAGGATGGCCAGCGCCACGCGGGCGCGCTCGCCGCCCGACAGGTCGCCCGTGCGCTTGAAGACATCGTCGCCGGTAAAGAGAAAGCGCCCCAGCAGCGTGCGCGCCTCTTCGACGAGTAGATCCGACACGTTCAGGATCTGTTCGAGCACGGTCAGCTCGGGGTCGAGCCAGTCTTGCCGCTGGGGCAGATAGCCCAGGCGCACGCTGGCACCCAGGCGCAAGTCGCCGCTGAGCGGCGGGATCTCTTGCAGCAGCGTGCGCAGGAAGGTGGTCTTGCCCGTGCCGTTCGGCCCCAAGAAGGCGACCTTGTCGCCGCGCTGCACGAGGATCGGCCCCGAGCGAAAGAGCACGAAATCCTCGTCGCTATCCGGCTCCTCGGGCCGCGAGGGATAGCCGATGGCCAAGCCGCCCTCGCTGATGATCACCTTGTCTCCCGAGCGCGCGTCGGCGGCCAAGCCCAGGCCGATGTGCCGATCGTGCTGGGGCGCCGCGATGCGTTCCAAGCGCTTGAGCCGCGTCTCGCGACCGCGCGCCTCTTTGCTGCGCTGGCCCGCCTTGAAGCGGCGCACAAACTCTTCGGTCTTGGCGATCTCTTCTTGCTGCGCGCGGTATTCCTTCATCTGCCGCTCATCGCGCTCGCGGCGCTGCCGCGCATAATGCGAATAGTTGCCGCGAAACACCTCGAGCCGCCCGTGGTTGAGCTCCCACACACGGTCGACCACGCGGTCGAGGAAGAAACGGTCGTGCGAGACGATGACCAGGCTATGCGGCCAGCTCATCAGGAACGACTCGAGCCACTCGATCGCGGCCAGGTCGAGATAGTTGGTCGGCTCATCGAGCACCAACAGATCCGGCTCGCTGAGCAACAGGCGGGCCAGCAACACGCGCGTGATCTGACCACCGCTGAGCACGGCGATGGGCCAATCGTACGTGTCTTCGCCAAAGCCGAGGCCGCCCAACACCTGGCGGATGCGCCGCTCATAGTCATAGCCGCCGGCCAGCTCAAAGCGTAGCTCCTCTTGGGCATAGCGTTCGAGCAGCTCGGCCGAGTCGGGCTGTTGCGCCAGCTCGGCCATCAAGTCGTGCAGGTCGCGCTGTTGCTGTTGCAGGTCGGCGAACAGCGCCAGCATCTCTTGGTAGACGGTGCGCTCGCTATGCAGCACGGGGCGTTGGGGCAAATAGCCGGTGCGCAGGCCGCGAGCCATGGCCACCGTGCCCGCCGAAGGCTCTTCGAGGTGCAGCAGGATGCGCAGCAGGGTCGTCTTGCCGGCGCCGTTTGGGCCGACCAGCGCGATCTTGTCTCCGCGGGCGATGGCCAAGGAGACGCCCTGGAACACATCCTGGGCGCCATAGTGCTTGGCCAGATCTTGGGCAGTGAGGATAGACATGATCGCTCTCTCGGTAATTCGCCAGCGGACATTATAGCGTGGTCACGCGCCCGCGGCAACGTGGCCCGCTGCCGCCTAACTGCGGCTGATCTGGGCGAGGGCGTCGATGGTGGCGAGGATGTCTTCGCGCGTGGTGGCCAGGCCGGGGGCCAGGCGCACCGTGCCCTCGGGAAAGGTGCCGATGGTGCGATGCGTGGCCGGTGAGCAGTGCAAGCCCACGCGCGTCAAGATGCCAAACTCGTCGTCGAGCCGCCAGCCGATGTCAGACACACGGCGGCCCTCCATGGTGATCGAGACGGTGGCCGTGCGGTCTTTGGCGCACGCCGGGCCATAGACTTGCAGGCCGGGGATGCTGGCCAGCCCCTCGCACAACAGGCGAGTGAGCGCCAGTTCGTGCTCACGGATGGCGTCGATGCCGCGAGCCAGCACAAAGCGCACGCCCGCGCCCAGCCCGGCGATGCCCACGCTGTTGGGCGTGCCCACCTCGAACTTGTCGGGGAGGATCTCGGGCTGCTCTTCGCGCTCCGAGCGGCTGCCGGTGCCCCCGGCAAACACGGGCCGCAGCTGGTCGACGTCGACGCTCTCGGCGAGGATCAGCCCTCCCGAGCCCGGCGGGCCGTGCAGGCCCTTGTGGCCGGTGAAGGCGAAAAGGTCGACGTCCAGCGTGGGCAGGTCGATGGGCAGCACGCCCGCGGTCTGCGCGGCATCGAGCATGAACAGCGCCCCGGCCGCGTGGGCGATGGCGGCCATCTCCGCCGCGGGCAGGATCGTGCCCACCACATTGTTGGCGTGAGTGGCCACCACCAGCCGCGTGCCGGGCGTCACCGCCTGGCGCAGCGCGGCCAGGTCGAGCGAGCCGTCGGGGCCACAGGGCACCACCACCACATCCAGCCCGCACTTGGCCATCTCGCGCAGGGGCCGCATCACCGAGTTGTGCTCGATGCCCGTGGTCACCACGCGGTCGCCCGGCTGCAACAGCGCGTGCAGGCCGATGTTGAGCGCATAGGTCACATTGGGCGTGAACACCACGCGCAACGGATCGCTGACGTGGAAGCAGTCGGCCACCGCTTCACGGGTGGCGTTGAGCACGCGGCCGGCGGCGATCGAGAGGCGGTGCCCCGAGCGGCCCGGGTTGCCGCCGGCGGTCTCGAGCACATCCACCATCGCCGCCAGGACCTCGGGCGGTTTGGGCCACGAGGTCGCCGCATAGTCGAGATAGATCACCGCCATGCTGCGCCCTATCCTCTCTGTATGCAACCCAGGCTAGCGACGCACTAGTCGCTCAGCGGCTCGCGCATCGACAGGCCGATGACCAGGCAACAGACCAGGCCGATGCTGACCGCCTGCATGGCGTAGGGCTGCGGCCCCGAGACGCTGCTGACCAGGTTCAAGTTGTGCGCCAGCGCCGCGCCCACGAACATGCCCAACACGAACATGCCCGCGTCGGCATCGCCCTCGCCCGCCAAGAAGAGCTGCCGTCCGGGGCAGCCTCCGGCGAGCGTGAGCGCCAGGCCCGCCAGCACCATGCTCAATAGGTTCGCCAGCGTGTCGGTGTGCGCCACTGGCTGCCACCGCCAGCCCGCGTGGAACCTCCCCAAGGCGAGGTTGGTGAACAGCGCCGTCAACACCAGGGCGAGCACGCCTTTGAGCAGCCGCGTGTTGCGCGTCAGGAACAGGTTGCGCCAGGCGCTCATCGTGCAAAAGCTCGTCCGCTGCGACAAAAAGCCGATGATCAGCCCAAAGGCGAGCGAGATGGCCAGCGGGGCGTGTTGCGCGCCCAGGCCCGTGTCGCAGCCCGCCGAGGGGTCGTTCAACATGATCGTCTCGGCCGTGCGGCTCGGCGCCTTGGGCAAAACTAGCGCCAGGCCCAACAGGGCCAGCATCAAGACGGGTATGACCCACCCGGCCGCGCGAGGCGCGGCATGGCTGCGGCCCAGGCCAAAGCCCCCCTTGATGAACAGCGTGCCCAGGCCGATGCCGATCACCAGGCCGGCGATGCCGGGGATGGCGTTCCAATCGCCACCGGCCAGGCGCAGATAGGCCCGCCAGGGGCAGCCGATGAACACGAGCGCGCCGATGGTGGCCAACATGCCCAGGAAAAAGCGCACGATGGGCGCCGAGCCGGTGCGCGCTCGGAACTCGTGAAAGAGCAACGCCGCGACGCAAGAGCCGAGCACAAAGCCGATGATCTCGGGGCGGATGTAGGGCACGGTGGTGTCGGGCTGTAGGCCGATGGCGGCCGCGATGTCGCCGCTGAAACAGGCCACGCAGACGCCCATGTTGCCCGGGTTGCCGAAATAGGGGAGCAACGCCGTGAGCACGCCGATGACGCCGCCAGCGATGGCTGGCCCCCATTCGGTGGTGAGGATCGCCTTTGGGCGAGACATGGGCCTCCTTGGGTGCAATAGCGGACGGCCGCCTGGCGACGAGACGGGTGGCAACGCGGGCAGTATGTCGCGGGCGAGGGCGGCTGTCAAAAACCAGAGCGTGGGGGGCCAGGGCCTCGGCTTGACAGCGCCCCGGCCCACGCCTAACCTCTTCACGCAGCAACCTTCCCCTCGGCGCACGGGTTAGCGAGGAGCGCCTCGCCCGAACAGCGCCTGGCGATCGAACGCAGTTGTGCGGGCATCCTAGTCTTGGTTGGAGGTCTACCCATGTCACACGCCGCCTATGAACAAGGCGAGGGCATCTTGCGCCTCGCGCCTACCTGGGTGCCGCGATCGTTCTGCGTGCCCGGGCGCCGCCTCAAGCTCCACCCCGAGGATTACTATGCCTTTGGCGCGCATCGCGGGGGCATCGACGAGCGCTGGTTCACCTCGACGCCGCCCGCCGACAACGGCCCGCTCACCACGCCCGACGAGGGACTGAGTTATGTCGTGTACAATGACCCCGTCCAGCCCGACCGCGTGCTGCTGCGCGACCTGGTGCAAGAGCTCGGCGCCACGCTCGT
>JBDKSN010000215.1:0-19149 GCA_039680625.1 Anaerolineales bacterium | reverse complement strand
CAACGCCAACCTGACGGTAGAGTTGATCATGCCGGTGGCGCTGGAAGTCGGCTCGCACTTTGCCATCCGCGAGGGCGGCCGCACCGTGGGCGCGGGCGTCTTGACCCAGATCATCGAGTAGGTTGAGACTCTATCCTCGAACTGAGGAGCAAGGCTAACCATGGCCAAGAAAGAGAATCGGGTGGTCATCACGCTCGCTTGCAGCGAATGCAAAGAGCGTAACTATTCGACAGAAAAGAACCGCAAGAATGATGCGGGCCGTATCGCGCTGATCAAGTACTGCCCTCGGTGCAAGAAGCGCACCGAGCACCGGGAACAGCGCTAACCGGCCTTGTGCAGGCGAGTAGCTCAACTGGCAGAGCAACGGTCTCCAAAACCGTAGGTTGCGGGTTCGATTCCTGCCTCGCCTGCCTTCTCTGTTGCCCTGGGCAAACACGGATCACGACAAGTCGGCGTAGAGGTAGTTCCTCAGGAGCGGACGCTCGTGCCAAAGCAGACGACGGACAAGAAAGAAAAGAAAGAGAATCGTCTGGTCCGCTACTTGAAGGGCGTGCGGGCCGAGATGCGCAAAGTAACGTGGCCATCGCGCGAGGTGACTTTGCGCCTCACCGGCATCGTCCTCGCTGTCACGTTCGGCATGAGCGCCGTGTTGGGCCTGGTCGACTGGGTGTTTGCCAAACTCATTGCATTGTTGATTAGCTGAGATTCGCCATGTCACCTGCGAAGAAAAAGCCTGCCGAGCGAGAACCAGACATCGAGAAGGACGTCACCACGCCCTCCGCCGAAGTTCCTGCTGCGGCAACAGAAGAAGTGCCTCAGGCCACTGCCACCCCCCCGGCTCCTCCTGGCGCCGAGTGGTACGTGATTCATAGCTATTCCGGCTATGAGAACAAGGTGCGCCAGAACCTCAGCCAGCGCATCGAGTCCATGGGCATGCAGAACAAGATCTTTCGTGTGGTCGTGCCCACGGAAGAAGAGGTCGAGATCCGCGACGGGAAAAAGCGCAGCAGCCGCAAGCGCGTGTTCCCCGGCTACATCCTCGTCCAGATGATCCTCGACGAAGAGTCATGGTACGTCGTGCGCAACACCCCGGGAGTGACCGGCTTTGTGGGTTCAGGTACTGAGCCTACCCCGTTGCGCGCTGAAGAGGTCGAGAAGATCCTCCAACGCATGGAGGAAGAGACGCCCCGCATCCGCGTCAATTTCCGGATCGGCGAGTCTGTGCGCATTGTCGAAGGGCCATTTGCAGACTTTGTGGGCGTCGTGGACGAGATCTTTGCCGAACGCGGCAAGGTGCGCGTCCTGGTCTCGTTCTTTGGCCGCGAGACGCCGGTCGACATGGACTTTTTGCAGGTTGACAAGACCTAGGAAGAGGTAGAAGCAGATGGCCAAAAAAGTCATGGCAATCGTCAAGCTGGCACTGCCGGCAGGCAAGGCTAATCCGGCCCCTCCGGTTGGCCCCGCTTTGGGTCAGCATGGCGTGAACATCATGGCCTTTGTCAAGGAATACAACGCCCGTACACAGGCCAACGTGGGTTCGATCATTCCGGTAGAGATCACGATCTACCAGGATCGCTCTTTCACCTTTGTAACCAAGACGCCCCCGGCCAAAGACCTCCTCTTGAAGGCCGCCGGTGTCCCCCGCGGCTCGGCCAAGCCGAATACCGATAAGGTGGGCACAGTGACCCGCTCTCAGGTGCGCGAGATCGCCGAGATCAAGATGCCCGACCTGAACGCTGTGGACATCGAAGGGGCCATGCGCCAGATCGAGGGTTCGGCCCGTAGCATGGGCATCGTCGTCAAAGACTAGTCTTTATCCAGTGGGAGAGGGCTGCAAAGACGGCTCTCGTTCGCACCACCAGGAGGAATCATGGCGAAACACGGAAAACGCTACCGCGCGGCGGCCGCTCTAGTCGACCGCACCAGGGCCTATACGCCAGAAGAAGCCATCAATGTGCTCAAGGCCCTGCCCCACGCCAAGTTCGATGAAACCGTCGAGCTGCACTTTAGGCTCAACGTCGACCCCCGCCATGCCGATCAGCAGGTGCGCAGCACGGTGATGTTGCCCGCTGGCACTGGCAAGCGAGTGCGCATCATGGCCTTTGTCGAGGGCGAGGCTGCCGCTGCCGCCCAAGCCGCGGGTGCCGACTATGTGGGCACCAATGAGTATGTGCAACGGATCATGGACGGCTGGCTCGATTTCGATGTCGCCATCGCCGAGCCGCGGGTCATGGGTAAAATCGGCCGGCTAGGCCGCGTCCTTGGCCCTCGTGGTTTGATGCCTAACCCGCGCGCGGGCACCGTCGTGCAGCCACAAGACGTCGCCGCCACCATCGAGCAGCTGCGCCAGGGCCGAGTCGAGTTTCGGGTCGACCGCACCTCCAACCTGCACATCCCCATGGGCAAAGTGAGTTTCACCACCGAGCAGTTGCTCGAGAACCTGGGTGCGGTGATGGGCGCAGTCATGCGTGCTCGGCCGAGCACCGTTCGCGGCCAGTATATTCAGCGCCTCGTATTGACGTCGACGATGAGCCCCGGCGTGATCCTCGACATCAACGCGGCACAGATGGGCCACTAGTCACCGCCGATTGGCGCAGAGCACTCTCACAATCGCATATTCGCTATTGCCATAGACAGCAGGTGCGCGTCTGCGCTCAATTGAGCCTGCCGAGGCAAGTCCTTGGTCTGTCGACTCGTGTCGGGCTAGAGGTCTTGATGTCTTTGGCGTCAAGACCTTTTTTCGTCTACAGGAGGTGAGTATCTCTTGGCACTCACACGTCGTGAAAAAGAACGCATCATTCAAGAGTACGGCGAACGGCTGAACCGCGCCCAAGTGCTGATCTGGTCGCGCTATGAGCGGGTCAAGTTCTCCGAGTTCGAGGCGCTGCGCAAGACGCTGCGCGGCGTTGGGGCAGAGAACGTGGTGGTCACCAACACGTTGATGCGCATCGCACTGGAAGAGGCGGGCCTGCCCGTCGCCCCCCAGTTCCGCGATGGCCCCAACATGGTCACCTTTGTCTATGGCGACATCGCCGCTGCCAGCAAGGCGGTGGCCGACTTTGCCCGTGACAAGGCTGACCGCGTCCAGGTGCTCGGCGGCATCGTTGACGGTCAGCTGATCGACAGCGAGGGCGTCCAGGCTCTGACGGAGCTGCCTTCGCGCGAGGTGTTGCTCGCGCGTGTGGTGGGCGGCATCCAGGCTCCTCTCGCGAACCTGGTGGGCACGCTCTCTGCCGTTGTGCGTGGGCTGGTGAACGTGCTCGATGCACACCGCAAGCAACTCGAAGGCGCCAGCTAATCTCGCTGGCCCAACACTCACGCGATTACACAGGTTTTGTGAGGAGGATGCAACGTGTCTCAAGAAGAACTGATCGAAGCCATCAGCAACATGACCGTTCTAGAGCTGGCCGAGCTCGTCAAGGCCCTTGAGGCCAAGTTCGGCGTCAGCGCTGCTGCCCCCGTGGCTGTGGCCGCTGCAGCCGGGCCGGTATCGGCCGCCGCTGCCGTCGAGGAAGAGGAGCAGACCGAGTTTGACGTCGTGCTGAAGGCTGTGGGTGATAACAAGATCCAGGTCATCAAGGTCGTCCGTGAGCTGACCAACCTGGGCCTCCGTGAGGCCAAGGCGGTGGTCGATGAGGCCCCCTCGGAGGTGCTCAAGGGCGTCGAGAAGGCTGTCGCCGAGTCGGCGAAAAAGGCGCTGGAAGAAGTGGGCGCCACTGTCGAGCTCAAGTAGCCAAGCGCTGATTCCTAGCCCGAATCGAAACGGGACCGTCGCTCGACGGCCCCGTTCGCTTTTCACTCTTCGCCAGGCACCTTGAGCTTGGCCTGAGACGTGTTCGCGTCGCAAGAGTTGCAGTGATAGTAAGGGCCATAGCGACCTCGCCGTGCAACGAGGGCGACCGCCCCACACTTGGGGCAGGGCATCTCGACCTTAGCCTCGGGCTTCAGGCTCTCTAGAGACACGTTCTTGTTGCAGTGAGCGCAGTGTAGATACTCGCCATAGCGGCTCCTGCGCGCTTCGAGCGGCTGTGCGCCACAGGCTGGGCAGGCCCTCGACAACGCCAACGCCTTGATCTCGTCCGACAGGATCGGGCGTGTGTTCTTGCACTGCGGATAGTGCTCACAACCGAGAAACCGACTGTTGCCGCGGGTGATGATGCGCATGCGGCCACCGCAGCGCTCACAAACCTCCCCCTCGGCATAGACCACCTCCGGCTCCGCAGCCTCGGTACCATCGACACGCAAGATGTACTTGCAGTCCGGGTAGCCCGAGCACCCGAGAAAGCGCCCCTCTTTGCTCAGCCGCACCCTCAACGGTTTGCCGCAATTCGGGCAGGTGCGCGTCAAGACCTCTTCGGCCAGGCCCCGGGCAAGCGCCGCGGCGACGGCCGGCCCCATGGCCGCTTTGGCCTCGGCTAGTTCAGCGGAGAACGGCCCGTAAAAGTCCTGCATCATCGCTAGGTATTCGAGCGCGCCGCCGGCGATACGGTCGAGTTGTGCCTCCATGTGCGCCGTGTAGTGCACGTCCATGATGTCGGGGAAAGTGGCCACCAACGCATCGCAGACCACCTCGCCCAGGTCGGTGGGCACGAGGTGGCGATCGTCGGCACGCACATAGCCTCGCTCTTGGATCACCGAGACGATGGCCGCATAGGTCGAGGGCCGTCCGACGCCGTTGGCCTCCAGAGCCTTGATCAGCGTAGGCTCGGTATAGCGCGGGGGCGGCTGCGTAAAGTGCTGCTCGGGTTCAAGCTCGACCAGGTCGAGCGGCTCGCCCTTGACCAACGGCGGCAGCTCCCGATCGGCCTCCTCGGCATCGGCGTCGGGTAAGGCTTTCAAGAAGCCCGCAAACACCATCCGCTGCGCGTTGGCGCGAAAGAGATAATCGTCTGCGGCCGTTACGTCCACCGTCATGGTGTCATACCGCGCCGGACTCATCTGGCTGGCCACACAGCGCCGCCAGATCAGCTCATACAGCTGCGCCTGCTCGGCGCTCAAGGCGTGCCGAATCGCCTCGGGCACCCGCAAGACCGATGTGGGCCGAATCGCCTCGTGTGCCTCTTGCGCGTTCGCCACCTTGGTGCGATAGACGGGCAGCTTGTCAGGCCTATAGTCTGCGCCCCAGGTCTCGGCAATGTAGCGGCGGGCCTCTTCTTGGGCCTCGGGCGCCACATGCGTGGAATCGGTGCGCATATAGGTGATCAGGCCCACCGTCTCGCCATCCACATCGACGCCCTCGTAGAGCTGCTGGGCTACACGCATGGTGCGGCGAGCGTCGAACTTGAGCCTGGCGCCCGCATCCACTTGTAGCGTGCTCGTGATATAGGGCGGCTGCGGCTTGCGTTGGCGCTTGCCCGGCTGCACGCGGGTCACCGCATACGCTGCGTCTTGCAGCACTTGCAGGATGCGGTCTACCTCGTCTTTGCTTGTCAGGCCAGGCTCTTGGCCGCGCACTTGCACCAGCCGTGCAGTGAACTGCTCCCTTTCGGCAATGCAACGCTGCAAGAGAGCATCGAGCGTCCAGTATTCCTCGGGCACAAAAGCGGCGATCTCGCGCTCGCGCTCGACCACCAGACGCAGCGCCACCGACTGCACGCGCCCGGCCGAGAGCCGCCAGTTGTGCAGCGCACGCCCAAGCAGAGGGCTGATCTGATAGCCCACCAGGCGATCGAGCACGCGACGCGCCTCTTGCGCGGCGATCAGGTCGCGATCGAGAGCACGCGGTGCCTGGAGCGCCTGGCGCACCGCCTCGGGCGTCACTTGATTGAAGCTGATGCGCTGCGTGCGCTCTGGGTCGAGCCCGGCGGCCTCTTGCACGTGCCAGGCAATGGCCTCGCCCTCGCGATCTGGGTCGGTGGCGAGATAGATCTGCCGGGCTGCACGGGCCGCCTCGGCGATCTTGGCGATCACCGGCGCTTTCTCAGGCACCATCACATAGGTGGGGCGAAATCCCCCGTCGATATCGACGCCCAGCTCTTTGGGCGGGAGGTCGCGCACATGCCCCACGGAAGCGAGCACAGTGTATCCGTTACCGAGATAGTGGCCGATACTGCGCGCCTTCGACGGCGACTCAACAATCACCAGCTTATCGGGCATCGTCCCTCACCATGCGAACAAATGAGCGCGGCCATTGTACTCATCGACAGCGGCCCTGTCGACCGCCGTCGGATACCCATTGGCGGCCGCCCGCTGGCCGGTTACAATGGCGCTGTCACTCGAGAGACAAGGAGAGGGCTGATGGCGATCACACCGCGCGAGCGTGTTCGACGGACTCTGCGCATGGAGGGCGTCGACCGCCCAGCACGCGATATCTGGACCCTGCCCGCGGCCTTCTATGGGCGCGAGGCCGAGTTGAACGCCCTGCTGGCCCAGTATCCCAGCGATTTCGGCGATAGCGGCTTTGTCGACCCTGTGAGCGACGCCCCGCTCTATGAGCCGGGTTATTGGACTGACCCCTGGGGGTCGACGTGGCGCAATATCCAGCGTGGCATGATCGGCGAGGTCAAACACCCCGCGCTTGCCGATTGGGCCGATCTGGATCACTGGCGGCCACCCTACCATCTGCTGGGCAAGGGATTCGAGGCGGTCAACCGCACCTGTGCAGCCAGCGATCGCTTCATCCACCTCGGCCTGCCACGCCCGTTCGAGCGGCTGCAGTTCATCCGTGGCCCCGAGAACGTCTACCGAGACCTGGCCTGGGGCGTGCCGCAGATCTTTCGATTGCTCGAGATGGTCCATGACTATTACTTGCGGCACCTCGAATACGTCGTCAAGACCGACGTCGATGCCGTGTTCTTTATGGATGACTGGGGGGGCGAGCATGGCTTGCTCATCTCACCGGCCATGTGGGCGACTTATTTCAAACCGTTGTACAAGGATTATGTAGACCTGGCGCACGCCCACGGCAAGTTCGCCTTGATGCACTCCGACGGGTATATCTTGAGCATCTATCCCGATCTCATCGAGATCGGCGTCGATGCCATCAACTCGCAGCTCTTTTGTATGCCCATCGAAGAGCTAGGCCAGCGATTTCGAGGGCGCATCACCTTTTGGGGCGAGATGGATCGCCAGCACATCATGCCCTTTGGCACCCCGCAAGACGTACATGCTGCTGTGGAGCGTGTGCGTGCTGCCCTGTGGGATGACCGCGGCGGGGTCATCGGCCAGGCCGAGATCAACAAGGACTATCCACTAGAGAACATCCGTGCCTTCTTTGAGGCCTGGTGGGGTGCGCCCGAAGAGAGCGCCCCGGCCCAGCCCAGCGGGCGTTGAGTCGCCCACGCTGTATCAGGGGGTATCGAGCCATGACCACATCCAACCATCACCTGCGCCCTCTCTTGATCGCCATCGGCGCCGCGCTCGTGTTGCTAGCGCTATCGGGTTGTTGGCTGTCAAACACACACGAATCACCGGCGGCAGCAACCTTACCCACCAAGATAGTCAGCGCACCGCCCGACGTAGCCGCTACGGCCACCATAGCCCTCGACGCCACCGCTTCTGCGCTGCCACCTACCAATGGCACCTCGGCTGAGGAGCCAGCCGACCAGCCCAGTGCCTCGCCGGCACCTATGGGCGTGCTCTACAGCGATGAGAATGGCGTGTTTTGGGCACACCCGACCAGCGGCGAGGTGGTGCCTCTGGCGGCCGGCGCGATATCCTCGGGGTGGGCGTTGTCTGGCGCCCGGCTCGCCATTGTGCGTGGACGCTCAGTCGAGTTGGTCGACCTGAGCACTGGGAAGGTCGAGATGCTCGATACGGGTGCGACAACAGACCTCGTCGATGCGCAAGTGTTTTGGGGAGCCGACGGCGAGCACTTGCTCTATGCGGGTTGGGCCGAGCCTGACCCCGAGGCTGAGGAGCCGGTACAACAGCTGCTGCTCTGCGAGCTGACCCCCCATGGCGCCCTCGCGGCGCCCGTCGCGTACACCGGCCCGGCGGCGATGGTGCTGGGCTACGATGGCGCGGCGCACCGCGCGTTGCTGTGGGCGCCAGGCGTGGATGGTACCGGCTTGCAGGTGCTGACCGTCGATCCGGCCACCGGCCAGCCCGAGTCAACCGTGCAGTTCGCGGGCGTGGGTGAGCTTGCCCTAGGCCCCGGTGGAGCGCTGACCTGGCTGGCCGAACAAGAGGGCGGCTATCAGCTGCTCACCGCCACACTGGCTACGACGGCGTCTCCCCAGGCGCTGACGCTCGAAGCGGGCACTTTTGTCGCACAACCGACCTGGTCGCCCGACGGCCGCTTTGTGGCCTACCTGCTGCGTCGCGGGGCGCTATACGAGCCCACCGCCGAGAGCCTGGGCCTTTATGTCCTGGATGTCGCCACCGGCCAGGCGTCTGGCCCGCTAACTGAGGCCCTGCCCGACACACGGATCAGCGGCTGGGCGGTATCGAACGATGCCGTCGTACTCCGCAACCAAAGCAGCGAGGCGCTCTACTACACGTCGGTGAGCCTCTCTGGCGAGCAAGCGTTACTCCCCGTCAAAGGGTCGGCGACCTTGCTTGGCTGGCTGTTGCGGCCCTCGCTCGCCAGCGACACGCCCTCGCTCGACGCCTGGCGCACACGCTTCATCGACGCCGCCGGCGATGCCCAAGCCACCGCCACTGCGGCGGCCGCGTTCGTCGTGGGCAACCCCAACCTCTCGCTCGACGAACGGAGTGCCCAGTTGCGCGCCTACTTGGCCCAGGCCGGCTGGGCCGACCAGGATTGGCCCATCACCGAGATCGAGCCAGGGCTCTATTTGCTGACCACTCCGCCTGCGAGCCTCGTCTTGGCCGCAGAGGGCACGAGCCTGGTCATCGGGCAGGGCAGCACCTTGGTCGACGTGCGTGCCGAGCAAGACCGCGTGGCGGCCATCTATCGCACTGCGGTCGGCGACAACACCCAGTGGGCCGTCGCCCTGCTCGAAAAGCGAGAGGATGCCTGGCAAATCGCCTGGCAACCGGCGGGGCATAGCGACTGGGTCACTACCAACGGTTCGGTGGCCTTCGCGGGTCGGGGCATCGATCGACTGCAAGTAACCGGCACTTCGCTTGGCCTGCCCGCTGACCCCTTCTTCGAGTGTAGCACCTGCCCACTGCGCCAGCTCTCGGCCACCTGGGAGCTAGAGGGCAGCGCTTACGTCCGCCGATCCTCGCTCCCCGCGGATGCCAGTTTGTCGGCCATCTATTGGGAGCTGACCGAACCGTCACCCTATGCCCTGGTCTATGAGGTTGTGCGTCGCTGGCGCGCCGGCGAAGCTCTAGACGAGCTGTGTAGCGCCCAAGCGGAGGAACAACTGGCAGCGCTGGAACTGGGCGCCGCTGACCTGCGTCTGATGGCCAGTAGTGTGACCGCTGACACCGTGGTTTTTGGCCCTGCCGACGCGCCCGATAGCCTGCAGGCGACCATCAGCAAAGGCCAGATTGCCTCGTTTGCCAGGCGCTAGCGCCAAAGCGTTGCGCCGCCTTCATAAGCCTGCTATAATAGTAGCTGCATTGAACCGGCATCAGGAGCAAGAAGAGTCAATAGACAGGCAACAGGGGTACTGAGAGCTGATCGGCTACACAACGACGGTCGTTGTGGAAAGGGGGATTCTCGTGAAGAGCATGAACTCGCGACCGGGCACTCGCAAACGGTGGCTCAGCCTGGTGATGTGTGTCCTGATCCTCGCGGGGATGCTGGCGGTGCCCGCTACCGCCTCCGCAGACCCGGCAACATGGCGCGGCGACTATTACGCCAATATGGCACTGTTTGGCGGCCCCACAGTCGTGCGCTATGACCCGGCAGTGAACTTTGACTGGGGCACTGGCGCTCCGGCCGCTGGCATTCCGGCCGACCAGTTCTCGGTCAACTGGACGACGGTCGAGTATTTCAATGCCGGCACCTACACGTTCTATGTCACCGTCGATGATGGCGTGCGTGTATGGATCGATGGGGTCTTGATCATCGATCAATGGAAGGATCAATCGGCCACCACCTACTCATCGGTGCGGTATCTGAACGCAGGTAACCACGCGCTCCAGGTGCAGTACTATGAGAACGGCGGCAATGCGCTCTGCCGCTTCTGGTGGACGGCCGGTGGTGGGGGCACACCGAGCGGTGCGTGGAGCGGCGAGTATTTCAACAACATCTTCCTCGCCGGCCCGCCCACCATGGTGCGCACCGATTCGGCGGTCAACTTTGACTGGGGCTATATGTCGCCCGGCGATGCCATCGGCGCAGAGAACTTTTCTGTGCGGTGGACTACCGTCGCCTACTTTGCCAACACCCAGACCTACACCTTTAGTGCCACCGTGGATGACGGTGTGCGCGTCTATGTCGATGGCGCATTGGTCATCGACCGCTGGTACCCTCAATCGCGCACCACGCACACGGGCACGGCCTATCTGAACGCGGGCAACCACACCGTCGTCGTCGAGTACTTTGAACAGGGCGGGGTGGCTGTCTGTCAGGTCTCCTGGACGGGTGGCGGTTGGACGCCTCCTCCACCTCCGGGCGGCGGCGTGATCGTCGATGATCTCAGCGCCGGCTTTATCTGGGGCGGACCAGCCGGAGGCATGCGCGGGCGTTCCTTCGGTTACAACGGGCACCTCTACTGGTCGTGGAACCAGACGGGCCAGCTCTACAGCTGGGGTAAGTGGTTCCCCTACTTGACCACACCCGGCAACTATGAGGTGTCGGTCTACATCCCCAGCAAGTACCACGGCACCAAGAGCGCCAAGTACGTCATCTATCACAACGGCACGTCTCACGCCAAATGGGTCAATCAGAACAACTACTATGACCAGTGGGTCAGCCTGGGCACCTACTACTTTGCTGGTGGTGCGGGTGAATACGTCTACCTGGGCGATGTCACCGGCGAGCCCTACATGACCCGCTATGTCGGCTGGGATGCAGTGCGGTTTGTGCCGGCCGGCGGCGCGCCGCCCGAGCCGCCTCCGCCGCCAAGCGGCTGCGCCATCGCGCCAGTGCTGGGCTTTGGCAACGTGTGGAATGGCCATGCCGACGTGCGCAGTGGCTTGGGCTGCCCCACCGAACCCGAAGTGGGCACGTGGGCCGGCGCGCAGACCTTCTTGGGTGGCTACATGTTCTGGCGTCAAGACAAGGGCCAGATCTATGCGCTCTTGAACAATGGCACCTGGTACGCCTATGCCGACACCTGGAACCCGTCGATCCCCGAGACCGACCCAGGGATCGTGCCTCCGCCAGGCTATCTCCAGCCCAAGCGCGGCTTTGGCAAGGTCTGGCGCGAGAACCCGGCCATCCGCAGCGGACTCTCCTGGGCGACGATCGAAGAGTTCGGCTTTAGCGGCACGGCCCAGCAATACACCGGTGGCCTGATGTTCTGGAGCCCACACTATGGCGTGTTCGTGCTCTACAACAATGGCCATTGGGCCCGATACTGAGGACACAACGCAGAGGCCCCGCTCGATCGAGCGGGGCCTCTCTATGCGCCTAACGTCGTGTCAACTCCTCTAGCAGCAGAGCGTCCAGTTCGCGCTGAAAGCGTGGCACGCTGAACCGCTCGGCTTGCTGGCGTAGTACGCCCTCGTCGAACGAGAGACCTTCGAGACGCCGCACGGCCTCGGCCAGAGCAGTGGGCGTCGACTCGGCAAAGAGCACTCCCGTGCGGCCTTCTTCGACCGTGTCGAGCGCACCGCCAGCGGCATAGGCGATCACCGGCCGCCCTGCCGACAGCGCCTCGACGGGCGTCAGGCCGAAATCCTCCTCGCCGGGGAAGACAAACGCCTTACAGCCCGCCATCAGGCGGCGCACCTCGGCATCGTCCGGCACAAAACCGAGAAACTCGACGTTCGGCCCAGCGATTCTTTGCAGAGCGGCGCGGTCGCGGCCGTCGCCCACGATCTTGAGGGGCAACCCGAGCGTCGAGAACGCTCGCACGGCTAGGTCGATGCGCTTGTAGGGCACGAGCCGCGACACCACCAGATAGTAATCCCCACGCGAGGCACCACTCTCTACCGGAGCCAGTGACGTATCCACTGGGGGATAGATGATGTCGGCCTCCCGCCGATAGTGCTTGGCCACGCGCTCGCGCACCGTGCGTGAGATGGCCACAAAGCGATCGACGCGATTGGCCGCAGCTAGATCCCACACACGCAGGTTCTTGAGGGTGCCCGCCATGAGCGCCCTCGCGGCGCGACCCAGCCCCTCGCGTTCGATATAGGCATGGTAATTCCAAAGGAAGCGCGGCGGCGTGAGGCAATAGCACACGTGCCGCGTATGCTCGCCCGTCAGCACGCCATGGGCAAAGCCGCTCGGGATGCTCAACACCAGGTCATAACCGCGTAGGTCGAACGACTCAAAGGCCAGCGGATAGAGCGGCAAGAACCACTGTTGCTTGCGCCGCGCGAGGGGCAAGTGGTTCATGAACGAAGGGCGAATGTCCCACTGACGATAGCCCTCGGGCAGCGCCGCAGGACGATACACCGACGTGTAGATCGGCGCCTGGGGATACATGTCGTGCACGACCTCGAGCACGCGCTCGGCGCCGCCGTACTGATTCAGCCAGGAAAAGACGATGGCGAGCCTCATGTTCTCCCTACTTGCCCACGCAGAACTGGCCAAAGATCGTGTCGAGCAGGTCTTCGCTGGCCGTCTCGCCCGTCACTTCGCCCAGGGCCACGAGGGCGCCACGCACATCGATCGCCTGCAGGTCGCCATAGAGGCCCTGTTCGGCGGCCATGAGCGCGGCCTCGACCTGGCCCAGGGCACGCTCGAAAGCAGCGCGATGTCGCGGGTTGGCCGTCAGCGGCGTCGAGGCCAGCTCTAGCCGCCCGCCGAGCACGGCCTCGACCATGGCCTCTTCGAGGGCGGGGATACCCTCACCCGTCTTGGCCGAGACGTGCGCCTGCGGCGCCCCGGGGAGCAGGTCGGCAAAGCCCTCTACCAAGGGCAGGTCATCCTTATTGACCACCAACAGCGCTGGGCGCTCGCCAATCAGCCCCGCAATCGAGCGATCATGCGCGGTGACCGGCGCCGAGCCATCGACCAGCAACAATACCAGATCGGCCTCTCGCACCGACCGGCGACTCCGTTCGATGCCCAGTTGCTCGACGAGGTTATCGGTCTCGTTGATGCCCGCCGTATCGATGAGCACAAAGGGCACGCCCTGCAGCACGAGCGTCTCTTCGAGCGTGTCGCGCGTCGTGCCAGGGATAGGGGTGACGATCGCCCGATCGGTGCGCAGCAGCGCATTGAGCAAGCTGCTCTTGCCCACGTTAGGCCGTCCCACGATGGCCGTGCGTACCCCCTGGCGATAGACCATACCCGAATCCGCCTCGGCGATGAGCTGCTGCAACCCCTGTTGTACCTCACGCAGCGCTGGCCGTACATCGCGTGGGGGGAGGTCATCCTCGCCAAAGTCGATGCTCGCCTCGAGATAGGCCAGCACGTCGCGCAGTGTCTGGCCCAGCTCACGCACGCGCGACGAGAGCCTGCCCGAGAGCTGATTGACCGCCACGCGCAGTGCTGCCCCGCTCTTGCTCTCGATCGTATCGAGCACCGCCTCAGCCTGAGCCAGGTCGATACGCCCATTCACAAAGGCCCGCAGGGTGAACTCCCCTTCGTGCGCCAGGCGCGCGCCGCTCACCAGGCACAGGCGCAGAATCTCGCGCAAGGGCACAGGCCCACCGTGCGCATTGATCTCGACCACATCCTGGCGGGTGAACGAGTGCGGCGCCCGCATCACCGAGACCAGTACCTCGTCGACGGCTCGCCCCTCGGCGGGATCGATCACGTGCCCATAGTACAGCCGGTTGGGCTGCCACGAGCGACGCTCTCGGCCGGCGTGATCGCGATACAACCTGCGCGCGATGCCCATCGCCTGCGGCCCCGACAGCCGCACGATGCCGATGCCGCCCACGCCCAGCGGCGTCGAGATGGCCGCAATGGTGTCTTCGAGTGTGTAACCCAACATGGCTACAGCCTAGACGCTTGGCGGCGGCAGGCCACGGCGCTCGCCTGGGATGATCTCTTTGACGCTCTTGTTGAACTTGCCGCGGGGGATCATCACCCGATGGCCGCATTTCGCACAGATCAAGCCCACATCGGTGCCCGTGCGCGTCACCGTCCACTCATACGAGCCACAGGGGTGTGGCTTGCGCATACGCACGCGGTCGCCGGGATAGACCTCAACGTAGACCATCGCGCGCCTCTTCTTCGGCAACTGCAGATGGCTCGGTAGGCATAAATGGGGTAGCTCGGCGTCTCCAGAACTGGAGCAGCGTCGAGCCATAGCGCCGCTCGCGCTCGAGCGCAAAACGCTGCAACGCCAGCGGGTGAGCCTCTTTGGGGTGAATCTGCACGATGATCTCCCCGTCCTCGGCGAGCAGGTCATGCTCATCGAGGGCCAGCAGCGCTTTGGCCCACAACTCTTGATACTGCGGCGGCGCTACATAGATATAGTCAAACCCGTGCGGGGCCGCGTTGAGCGCCGCTGCATCGGCAACAAAGCGAAAGGCATCGCCCTTGATCACCGTTGCCTGCCGTGCCAACCCCGTTATCTCGAGGTTCTTGCGCAACACCTGAATGGCCGGAAGGGCCTTGTCGACCAAAACGACGTGTTCGGCACCACGGCTCAACGCCTCGATGCCCACGCTGCCCGTACCGGCAAACAGGTCGAGCAGCACCGTGCCCTCGATATCCGCACCGATGATGTCGAACAGCGACTCTTTGACGCGATCGGTGATCGGGCGCGTGCCCTCCCCAGGCACGCTCAGCAGTCTGCGCCCTTTGGCCTTCCCCGCGATGACGCGCAAGAACAGACTCCTCTCCACAGTGGCCTGCTGCGAGTCTACCACTGGCCCCTTTTACGGTCAACGTAAGACTTGCGAGCAGAGTACAATGGTGCTATCCTAGGGTAAAGCGTTGAGCAGGACGAGTAGCCGCCTACGCAGCAACAGGGAGAGACGGGCATGGACTGAAACCCGCCTCAGCGAGCCAAGTGGTGAAGACCACCTGTGAGTGGGGCCTTGAAGTTACCCTAGAGGCCCACGGCTGCCGCCGTTATCGGCACCTGAGGGCCAGCTTGCCTGGCCGAAATTGGGTGGAACCGCGTGAGTCAACCTCTCGCCCCATGGGGGTGAGAGGTTTTTGTGTTCTTGAGCCAGAATCAAGCGCGCTCGCTCACACTTTTGCCGAGGAGTAGGAGGATCATGGCAGCACAACCGAGCATCGAAGAGATCAGGCACACGGCCGCCCACGTGATGGCCGAGGCCGTGCAACAGCTCTTTCCAGAGGCCAAGTTCGGCATCGGCCCGGCCATCGAGAACGGCTTCTACTATGACTTTGACCTGCCGCGCCCGCTCACGCCCGAAGACCTGGACAAGATCAGCGAGCTGATGAAAGAGAGCATCAAGGCCAAAAAGCCCCTGGTGCGTGAAGAGATCTCGCGCGAACAGGCCCTCGCCGAGTTTGCCGATCAGCCCTACAAGCTCGAGCTGATCCGCGAGCTGCCCGAGGGCGAGCCCATCACCATCTATCGGCACGGGTCCTTCAAAGACCTGTGCCGTGGGCCGCACGTCGAGCACACGGGGCAACTCCGCTGGGATGCGTTCAAGCTGCTCAGCACCGCCGCCGCCTATTGGCGCGGCGACGAGCACAACCCCATGCTCCAGCGCATCTATGGCACGATCTGGCCGAGCAAAGAAGAGCTCAACGCCTATCTCGACCGGCTGGCCGACATCGAACGGCGCGACCATCGCCGCCTGGGCCGCGAGCTCGACCTCTTCAGCACGCATGAAGAGGCCGGCGCGGGCCTGGTCTATTGGCACCCCAAGGGCGGGCGCATCCGCGTGATCATCGAGGATTTCTGGCGCCAGCGGCACTATGAGGGCGGCTATGACATCCTGTTCACCCCTCATATCGGCCGCTCGTGGCTGTGGGAGACGTCGGGGCATCTCGGCTTTTACAAAGAGAGCATGTACGCGCCGATGCAGATCGACGAGCAGGATTACTATCTCAAGCCGATGAACTGCCCCTTCCACATCATGATCTACAAGACGAAATCGCACTCGTACCGCGACCTGCCCCTGCGCTGGGCCGAGTTGGGCACGGTGTATCGCTATGAGAAGAGCGGCGTGCTGCATGGCCTGCTGCGGGTGCGCGGCTTTACCCAAGACGACGCCCATATCATCTGCACGCCCGAGCAGATCGAAGACGAGATCCTGGGCGTGCTGCGCTTCTCGCTGGCTCTCTGGCGAGATTTCGGCTTTGAGCATATCCAGGCCTACCTCGCCACGCGCCCCGAGCACTCGGTCGGCGAGCAGTCGCGCTGGGATCAGGCCACCGAGTCTCTGCGACGGGCGCTCGAGAGCGAGCACGTCCCCTACGAGATCGACGAGGGCGGTGGAGCCTTCTATGGCCCCAAAATCGATCTAAAGATCGAGGATGCGCTCGGGCGCGAGTGGCAGATGACCACGATCCAGTTCGACTTTAACGAGCCTGAGCGCTTTGACATGACCTATCGCGGCGCCGATGGTGCGGATCACCGACCTTACATGGTGCATCGAGCGCTGCTCGGCTCGCTCGAACGCTTCTTTGGCGTTCTGATCGAGCACTATGGCGGCGCCTTCCCGCTTTGGCTGGCGCCTGTGCAGGCGCGCCTGATCCCCATCGCCGACCGGCATATGGCCTATGCCCAAGAGGTGTTGGCCAAGCTCAAGGCCGCTGGGTTGCGCGTCGAGCTAGACGATAGCAGCGGCCGCATGAATGCCAAGATCCGTGAGGCTCAGCTGCAAAAGATCCCCTACATGCTCATAGTGGGCGACCGCGAGGCCGAGAACGGCGAGGTCTCGGTGCGGCTGCGCACCAACGAAGATGTGGGCGCCATGTCGATCGAGAGCTTTATCGAACGGGTGCAGGCGCTAGTGGCCGCGCGCGACAATGCCAACCTGTAGAAGACAGAGGCTGAAACCGTCGGCGACGTTACTTCGGCACATGCCTGGTCAGCTGCTCCAATCTAGCGCAAATTCCTGTAGAGCCAGATGAACGCCTTGAACGCTTTTGAACTATGTGGTAGTACTGTCCTACAGGGTCTGCCTATAGCTAGAAGGCATGTGACAGACGGTCTATAGCATTCGAGGAACTAGCATTCTAGCGACGTTTATCCATACGTTGTTTGCCTATCTTGACGATAAGCTGTGGATGTGGTACGTGAGGAGAAGAACATGACTTCGAGCTTGTCGAAGCTTGAGCAAGAACTGGGACAGTTGCGCGATCGGCAGAATCTGACCCGCACAATCATGGAAATGCTCACATCAGTTGTCTCAGACGAGATGCTGCATGAGGATTTCGAATACTATGTCCGAGCATACGTCAAGGACGATCAAGCCGCTTTGGAGCTATCTATCCTGACACGTGACCTAATCATCCATGACTTTACGTTCGAGCAGAACAGCATGGAGATATCACTCAATCCACTAAGTCTGGTGAGCCAGATCAGACTTAGGGCATTCTATTCCGATACCGCCGAGGACGACCTGACTGTACCCTACAGGGTGGAGTTAGCCATCGGAGGAGTCAACGGAATCATCACGTATACAGTTGAAGGACAGAGGGAGGCGGCGAAAAAGCTGATGGAATATGGCCAGAAGTGCACCTATGCGCTCCATCAAGCAAGAAGGAGCGCATAGATGGACGCCTTCGTTTGGCGTGATTGGCTTGATCTGTTCGTCGGGGTTGCTCAGATGCTAGCTGCTATTGCAGCCACTGGCGCTTTTGTAGTGACCTACAAGACCCTCGCTGAGATGAGGAAACAGACCGAATTCGCGAATGATCCTGTGCTTAAGGTGCGCACTGATCTGATAAGCAAGGTGCCAGACCCGGCTCCCACCGCTTCGGTGTCCTTTGACTATCTTGACAATACGCCTCTCAAGAGTTGGCAAACGATTATTCACCATACTCTCGAGAAGGACTTGACCGGTATCGATGACTTGTTTCTCGTACTCAAGCTTACCAACGTAGGCCGGTCGGAGATATCATCCGTATCGATTACGGTCGAAATGGATGTGTCGATGTTTGAGAGTGATGAAACCGACTACGTGAAGCCACAACACTACCGATTCGACTTACGCGATGTGACTGTAGATTTGGGCGAAAGAGATTCCATCTTGCTTCCGGTGGTCAATACTCGGTACTTTCCGAAGTACTCTTGGGCATTGACTGCGGTAAAATATAGAGATATCCGAGGAAAGCAATACACTAACTACGACGGAACAGCCTTATCTCTATCCCAGCAAAGATGCAACGAATTGTTGAAACCTCTCGATAAGCACGTAGACTGTGAAGAAGGGTCATAGCCACATGCCCGTTGAAGAAGTGAATCTATCCTGGGCTGCGCCATGACTGCAGTACGGTCCCAGTCTTTTTCATGTAGTCGGCTAGCAGTGTTGGGAGTGGCAGATCCCTCACTCGAATATCACTTCAGAGGGGTATGCACTGCATTCCTAGTCTTTGCAGTAACACTCTCTAGGATCGGAGAGTCGTCCTGCCTCTATCCGGGCGCTTTCCAGAGCGCGCCGAGTGCCCCATCCAGTGCAACTCCGCTGCCCACCCCTGGCCTGAGGTAGGCCTGGCCATCACTGACAACCCCAGTGTCGGCTTCATTTCTGATGGCGCGCGGCGCCCGAGCCACGACCCATCGAATGAGTAGGAGGATTGACATGCAAACACAAAGCCTGAACGGCCCCTGGACGCTATCGCGCGCCGGGGAGAGCGAGGCTATCCCCGCCACGGTGCCCGGCTGCGTGCACTTGGATCTCTTGGCCAACAAGAGGATCCCCGATCCGTTCTTTCGCGATAACGAGCTCCAGGTGCTGTGGGTGGGTGAGACCGACTGGACCTACCGCCGCACGTTCGTCGTCGATGAAGCCCTGCTCCAGCACGACCGTGTGCTGCTCCGCTGCCTGGGGCTCGACACCATTGCCACGCTCACCCTCAACGGCCAGACGTTGGGGCAGACCGACAACATGTTCCGCACCTGGGAGTTCGATGTGCGCGGCGCGCTCCGCCTAGGTGAGAACGAGCTGGTCATCGCCTTTCGCTCCCCCATGCAATACGTCCGCGAAAAGGCGCAGGGGCAACGCTTTCTGCCCGCGAGGGGCGTCGGCGACCACAAGCTCGATGGTGGCGGCTGGATCCGCAAAGAGCCC
>JBDKSN010000214.1:0-4424 GCA_039680625.1 Anaerolineales bacterium | reverse complement strand
GAGCTGTCCCTCGCGGTCAGTGCTGAGGAGCAGGTGCAGGGGGTAGGCATCCCCTGGCTGGCGGCGCTGGTCTGTTGTTCGCCCTTTGACCTCGCTCTGCATGATGCCTATGCACAGCTCGTCGAGCGCCCCGTCTATGCGACCTACGGCCCCGACCTGCTCAACGATGATCTCGCGACCTATCTGGAGCCTGCCGAGGGCGCCGACGTGTCTTTTGCTGGGCGTTACCCTATGGACTATCTCCAGCCGCGCGTCGACCGTCTGCCCGTCTGGCACCTGGTCGGCGGCCTCGATCCGCTCGACGAGAGCGAGCTCACCGGCGACGAGCCTCACGACGGCTATCCGCTCTTGCTGCGCGATTGGATCGTACGCGACGGCCTGCGCTGCCTCAAGGTCAAGCTGCGGGGCACCGATCCGACTTGGGACTATCAGCGACTGTGCAAGGTGGGGGCCGTTGCCGAGCCGCTGGGTGTCGATTGGCTCTCGGCCGATTTCAACTGTACCGTAACCGATCCGGCATACGTCAATCAAGTGCTCGACCGGCTCTTGCACGAGCAGCCCCGACTCTATGGGATGCTGCTCTATGTCGAGCAACCTTTCCCCTACGACCTAGAGGCGCATCGTCTGGATGTGCATAGCGTGGCTGCCCGCAAACCGCTGTTCATGGACGAGAGCGCCCATGACTGGCGCCTCGTGCGGCTGGGGCGCGCCTTGGGCTGGACCGGCGTCGCCCTCAAGACCTGCAAGACGCAAACGGGCGCCCTGCTCACCCTCTGCTGGGCCCGCGCTCACGGTATGGCTCTCATGGTACAAGATCTGACCAACCCCATGTTGGCCCAGATCCCCCACGTATTGTTGGCGGCACATGCGGGCACCATCATGGGGGTCGAGTCCAACGCCATGCAGTTCTACCCCGAGGCTTCGGCACCCGAGGCGCGAGTGCATCCGGGGCTCTATCGGCGATGCAACGGGCAGCTCGACCTCTCCTCGCTGCGTGGCAACGGCTTTGGCTATCGCCTGGAAGAGATCCAGCGAATTCTACCGGAGCCCATCATGTCGGCGGGCATGATCTAGGTCGCGGGCTGAGGGTCAAGCTGTCAGCGCGCACGGAGGCTAGTCGGTCCGAATGGCTTCGGCTAGCGGGGGCGCGAGCAATGGCCGCATCACGTCTAGCCCGGCGCGCACTGCGTACAGGTCTGAAAAGCCCACATTCGTCGATGTTGCCGCGCGGATCGCCTCGTCGGAGGCGCCCTCGGCGATGAGTTGGTGGATCAGGGGTAGGTATCGGCGCCATTCCTCGTTGGTCGCGCGGATGCGCGACTCGTCGGCATAGCCGTGGTGTTCACGTCGGCGTAGGGCGGTGGCCAGCTCGTGCTCGTTGGTAACGTCTCGCGGGAACACATTGGCATAGAGGCCAATGTTGCGCACGTGGTGAGCATCGGAATTCCACACGGGGAAGGCGCTGGACTCGTGGGCGAGCGCGATGGCCCCAGCACTGGCGGTGCCGTGCATGTTACAGCTGGCGATCTCGACTCCATCGACGGGCCAGTCGACCAGGGTATCGGGCAGACGGTCGCTATAGCGATAGGGGTGAGCCAGGATGACCAGGCCGCCCAAGTCATGGCTGCGGCAGGCAATCTCGCTGGCGGGCAGGCGAGGCGCATACCACGGCTGTGGGGGCAGCCCCAAGACGAGGTAGTCGTCGCCGCAATCCGAGGTCAGTTCGATGCCATTGAGAATGAGCAGCTGTGGAAAGGCCTGGCGCAGCTCGGCGAGCTCGTCGGCGGGCCAGCTGACATTGTGTTCGGTGATCACGATCGCATCCAGGCCGTGCTGTACGGCCGCCTGAGCCATCTCCTCGGGCGAGGACTTGCCGCAAGACGAGTACCGGCTGGTGTGCACATGCAGGTCGATCAACATAGGGCGGGCTCCAGACGGGTTGTAGATGAGTCGACCTGATCATACACCGAGGCAAGGCCTTGGCCCAAACCGAGCGCTACCATCTTCGTTACGGCTGCACTAGAATGCGGCCATTCACGTGTAAGAGGTGAGGTATGGTGGGGCAGTCGCCAGAACAACGCTTTGATCTGGTCCTGGCCGGGGGGCGAGTGCTCGATCCCGCGACTGGCCGAGACCAAGTGACCGATGTAGCCATCGCTGACGGGCGCATCGCCGCCATCGACCAGGGACTGGCTCAGCGGGCCGCCATGGTCGTGGATGTGCGCGGTCTGTTGGTGACGCCGGGACTCATCGACATGCATGTGCATGTCTATCCGCACCATTTCGACATCAGCGTGGTGGCCGATGGCCAGAGCTTTTCCTCGGGTGTCACCACGATGGTCGACGCAGGTTCGGCGGGGTCGGCGAACTATCCGCATTTCCATCAGGCGGTGGTGCAGCGGTCGCGGACGCGCGTGCTGGCTTTCCTCAACATCGTCGATCTAGGCATGGGCGGCGATTTCGAGCAGGATGTAGCGCGCATGGATCCTGCGCGGGCGGCCGAGGTGGCTACGGCCTTCCCCGAGGTTGTTGGCATCAAGATGGCTCACTACTGGACCTGGCAGCCTTGGGACGCCCGGCACACGCCGTGGGCCTGTGTGGACCTGGGCGTGCAGGCCGGCGAGCTCTGCGGCAAGCCGACCATGACTGACTTTTGGCCGCGGCCGCCCGAACGCTCCTATGAGGACCTCATCCTGCATCATCTGCGGCCGGGCGACATCCACACCCACGTGTTTGCGCAGCAGTTCCCGGTCTTGGTCGAGGGCGGCCGGCTCAACCCAGTGTATGCGCAGGCGCGCAAACGCGGGGTTATCTTTGACGTGGGGCACGGCGCCGGTAGCTTTTGGTTCCGCTGGGCAGACCGGGCGATGGCGCAGGGCTTTGTGCCTGATTCGATCTCTACCGACTTGCATACGCGCAACGCGGCCACGGGCCTGGTGACCAACGTACTCAATGTAGCGAGCAAGCTGCTCAACCTCGGGCTGCCGCTCGAAGAGGTGATCGCCAAGATGACGGTGGCGCCCGCGCGCGAGATTGGCCATCCTGAGCTGGGGACATTGCGGGTGGGCGCGGAGGCCGATGTGGCAGTGCTCGCCCTGGAGATGGGCGAGTTTGGCTTCATCGACTGTGGCGGCGCCCGCCTGCAGGGGGACCGGCGGATACGTTGCCGGTTGACGTTGCGCGCCGGGCAGGTGGTCTATGACCCAGGCGGCCTCGCCGCGGCCGACTGGCCGACTGCTCCAGCGAGCTATTGGCGGTGCCAGGGGCCGGAAGGGGCACCCCCGGACTGGCGTCCACCAGAGAGCCTCTATATCGGCTAGAGGGCACCCCGGCGCACAAAAGGCGCGGCCCCCACACGGGGGTCGCGCGATTCGCGCTCTATGGTGAACTCGCCCAATGGGCGAGCGTTAAGCTTACTTGAAGCGGTAGACGATGCGCCCTTTGGTGAGGTCATACGGCGAAAGCTCGACGCGCACGCGATCTCCCTTGAGGATGCGGATATAGTACTTGCGCATCTTGCCCGAGATATAGGCCAACACCTCATGGCCATTGTCCAGCTCCACGCGGAACTGGGTGTTCGGCAGCGGCTCGACGACCGTGCCCTCTACCGCGATCTTTTCCTGCGTATCTTTGGTCATTCGCGCGAACAGCTCCCCTCTCTGCGTACGGCAACCAACGGTTGCCATTGGTCGCTTACCAAGCTTTATTATACCGCACAATGAATGTGGAGTCAACGTTTTGTGTGCCCCGACAGGGCGTCCCGTAGCTCTCTGCACATCTACCATAGGTTGCGTCACGATGGCTGGCAGCTATAATGAGCGAACATGCTCTTGAGGGAGAGAATGGTAGATGGGTGAGCTCAATGTGTTGACGGCGGTCATCATTGTGGGCGCGGGCGTTGTAGCTGGTTTTGTGAACACCCTGGCTGGTGGAGGCTCGTTTCTGACGCTGGCCGCTCTCGAACTGGCTGGCTTGCCGGGCGCGCTAGCCAACGGCACGAACCGCGTAGCGGTGCTGGTGCAGAACGTCTCCGCAGTGCTAGGTTTTCGTCGCAAGGGTCTGTCGGATGCCAAGATGAGCATGCTGTTCTCGATTCCTGCTGTGCTCGGTGCGGTGCTGGGTGCCACACTGGTAGTCAACCTCAATGAAGATGTGTTCCACAAGCTGCTGGCAGCCGCGATGGCCATCATGCTGGTAACCATCTTTATCGATCCCAAACGCTTGGCCAAGAACCGCGAGTTCAAGATGACGCCGGCGCGGATTGCCGTGGCCTGCGTGGTGTTCTTTGCCATTGGGGTGTACTCGGGGGCAATCCAGGCGGGCGTGGGCTTTTTCATCATTGCCGCCGTGGTCTTGACCACAGGGCTGGACCTAGTCAAGACGAACGTCCACAAGGTGTTCATCATCGGCGCAACCACGGTGGT
>JBDKSN010000213.1:0-30811 GCA_039680625.1 Anaerolineales bacterium | reverse complement strand
GCGTCCATGTGGGCATCTCGGCCACCGACCTGCGCCAGCGGCTGCAAAGCGGCGCTTCGGTGCGCTACTATGTCACCGATCCCGTGTGGGCACTGCTCCAGCGCTATCAGAGTGAAGATCGATGAGCGAGTTGGCCCTCGATCTTTCGACCGCTTGCCTGGCGCCTCTCACGTTGCCCCATGTGGCTCAAGTGGCGGCACAGGCGGGCTATCACGGTCTCGAGCTGGTGCTCGGGCCGGACTATCTCGTCCGCGGGCCGGCCTGGATGCGGCGCACCGTGGCCTCTCTCGCCCTACCCGTGGTGACCGTGCACCAGCCGCTATATCACCTCGCACGCTGGTCTGACCCGGCCACGCTGGTGAACGACACAGTCAGCCTGGCCGTCGATCTGGGGGCCGAGGCGGTGGTGTTTCACTCGCCTTGGGCGGTCTCTTGGGCCGAGGATGAAGCCTCTGCCTGGCAAAGGGCACTGCTCGCGGCCAGGGATGCTGCGGCGACGTCGAATACCCGGCTCACCGTCGAGAACCTGGGCGACCATCGCGGCATGCCGCCGCGCACCGTGCTGAGCAAACTGGGCGACCTGGCAGCCTTTTGCCGCCAACACGATCTGGGGCTGACCTATGACACGTGCCACGCCGGCACGCTCTATGCCGACCTGGGCGCCGAGCTGACCCAGGTTGCCGATGTGCTGACCAACGTGCACTTTTCTGATTGCCGCCACGGCCTGTGGCTGGGCAAGATGCCAGTGGTCGATGTGATCTCGGCCAATCACCAGCTGCCGGGCGATGGCGAGCTCGATCTCACCGGCGCTTTGGCAGCCTTGGTGCGCCAGGGATATCGTGGGCCAGTGACCTTTGAGGTCAGTCCTTTTGCGGCACGAAGCTGGCGCCCGGCGCGCCGGCTCGAGCGCCTGGAGCAGGCCCTGAGCCTGGCGAGAGGCGCGCTACGGAATGCCCACGCCGTTGCCCAAGAGGCTGCGCCAGCGTCGGTGATCCTCTCGAACAGATAGCCGGACCAGCGAGGCGAACCATGCGACTCTATGCCATACTCTGCGAGGTGTTGGCGCGCCAGGCCTACTATGCTGCGGCCGTCTCTCCCCATGTGGTGGATATCGAGCTGATCGACAAAGGCCTGCACAACGAGCCAGCCCGGCTCCGCGCCCATCTCCAAGCGCGCATCGATGCGGTGGATGCGCAGGGCTATGATGCGCTCTTGTTGGGCTTTGGCCTATGTAGCCACTCGACAGTGGGGCTGCATGCGCAGCACACCCCGCTGGTGCTGCCTCGCGCCCACGACTGCATCACCTTGTTCTTGGGATCGAAAGAGCGCTATGGCGACGAGTTCCGCGCTACGCCAGGCACTTATTGGTATGCGCCGGATTATTACGAGCGCGGCGGCAACCAGAGCGGCCAGGTGGCGCTAGGGGCCGCCGACGACGCCAACATCGCCGATGTTTACCAGGAGTATGTGGCCAAGTACGGCAAGGACAATGCCGACTATCTCATGGAGGTCATGGGCGCCTGGCAGCAACACTATAGCCGTGCGGCCTATGTCTCGCCGAGTGAGATGGCTCTGCCCGACTACCGTCCGGCAGTGCGCGAGATCGCCGCGCGCCGTGGTTGGACCTTTCAAGAGCTGGCTGGCAGCCTGGTGCTGGTGCGTGGCCTGATCGATGGCCAATGGCCGCCCGAGGACTATCAGTTGGTGCCGCCGGGCGAGATGCTGGTGGCTACCAATGACGAGCGCATCATGGGCAGCCGGCCCTATCGCGAGGAGGACGCCGATGGCGCATAAGGGTTGGCGGCGCGTGGTCAACGCCCTGGTCGACTACCTGCTGATCGGCATCGGCGCCGTGCTGGTCGGTTGTGCGGCAGACCTGTTCTTTATCCCCAACAAGCTGGCTTCCGGTGGTGTGGTGGGCATTGCCACGATGCTCTATCACACGCTGGGCCTCCCCGTGGGCGCCATGACCCTCGTGATGAACATCCCGCTACTCATTGCAGCCGCCGTGTGGGGCGGGGGCGCCAAGAGCGTCGTGCGTACGCTCTACGCCCTCGGCGTCATGTCTTTCACCATCGACGCGCTCGCGCCGTATCTACCGGCCGTCACACGCGATCCCCTCCTCTATGCCGTGTATGGTGGCGTGATGGACGGCTTGGGCGTGGGTCTGGTATTCCGCTTTGGTGGCACCACGGGGGGCGTGGATATCGTCGCCAACCTGCTGAATCGCTGGCGCGGTGTGCGCTTGGGCACGACCATCCTCGTCGCCAACATCCTCATCTTGAGTGGCGCAGCGGCGATCTTTGGCGTCGAGCTGGCGATGTATGCCCTGTTGGTGATCATCGTCTCGAGCCGAGTCGTCGACCTGGTGCAAGAAGGTCTGGCCGAGATGCGCTCGACGTTCATCGTCAGTAGCGAGGCCGAAGAGATCGCCCGGGCCATCAACACCCGCCTGGTGCGCGGCGTCACCATCCTGGAGGCTCGGGGCGCCTATACCGGCCGCGAACAGCCCGTGCTGTTGTGCGCTATCTCGCAGAGCGAGATCGTCCGCCTGAAGAAGCTGGTGCGCGAGATCGATCCCGAGGCCTTTTTGATCGTGAGTCCGGCCAACGAGGTGCTCGGCGCGGGCTTTCGCTCGTGGCCGGAATCTTAGGTCAAGTAAGGGATGATCACCCAGGTAAGGCAGTTGAGCGCCATCGCCCAAACGATCGATCCTTTCCAATAAGCGTCCAAACCCTCGCGAGCGGCCAGCGCGACCAGCACCATCAGCACCGGTAAAAAGTCCATGGTAAAGCGCTGCGCATTGAACTGTACCCAGCCATTGTTATAGTACAGCAAAGTGGGCACAATGATGGCCACGGTGCCCAGCCAGGCCCATCTGAGCACATGCCGCTCTCCTCGGGCACGAAGCGCAAGCAGCACGAACGGGCTGGCCACCAGCAACGATGTGCCAAAGGGGTTGAGCTCCCAGCCGGCCAGTTGCGCATCGCCCTGGAAGCTGACGTGATAGCCCTCGACCAAGAGGTGGTACAGGTTGAACCACAGATATCGCGGGCTGAACAGGCCATAGCGCTCTACGCGCGCTGCCAACATGCCGCCCAGCTGCAAGTAGCCATAGCCCGTATCGAAGGGATGGCCAAAGCGCGCCCAATTGAACCAGAGATAGGCGGCGCCGCATAGACCCAGGCCACAGGCCATCGCGAACAACTCGATCCAGCGCTGGCGTTTGGTGGCCTGTTCGTTCTGCCACCAGAGCAGCGCCGCCAGAAAGGGCGCATAGCAGATCGTGAACTGGCGGCTGAGGAAGGAAAAGCCGAGGTAGAGCCCGACCAACAGGCCGCGTCGTTTGCCCAACGCCTCATCGATGGCTAACAAGAGGCACGCCGCCGACACGATGTGCGCGGTGAACCAGACGCCGGTGCCCATGCGCACACTGCCCCAATACGACGTGCCCAGGAAGAAGGCCGCCAGCAGCCAACACGCCGTCACGCGCGGCACAGCCAGCTTGTTCAGGATGCGCCACAACACCACGGCCGTGCCCACGCCGATGAGCAAGCTCACCAACACGGTGTTGGTGGCGTGAAGGCCCACCGCGGCCACGAGGGGCGTCAGCAGCAACGCGGGAAAGGGCGGAAAGGGCACATAGTAGCGACCCTCGAATACCGCCGTATCGTGATAATGCTCGTTCAGATCCAGGCGCCCATGCAAGAAAGCATCGGCCTGCAGGGCATAGAGATTCGCCTCGCCCGGGCTGTTCGCCAGGGCGCCCACCAAGCTGGCCAGTGCCACCAGCGCCAAGACCAGCAAGAACGCCATCTCCCAATGCCAACTCTCGAGCTTCATCCGTTGCCCTCCAGGCAGGTGAGACCTATCGCATGGTCGCCACATCCGCCGCCTCTATGCTCTAGGTAGATGCTGAGTAAGCATATTTCGTACGGCGGGAACATTCGGCTCAGCCCAACGTCGGTACTATAATAGTATTCGTTACCTTGGTCTAGGGGCAGGTATGGAATCTACGGCACAACGCCCCATCATGCGGGCGATCTCGGCATTTTTTCTCGTCTTGGTGTTAGCAGGAGCCGCTGTTTCGGCAGCGCTCTTTTATGTTACCGTCCGTGACGTCGTCGCGCGCACGAGCGTGCCCTTTACCGAGCGCGTAGTGCACGAGGCTGACCCAGCCGACAAGGCTCAACCCACGCCGGTGTACAGCGCGCCCAGTGTGCCCGAGCTCGCGGCCAAGCAAGAGCGCGTCAACATTCTGCTGCTGGGCATCGACCAGCGCGAGAACGACCCCGGCCCTTGGCGCACCGACACGATGATCCTCGTCTCGGTGGACATGACCAACAAGACGGCGGCTATGCTCTCGATCCCCCGCGACCTGTGGGGGCCGATCCCAGGCTATGGCGAGCAACGTATCAACATGGCCCATTTCATCGGCGATGCGCAGGACTATCCTGGCGGTGGCGTGGCCCTGGCCAAAAAGACCGTGTGGTACGCCCTGGGCGTGCCAGTGCACTATTACGTACGCATCAACTTCTCTGGGTTTGAGCGCGCTGTCGATGCCATCGGGGGCCTCGATATCGAGGTTAAAGAGCCTATCCACGACGAGACCTACCCCGACGGCAACTATGGCACCATGGTGGTCGATATTCCAGCGGGTATGCAGCATATGGATGGCAAAACCGCACTCCAGTTTGCGCGCTCGCGCCACTCCAGCAGCGACTTTGACCGTATGGCTCGGCAACAACAGGTCATCATGGCGGTGCGAGACAAGGTCATCAGCATGGACATCCCCATCTCGTCCATTCCCCAGCTGATCAGCATCCTCGGCGATACGGTGCAGACAGACCTCACCCTCTCCGAGATCGAGGAGCTGGCCGAGGTGGCCCGCACCATGGACCGTGCCAACATCAAACAGGGCATCATCGACAGCTCGATGACCTCGACCGTCATCACGCCGTCGGGGGCCATGGTCGAGGTGGCCGACTGGGAAAAAGTGCGCGCCTTGGTCGATGAGCTCTTCCCTCCGGTGGGGCCAACGCCCGAGCCAACCGCCACGATCTCGCCCAAGCAGCTCGCCGCGGAGAATGCACGTATAGCCTTGAAGAACGGCACGCTCATGGCTGGGCTGGCGAGCGAGGTGGCCGCGCAGCTGCGCGCCAAGGGGTTGGCCATCGTTAGCTATGGCAATGCCGACCGCTTTGACTATGACACGAGCGCCCTGATCGTCTATGCCGACAAGCCGTACACGCGTGAGGTCTTGGTCAGAGAGCTCGGCATCGCCGAAGAGAACATCGTCGAGCGCTACGGCGAGAACAGCGATGTGGATCTGGTCGTCATCCTCGGTCGAGACGTCACCGACAAGGTCGGCACAGCAGAGTAACGGCTGGCCGCGGCCCTCATTCACCCAACATCTCTGGTCGAGAGGAGCAGCCGATGATCCTGGACAAGTTCAGCCTGGGGGGCAAGGTTGCGCTGGTGACCGGCGCGAGCCGTGGCTTGGGCCAAGGCATCGCCCTGGGCCTGGCCGAAGCGGGCGCCGATATCGTGGGGGTGTCGCGCGGGGCATGCACCGCCACGGCAGAGCGCGTGCATGCCTTGGGTCGGCGCTTTGAGCACTTGCCATGCGACCTGACCACGGCCTCGGTGGCTGAGCTAGAGGGTTTGGTTGCCCGAGCGGTGGCCACCTTTGGCCGCCTCGACATTCTGGTCAATGCCGCAGGCACCACTGCGCGCCATCCCGTGCTCGACTATCCCGAAGACGATTGGGATCGGGTGATGACCGTCAACCTCCGGGCGTTGATGTTCCTCTCACAGGCCGCCGCGCGCTATTTCGACACCGCGGGCGGCGGTAAGATCATCAATATCGCGTCGGCACTCTCGTATCAGTGGGGCATCCTCGCCGTGCCCTATGCCGCCTCCAAACACGGCGTCCTGGGCGTGACGCGCGCCATGGCCAACGAGCTGGCTAGCCGGCACATCAATGTCAACGCCATCGCGCCGGGCTATCTGCTCACCGACATGACCGCGCCCTTGGCTGCCGACCCGGTGCGCGGGCCGTCGATTCTGGAGCGCATCCCTGCCGGGCGGTGGGGCACGCCCGAAGATCTGCAAGGCGCGGCGGTCTTCCTGGCCTCTGACGCGTCGGCCTATTGCCACGGCATGGTCTTGCCGGTCGATGGCGCCTGGCTAGTCCGCTAGCGCTTGAACCTCATCTCTCACCGAAGCGGAGTTGTGCCATGACCGCGATCGACAGTACCGAACGCGCCGGCCGCCAACGGAACATCGTGTTGAGCGTTGTCGCCGTCGCGCTCTATTGGGCGGCGCTCTATCTGTATCGCCCGACGCTCTCGACGTATGTGCACAGCAAGGTGCCAGACCTGACCATGGTCGGCTCGATCCTCTCGATGTACGGCTTGGGGCAGATGCTGATCCGCCTGCCGTTGGGCATCGTCTCTGACTGGGTGGGGCGACGCAAGCCATTCATCCTCGGCGGCCTGTTGCTGGCGACGCTCGGCTCGGCGATGATGGGCCTGTTGCCCACCGCCAGCGGCCTGCTCTGGGGCCATCTGGTGGTCGGCTTTGCGGCGGGCACTTGGGTGCCGATGGTGGTGTTGTTCAGCAGTCTCTTCCCGCCCAAAGAGGCAGTGCGCGCCAGCGCCCTGCTGACCCTCGTCAGCTCGCTTTCACGCATGGTGGCCACGGGCATGACGGGCTTCTTGAACAACCATTGGGGTTATGCGTTCGCCTTCTTCTTGGCGGCTGGCGCCGCGGCGCTAGCTGCGGTCTTTATGCTGCCCACTCGAGAGACGCCCGTGGAGCGCCGCGCGCCGACGTTGAGCGCCTTTGGGCGCCTGCTCGTGCGACCAGATGTGCTAGTACCCTCGCTGCTCAGCATGGTCTACATGTATGCCAGTTGGGCATCGACCTACGGCTTTGTGCCGATCCTCGCCCAAGAGCTGGGCGCTACGGATGTGCTGATCAGCACCATCATGATGCTGAACCTGATGGTTACCGCGCTGTGCAACTGGTTCGCCAGCGCTTTTGTGCAACGATTGGGCGAGCGGCCCCTGGTCTATCTGACCTTTGTCGCCGTAGGTGTTGGCGTGGCCGGCGCAGCCTGGGCGCCGAACCTGACCTGGGTCTTGGTGTCGCAGTTGCTGATGGGCGTTGCTCACGGGGTGGGCTACCCCGTGCTGATGGGCTTGAGCATCCGCGATGTTGAAGAGTCGCAGCGCACTACGGCGATGGGCCTGCACCAATCCATCTATGCCATTGGCATGTTTGCTGGGCCGGCCCTCACCGGCGCGCTCGCCCGGACCATGGGCATCCGTGGCGCGTTCTACATCACGGCCATTGCCACATTGCTCATCGGCGTGCTAGGCACCCACTCCCTGCGTAAAGCACCTGCGAGATCCAGCTAGGCCACAAGACCACCACGACGATTGCCGTGACCGATTGGTCAGCCAACATGCGCTAATCTAGCGCTGAATAGAGGCCGCCAACAAGGCACGCTTTGCCCTGAGGAGCACCTGACCGATGCCCAATTCTGGATGGCAGCGTTGGCGAAAACGATGTGGCGCTGCGGCCCTCGTGGCCATGTGCTCGGTGTGGGCGTGGATGGCCCCCGTTTCGGCTGCTCCCGAGACTCCTGTAGACGATGAGGTCATGGCGCAGGGCGCACCTACGCCGATCATTACCGATAGAGCATGGGTGCCCATTGCGCGGCGTCTGGGCACCTGCGAGCCGATCAGCGGCGTGAGCTATGCCGACACCCCGGCTTCGGGCTACCCCGCTGGCGACCCGCCCGCCGATCAGCACCCCGACCTCAATCTGAGCTTGCGGGGCTGGATCAGGAACCCCAACGCGCATCTCGGTTTGGTCGATTACAGCGGGAGCACCGACGCCAAGGCTCCGCAGCTGCTCGGCCTCTTGAGCGACCGGCGCGCCCCCGTGTTCTCGGCGGCCTATCGCGTCTATGATTGGAACTGGGCGAATAACACGCGCGGCGCGCCACTGACGACCTACGATGCGACGTTGGCTGGACTGCAGACCATCCCGGGTGAAACCGTGCATGTGCCCGCTTCGGGCTACAACATCGGCGACACGGCCCGCTATGAGGTGTTGGTGCTCTACGCCGATCAAGACAGCCTGACGCTCAAGTACACCCGCGACGACAACGTCATCAGGGGCTACACTCTGCATCTCGAGGGCCTGTGCGTCGAGCCTCGCTTGTTGGCCTTGTACGAGGCCGACAACGCGGCAGGGCGCTCGCGACTGCCCGGGCTGGTGGAGTATCAGGCGGTGGGTCGTGCGGCAGGCACCGAGATCCAGGTGGCCATCCGCGACAATGGGGCGTTCATGGACCCGCGTTCGCACAAAGACTGGTGGCGGGCCGTCGTCTCGGCCAGGCAGCCTGTCGAGCAACAGCCCACGATGCGTCATGACGTGACGGGGCAAAGTCAGCAGTGAACGGCGTCCGAGACGCGAGCAGAGCCACCGAGGCCGGTGGCCACTAGTCTATAGCTCCGTCACGAGGCCAATCTTGTCGATGGGCCAGTAGCGGAACCAGGCCTTGCCGATGATGTCCTCATAGGACACCACGCCGAACGAGCGCGAGTCGTTGCTGGCGTGACGGTTATCGCCCAGCACGAACACGCTCTCTTCTGGCACGAGGGTCGCTGGCATCATGCCCAGGGTTTGTTGGTCGAGATAGGGCTCGTCGAGCAGCTCGCCGTTGACGTACACGGCACCATTCCTGATCTCTACCCAATCGCCGGGTAAGCCGATGACGCGCTTGATCAGCGGCACCCGCCCGCGTTGTGGCGGCCTGATGACCACGATGTCGCCCCGCTGCGGATCGTGAAAGCGATAAGACAGCTTCTCGATGATGATGCGCTCGTTGGTGTGCAGGTTGGGCTCCATGCTCTGACCCTCGACCCGTGTCGCCTGCGCCAGGAACACGTTGATCACGAGCACGATCACCAGGGCCGGCAAGATCGACTCAGCCAACTCGCGAAACCAGGACTTGGGCTTTTGTGCCGTCATAGATGCCCATCCTGAATAGAGTATGGGGCGGCGGTCAGAGAACCCGCCGCCCCTAGATGACGCTACCTCTCGCCGGCGAGTCTCGCCGGAGAGACAGAGCTAACGCCGGCCGCGGTCACGCCCTCGGTCGCTACGGCCGCGATCACCGCCACGGTCGCTATCCCGACGCGGACCGCTGGGTGGGCGATCGTGTTCCCGCGCCTCTTCGGCGCTCCAGCCCTCGAGCACAGCCTGGCGAGACAGACGGATCTTGCCCTCTCGCGAGACGTCGGTGACCATCACCATGATCTCGTCGCCCACCTTGACGACGTCTTCGACGTTCGCCACGTGATAATCGGCCAGTTGCGAGATGTGCACCAGGCCATCCTTGCCGGGCAGGATCTCGACGAACGCGCCGAAATCCGTGGTGCGGACGACCTTGCCCGTATAGATCTCGCCCACCTCGGGTTCGATGGTCAGGGCGCGGATGCGTTCCAGCGCCTCATTGGCACTGGCGCCATCGGTCGAGCCGACCGTGACGACGCCATCGTCGGCCACGTCGATGGTCACACCGGTGTCCTCGATGATCGAGCGGATGTTCTTGCCGCCGGGGCCGATGAGAGCGCCGATCTTGTCTACACCGATGCGCAACGTCGTCAGGCGCGGTGCATAGGGAGATAGCTCGGTGCGCGGCTCGGGCAGGCAGGCGTTCATCACGTCGAGGATTTCTAGGCGAGCCTCTCGGGCACGCGCCAGCGTCTCTTCGATGATGTCATAGCGCAGGCCATGGATCTTGATGTCGAGCTGGATGGCAGTGATGCCCTCCGTGGTGCCCGTCACCTTGAAATCCATGTCGCCGAGGTGATCCTCGAGGCCCTGGATGTCGGTCAGCACGGCCCACTCGTCGCCTTCGGTGATGACGCCCATGGCGATGCCGGCCACCGGCGCCTTGAGCGGCACGCCCGCGTCAAAGAGCGCCAGGCTAGACGCGCAAGTGCTGGCCATCGAGGTCGACCCGTTGGACGACATGACCTCAGAGACCGCACGGATCGTGTAGGGGAACTCTTCTGCCGGGGGCAGCACTGCTTCGATGGCGCGCTCGGCTAGGGCGCCGTGCCCAATCTCGCGACGGCGCGGGCTGCCCAGGCGACCTACCTCGCCGGTGCTGTAGGGCGGAAAGTTATAGTGGTGCATATAGCGCTTGGTCACGTCGCCGGTGAACCACTCGATCTTTTGCTCATCGCCCGAGGTGCCCAGGGTGACGATGGTCAGGACCTGCGTCTCGCCACGGTTGAACAGCGCAGAGCCATGGGTGCGGGGCAAGAGGCCCACTTCACAGCTCAGCGGGCGGATGGTGCGGGTGTCGCGGCCGTCGATACGGATGCCCGTATCCAGAATGCGCCGCCGCATGATCTGCTTGAGCACCTCTTCAAAGGCCTCGCCAAAGTCGGTGACATCGAGCTCCTCGCTCTCGAGCTGAGCCAGAGCGACGCTGCGGATCTCGTTCTCACGCGCCTGACGCTCTTCGCGAGGGAGTTGCGCCGCGACCATCTCACGCAGGGGCTCTGCGACGAGCTCGGCGACGCGAGCCTGGAACGCCGCATCTACCACGTGGAGCGTGCCGGCCTTTTTCGCCTTGCCTACCTCAGCGCGCATCTGCTCTTGCAGGGCGCACACACCCTGGATGGCGTCGTGGCCACGGCGAATGGCCTCCATCATCAGGTTCTCGGGGAGCTCCTTGGCGCCGACTTCGATCATGAGCACCGAGTCAGCCGTGCCTGCCAGCACCATATCGAGCTGGCTTTCGGCCACCTCGCTCATGGTAGGGTTGATGAGGAACTCACCATCGACATAGCCCACGCGCACGGCGCCCACGGGCGTCTCGAAGGGGATGTCGCTGATGATCAGTGCCGCCGAAGCGCCGCAGATCGACATCACATCCATCGCATGCTCGTCATCCGATGAGAGAGGCATGACGACGACCTGCACGTCGTTACGATAGCCCTCGGGGAACATCGGGCGCAGCGGTCGGTCGATCGAGCGCGCCACCAAGATCCCCTCGGTCGAGGGCCGCCCCTCGCGTCGGAAGAACCCTCCAGGGATACGCCCCGAGGCGTAGCGACGCTCCTCGACATCTACGGTCAGCGGAAAAAAGTCGATGCCGGGGCGCGGCTCGCCCGCGGTGGCGGCGACCAACACCACGGTGTCTCCCCAGCGAACGGTGAGGGCGCCATTGGCCTGCCCGGCCAACCGGCCGACCTCAAAGCTAATCTCGCCATTGCCAAAATCCGTCGAAAACTGCCTGATCACGGTCATATCCTTTCTCGGCATGACACTGCTCAGGCTCGGTACGGACTCTCAGGGACTGGGGCATGAGCCCAAGCCACGCTTGGGTTCATGCCCCAATTCCTGAAGTTCACCGAGCCAGGCCTTTCATGCCACTAGTGGGCACACTGGCCCTACAAAAAACGAGCAGAAGAGGATCACTCCCCATCTGCTCGCATTCTACCACAAACCAGCCGACTCGTCAGGGTAGGGGCACCTATCGGCGAAGGCCTAGGCGACCGATGACCTCGCGGTATTTGGCCTCGTCTTTGCGGCTCAGGTAGTTCAACTGGCGGCGTCGCTGACCCACCAGCTTGAGCAAACCACGACGGGAATGCTCGTCGTTCTTGTTCTCTTTCAGATGGTCAGTCAGGCGGTCGATACGCTTGGTCAATAATGCGATCTGAATTTCGGGTGAACCGGTATCTACGGGGTGCCGGTGGAACTCGCCCATGATGGCTTCTTTTTCTACCTTGGTCAGAGCCATGCCTCGTACCCCTTCTATCTGCTCGTAGTTGACGCCCGACATTATACTAGGAACGAGGCTCTTCTGCAAATCGCCGTCGGCGGGGCAGAACAGATCTCGCGCTCGTCGGTTGACGCTGAAGATCGCCGCGAGACCATAGCAATACAACGTAGTTGGCCGTATTGAGAGATAATAGAGGCTCATTAGCAGCTATACAACACAAACCACGCGCACTCTGCGAGCCTCGCCCGCCAGCGAGCGAACAACCCCGGCGATGCCTACTCATCGAGGTCGAACGTCGGCGGGAAGGCCAGGATGCCCGGCGCCATGTGCCCAGAGGCGACCGCCGCGCAGTAGCCGGCGAGCACCTCGTTGTGTGGGTCGAGGGGCTTGATCATCAAGGCGTCAAACGCGTCCCGCTCATCGACGATCATAGCGCGGCTGCCCAGCAGGCGGCGCACAGCGCCCTCCTCTTGGGCGATGGCGAACTGGGCTTGCTCAGGGGCCAACAACGATAAGATGACTCCGCCATGCCCTGGAGCGGCCAGTAGCTCGCGGACCTCGACGGGGCTGCCCGGCCGATAGTGTGCGTAGCCGATGATCTGCTCGCCACGACAGAACACTGAGGAACGGAACGACGAGGCGTGGCTGAACCACTGCCCGATGCTCTCTCCCGGATAGAGGGCCAATGTGTCACCGCGGTGCTGGCGATCCCACGCGGCCGTGACCCAGGCCAAGTCGGCCGCGCGCACGGGCCGTTCGCACAGGCCCTTGGCCTCCTCTTTGGCCGGAAGGGTGACCCGACAACCCGACAGCGAGAACATGCCCGGCTGATAGCCAAAGCGGGGGTAATAGTCGGGGTGACCGCAGAGCAACGAGAAGGCGATGCCCTTGTGTTGGGCGATCTCGTGGCCGCGCACGAGCAACGCGCTGCCGATGCCCTGGCGTTGCTGCGCTGGCGCGACACACACTGGCGCCAGCGTCATACCGCGCTGCCTGGTGCCCAGGACCACCGCCTCCCACGGCGTGAACAGGGCGTGGCCCACTACACGGCCATCGCTCTCAGCCACCAGTGACAGTTCGGGGTCGAACAGCTCATGGTGGCGCAGCAGGTCTACCAATACAGGCTCGGCCCTGTAGCCCGTCGGCCGCCAATGGACAAAAGCCTCATAGTTCAAGCCTGCGATGGCGCTGTAATCGGCAGGACGCTCTGACCGAATGAGCAGCTTCATCATCCCTCGCTTGGCGCGCAAGCGCTTAGTGGTGTGAGTGCCGATGGTGCAGGTCGGGCCAGTGCGCATGGATGTGTGTCAGGGCCTCATGCGTGTGCACATGGCTATGCTCCCCCGCTATAGCCGTAGGATGCACATGGTTGTGATGCCCATCGCGGTGATTGTGTCGGTGTTCGTGTGTTTCGACAAGGTGGGTGTGCTGATGGCTATGCTGTTCCGTGATCGCCAAGATGGCGCCCGCTACCATGAGGGCCAAGGCGAGGCCAAAGGACCAGGTGAGCTCCTCGCGCAACACCACCCACGAGAGCAAGACGCCGATAAAGGGGGCAGCCGCGTAGTACGCACTCGTCCTGGCGGCACCGAGGGCACGCTGCGCCAGGATATAGCTATAGATGCTCATCCCATAGGCACAGAAGCCCAGAAGCAGAGCCAAGAGTACGTATCCAGTAGGCGCATGGCCTTCGTGGAGGGCAAGCGCGATGCACAGGGAACCCAGCCCCGAACCCAGGCCCTTGACCACGACGATCTGCAGAGGGTCTTTGAGCGAGAGCATACGCGTGCAATTGTTCTCCAGGCCCCAGCAGACGCAGGCCAACAGCACCAGCAATGCCCCGGTGGAGAAAGACAGGTTGTGTACATCCTGAAGCGACAGCACGATACTCGCCAACGTGATGAGCACGATAGCCAGCCACATGCGCCGGCCGATCGCCTCATGAAAGGCTACCAGAGCGATCACCGCGGTGGCGACGATCTCAGCGTTGTTGAGCAGAGAGGCCGTGGCCGCAGTGGTCTGCGCAAGTCCCAACATCAGCAAGATAGGGGCGGCGATATCCAGAACGATCATCGCCACCACGTAGGGGGCGTCTTTGCGGGTGATCCGGGCCTCTGTGCGTGCCGGGCGATTCTGGGCGCCGACGAGGTTCACCGCGAGCATGCCCAGGCCTGCACCGAGATAGAGCAGCGCCGCCAGCAGCGTAGGCGGTATGGTGACCAGCAGCAATTTGGAGGCTGGCGCGCTGAGACTATAGAGCGCGGCTGCCAGCAGGGCCAGGGCAACTGGCCGACCCTGTTTGTCCCCTGCGATGGGGCGTTCGCGGTGTGTCTGCATGGCTTCCTCCCGCCCTGCAAGTCGATGTCAAGGCTATCGCGGCCGGTCACGGCTATGCGGGCCGCCCGCCAACGCGCACCTCGATGCGCCCCAGCTTGCTTACGAGGTTCTGCAGAGCAGGGCGACGCATTCGATATGGTAGGTTTGGGGGAACATATCGACTGGCTGGACCCGCTCCAGGCGATAGCCGTCGCGTTGTAGATGGCCAATGTCGCGGGCCAGGGTGGCCGGGTCGCACGAGACATAGGCGATGCGTCGAGCACCCGTCTCAATGATGCGCGCCAGGGCCTGCGTCGAGCAGCCGGCGCGCGGTGGGTCGAGCACGACGGCGTCGCACGTCAGCGCGCGACGAGCCAGCACGCGGGCCACATCGCCCTCCAAGAACGTCACCTGACCTGAGTGCAGCGCGCGTGCATTCACTCGGGCGTCAGCGACGGCTTCGGGGAATGACTCGATGCCCAGGCCACGACCGCCTGGAGGCAACAACAGTAACAGGAAGGCGCCTACGCCACAGTAAGCGTCGAGCAGCACCTCGCCTGAATCGAGGGCCAACGCCTCGCGCACGCAGTCGATGAGCACTTGCGCTTGGGCAGTGTTGTTCTGGAAAAAGCTCCGCGCCGAGACGCGCAGCTCGCGCTCGAACAGGCGCTCGTGGTACCACGGCACGCCCTGCAGAGCCACGGCGCGGCCGCCCAGGTCGGCTACCACATTGACCTCGGCGGGCCAGCCAGTGCTGGCAGGCTCGGGTAGGGCCGCTGCCTCGAGCAGCACCAAGCGTTCGCCGGTCGCCACGCCCGCCCGCAGAGCGAGCCGTTCGACGCCGCAGGGCATCTCACGCGGCCAAAGGCTGGCGAGCAGGGGATGGGCAATCGGGCAATGCTCGACCCGCACTATGTTGTGGCTGCGCGACGCTTGATAGCCCACCACACCGCCCTGCACGTGGAGCTGCACGTGATTCCGATAGGCCCAGGGCTCGGCCATGCCCAGCATCGGCAGCACGGGCGGCTCGGCGAGGCCGGCGAGGCGAGTGAGCTGCTGGCGCACGATCTCCGCCTTGGCGGCCAGCTGGCGCTCATAGCGTATGTGCTGCAGATGGCAACCGCCGCATTCCGCATAATAGGGGCAGGGCGGCGTCACCCGGTCGGGTGAGGGCTCCAGCACCTCCACGAGGCGCGCGCGGCTGTAGCGAGGCGCGTCTTCGACGATCTCGACGCGCACCCGTTCCCCGGGGATGCCGCCAGCGACAAAGATCGCCTTGCCCGCGAGTCGGCCCACCGCCTCGCCGCCATGCGCCAGATTGTCGAGCTGTAGAACGTCCATGGTCTGGTCTCCTGTATGATGATAGAGGCCCTGGCCGACTGTGGCAATTTGCCTTTCTGCGGCGGTGCGCTCTTGACGGCAGCCGATACTACGCTATAATCCCACGAGTTAGCCTATACTAATTCCATGGCCTACCGGACGAGCAGGAGGTGCAGTGAGCGGGAGCGAGATGACCCTGGCCGAGTTGGCGCCGGGCAAGACGGCGACGGTACTGGCCCTCGATGGCGGTCATGGCTTTGTGGGGAGGATGGTCGCACTCGGCTTTACCCCCGGATCGACGGTGAGCATGGTGCGCAACCCAGGCGCCGGCCCGGTCATCGTTGGTGTGCTCGACACGCAGATCGCTCTCGGCCGTGGTGAGGCTCAGCGCGTGAGGGTGCGCGCCTGACATGCCCACGAGCCAGGTTGCATCGACGTCTCTCGCTGCTGGTGCCGTCTCGAGCGCCACTCGCAGCATCACCATCGCCCTGACGGGCCAGCCCAACGTCGGCAAGAGCACCGTCTTTAATATGCTGACGGGCTTGAATCAACACGTGGGCAACTGGCCGGGGAAGACGGTCGAGCGCCGCGAGGGTACCCTGGAGCATCACGGGCGATTAGTGCATATCGTCGACTTGCCAGGGGCCTATTGCCTCACTGCGGCCTCTCCCGAAGAGACCATCACCCGCGACTATGTGATCCGCGAGCGCCCCGATGTGGTGATGGCGGTGATCAACGCCGCGTCTCTGGAACGCAACCTCTATCTGGTGGCCGAGTTGCTGGCCCTGCCCGTGCCATTGGTGCTGGGCCTGAACATGATGGATGTGGCCAAGCAAGAGGGCCTGGATGTCGAGCCGGCTGTGCTGGAGGCGGCCATCGGCATCCCAGTGATTCCGATGGTCGCAGCCCGCGGCGAGGGCGTACATGAGCTGCTCGATGCGGCGCTCAAGGTGGCCCAAGAGGGGCCGGCGCGCGAGCCGAATCGCCCCGAGATTCGCCCTGACCATCGTCAAGTGTTGGCCCATCTGCAAGAGCTCATCGCTCCATTTGTGCCCGCGCCCTATCCGCAAGACTGGGTTGCGCTCAAGTTGCTGGAGGGCGACGCCGAGATCACCGCGCTGATGCGGGAACACCTGCCCCCCGAGGTCTGGGAACAGGTGCATGACGTGCTGCACGAGCACGAAGATGCGATCATCGCCGTGGCCAGCGGCCGCTATGACTGGATTCGCCGCATGACCCGCGCCGCCGTCAAGCGGCCTCGCGCTGGGCGCATCACCCGCACTCAGCGCATCGACTCGGTGGTGACGCATCCCTTCTTGGGGTTGCTACTGCTCGCCGCCGTGCTGGCGGGCATCTTTGGGCTGACCTATGCGCTCGGTGGGCCGATGCAGCGTTGGGTCGATGAACACGTGGTGCATGCTCTGGCGAGTTGGCTCTCTGTCGCCCTGGCGGGCGGTCCAGCGTGGCTCAGCGGGTTGGTGATCGATGGCATTCTGGGCGGCGTGGGCACCATGCTCACCTTCCTGCCGATCCTGGCCATCTTTTTCGCCAGCATGGCTTTTCTCGAAGATGTCGGCTATATGGCGCGGGCGGCCTATGTGATGGACCGCTTCATGCACGCTATCGGGCTGCATGGCAAGAGCTTTATGCCCTTGTTCCTGGGCTTTGGTTGCAATGTCCCGGCGATCATGGGCAGCCGCATCATCGAGTCGCCGCGCGCGCGGCTGATCACGATCCTGTTAGCGCCCCTGGTGCCTTGTGCCGCTCGACTCGCCGTGCTGACGACTCTGGCGCAAGTGTTCTTCCCCGAGCACGCGGCGATCGTCACCTGGCTGCTCACAGGCTTGCCGTTGGTCGTGCTCGCCCTGCTGGGCGTGGTGACCAACAAGCTGCTGCTCGGCGGCGAGCCAACCGCCTTTATCATGGAGATGCCCCTCTACCACCAACCACATTGGGGCACCATCGGCATCGCCGTGTGGCAGCGGATCCTATCGTTCTTGCGCAAGGCGGGCACGGTGATCCTGAGTGTGTCGATGATCGTCTGGCTGCTCACGGTACTGCCTACCGGTGAGATCGAGACGAGCTACATGGGGCGCATCGGCTTGTGGCTAGAGCCGGTCGGTCGACTGATGGGCTTGGGTTGGAAGCCTCTGGTGGCGATTCTGACGAGTTTCGTAGCCAAAGAGAACGCCCTGGCCACTCTTGGCGTGCTCTATAACGTCGGCGAGAGCGCCGGCGCATTGGGCCAGGCGTTGCAGGCCGAGCTATCGCCAGCCTCGGGCCTCGCCTTCCTGGTTGCCGAGATGCTCTTCATCCCCTGTGTCTCGACGCTGGCCGTGATCAAGCAGGAAACCGGCTCGTGGAAGTGGGTGGGGGTGAACGTCGCCATGTTGACGGCGATCTCACTCGTCGGCGGTATCGCGGCCTATCATCTTGCCTCGATGGTGCTCTGAACATGATCGAAGAACTGCTTTCGCTCCTGGCCACCGGGCGGCCGCACACCTTGGGCTCACTCGCCGAGACGTTGGGCGTATCAGCAGATCTGCTCGCCCAGATGCTGGCCGACCTGGAACGCGCTGGTTATGTCTCTGTGGTCGAGGTGCAGTGTGGCGGGCAGGCCGGCGGGTATTGCGCCGGTTGTCCATCGGCGGGACTCTGTGGGTTGCTCCAGGGAAAACGCCTGTGGACTCTGACGGAGCGGGGGCGCCGCGCGGCGGGAGAGCAGCCAACAAGTCTGACCAAAGGCAGCTGAGATGCGCGGGTGAGACGGCCTTCGATCGCTCAGGTGCAGGCCTCGGATCGCTAGATCACAAAAGCCGCCTCTGTGAAGGCGGCTTTCATGTCTCTACGACCCCTATCCTCGTCGCAGTGGGCGCGGAGGGACTCGAACCCCCGACCTCACGGATGTGAACCGTGCGCTCTAACCAGCTGAGCCACGCACCCTTGACGGCGAGAGTATAGCACAGCGCCCCGTGGGCTGCAAGTTGCGTGCGCAGAGCCATGACCTGCGTTATACTAGGAGCGCGATGGGTAGACTCTAGAGCAGGTCGCTGCCCGAGCCAGGTGTGGCTGGCGCGACCCAGGAGGTTCAGGGCATGCCGGACAAGGCCGATGATGTGATCGAGGTGACGCCAGAGGACAAGGGGCCTGCGTCAGAGGTCCTGCCGGCCACGGCGCCTGAGGCGAGTGCGCCCGTGCCTCTTCAAGCTCTCTCGCCCGAGAAACAAGAACAGGTTCGCGCGCTCATGGCCAAGATCGACATCGCCGATGCTCAGAGCATCCTCTCTTTTGGCGCCGAGGCACAAGCGCAGGTTACCGATTCTGCCGACCGCCTGCTTGCCGAGACGCGCAACAAGGACGTAGGCCCGATCGGCGCTGATCTCAATGACCTGTTGCTGGAAGTGCGCGGCCTGGGCGTCGACGAACTCGATCCAAAAGACCAGGGCAATTGGTTCCAGCGCAAGATTCTCCGCGCAGCTACACCCCTGGCCAAGTTCGTCCAGCGGTACGAGACCGTGCAAGGCCAGATCGACGCCATCAGCCGCGAGCTGGATGCGCATCGTATCAATCTGCTTCACGACGTCGCCCTGCTCGACCGGCTCTATGACGCTACGGTGGATTATTTCGCCCAGCTCGAACTATACATTGCTGCAGCGGATGCCAAGCTGCAGGAGCTGGATACCGAGGTGATCCCCACACTCGAGGCTCAGGCCCAAGAGTCTGGCGACCTGCTCGCCGCCCAGACCTTACGCGACACGCAGGCGCGCCGCCTGGACTTGGAGCGTCGCGCGCACGACCTCAAGCTCACCCGCACCGTGACGCTGCAATCGCTGCCCCAGATCCGCTTGATCCAGGATGTCGACAAGTCGCTGGTCACCAAGATCCAGAGCAGCATCCTGACCACTATCCCTGTGTGGAAGAGCCAGATCGCCATGGCGATCACCCTGTGGAATCAGCAACAAGCTCTGGAGATGGAGAAAGCGGTCACCGACACGACCAACGAGATGCTGGCGCGCAACGCCGAACTGTTGCGCGTAGGCTCGGCCGAGGCGCGGCAAGAGATCGAGCGTGGCATCTTTGACCTGGAGACGATCCGCAAGGTCAACGAGGGGCTGATGCAGACCATCCGCGAGAGCATCACCATCACCGAAGAGGGCCGACGTCGGCGCGCAGAGACCGAGCAAGAGCTGACCCGGCTCGAGGGCGAGCTCAAGCAGGCGCTCGTGGAGAGCGGCCGGCTCCGCAAGCAGCTAGGCCCCGAGGGCGACGCCCCCGAGCAGCTTGGCGAGTCTAGAGACGCGCGCTAGCGAGCCGCTCGCGGCGCCGAGCGCTTGCCGGTCATTGCGGTGATGTCGATGGCGATGACTTGTGTTGCCTCTAGGGCCTTGGGATCATAGGCGTGGGGGCCGGGCGCACTGTGCTGCGCCAGGATCACGTCGAGGCCGAAGAGCTGTTCCTCTGGGTCGGTGACGAAGCGGGCTGTGCCTTCGGCGATGACCGAGCGATAGAAGGTGGTGCCCGAACAGGGCTGTATGCCCAAGTGCGTCTCACACGAGCCGACAAAGACCAGGCTCACGCGCGGGTTGCGGCGCAGTAGGTCGATCTTGTGGCCCTCTCGAGCGCCATGGATATAGACATGGCCGTTGGCATAGCCAAAAGAGAGGGGCACGGCATAGGGCGCATCTTGGGCGTGGATGGCGAGGGTGCAATAGTCGGCCTGGGCGATGATGGCCTCCATCTCGGCGCGATCGGTAACCTCGCGGTCTGCTCTGCGCATTGGGCCTCCTGCATAGCAAAACCCCCTGGTTCACAGGCCAGGGGGTCCATCCTTTGAGTGCAGCTTGAAGAGAGCTGCTCGCCGTCGCGAATTCCAGTATGCCCCCGGCTGGACTCGAACCAGTACGTCCGACCGGACACAGGCCCTCAACCTGCCGCGTATGCCAATTCCGCCACGGGGGCTAGTACGGCTCCAGTATAGACTAGAGTCAGCAATTGTCAACTGGTGGCGATGTCTTGTACAATGGCACGCACGCCGGTCACATCTGCGCACAAGGGGGAGCAATGCGCATCGCTCTGGATGCCATGGGCAGCGATCATTTCCCACAGCCCGATGTCGAGGGGGGTGTTCGTGCCGCACGACGGTTTGGCTATGAGGTTGTGTTCGTGGGCGACCAAGAGGCTATTGCTGCCGAGCTTGCCAAATACGACACCACCGATCTGTCGCTCTCGGTGGTGCACGCCGCCGACATGGTCGGCATGGGCGAGCACCCCAGCCAGGCGGTGCGGGCCAAGCCCGATGCCTCGATCGTGGTCGCGATGGGCCTGTTGCGCGATGGCAAGGTCGATGCTCTGGCGTCGGCGGGCAACTCCGGAGGCGTGCTGGCCGCCGCGCTGGCCAGCGAGGGGCGCATCGGGCGCATCCCGGGCATCAAGCGCCCAGCCATCTCAAGCGTGCTGCCCAACATGCAGGGTTCTTACTTTATGTTGGACGTTGGCGCCAACACTGACGCCCGCCCCGAGTGGCTGGTGCAATATGCGCTGATGGGGCGCGCCTACGCTCGGAACGTGATGGGCATCGCCAAGCCACGCATCGCCCTGCTCTCGAACGGTGAGGAAAAGATCAAGGGCAACAAGCTCGTGCAAGAGACGCACGCTCTGCTCGACCAGCTGGGCATCGAGACCATCGGCAATGTCGAGGGCAAAGACCTGGTGCGCGGCCTGGCCGATGTGGTCGTCACCGACGGCTTTGTGGGTAACATCGCGGTCAAGACCAGCGAGGGCGTGGCCAACATGTTGGTCACCCTGCTCAAGCAAGAGCTCAAGAGCAGCCCGATCAGCATGCTCGGTGGGTTACTGGCCAAGCCCGCTCTCACTCGCCTGGCCAAGGTGCTCGACTATCGTGAGTATGGCGGCGCGCCGCTCTTGGGCGTCAACGGGGTCGTCATCATCGGCCACGGCCGTTCGGATGCGCTGGCCGTCGAGAACATGGTCCGTGTGGCCGGTGAGGCGGTGAGCAGCAACCTGGTGGCGCATGTGCGCGAGGATTTGGTCGCCACCTTGGCCGAGTTGGGAGATGTCGCCGACTAGCGTGGCATGACGTTGAACTTGTAGAGGGGAAGGATCGTATGGACAATCTGGTGAACGAGCCGTTCTTGGTCAAGCGGGGAAAATACGCTCGCTATGCCAGTTATGTAGGTTTTGGCTCGCTGTTCGTTGGCCTGCTCTCGGTCAACCGCTCGATGGCCCTGGCCTATGGCATGTTGATGATCGGCCTGATCGCGGCGAGCATTGGCGCCTATCTGGCCAACCGCTACGTCAAAGAACCCCGTGCTGATCGCGTGTTTGCCGATGCGTTGCAGAACCTCGACAAGCGGTACGCGCTATATCAGTACTATTTTCCCACGAATCACCTGCTGATGTCGCACTTTGGGCTGACGGTGCTCGACCCCTATGCCCAGGGCGGCACGGTGAGCTACCGTCGTGGCCACTGGCGACACAAGGCCGGCTTTCGCAAGATCATGCAGATCTTTGGCGACCCGGCGTTGGGCAAGCCAGACAGCGAGATCAGGCTTGAGGTCGCTCGCGTGAAAAAGTGGATCGATGAGCTCTTGCCTGGGCAGGATATTCCGGTGACGGGCGTGGCCGTGTTCACCAACCCCGCCGTCCAACTCGACGTCGAAGACTGCCCGATCCCGGCGGTGCGGATCGATGGCCTGGCGACTTTTGTGAAGGATGGTCTGAAGGGAGGGCGAGTGTTGCCGACTGCCCTCCAGAATCAGCTCCGCAAGACGCTGGATGATGTCATCGCCGCCCAGTGATCGCCGCGAGCGATGGTGGCTCGCCTCGATTCTAGCCGTAGCCGCGGCGCTACGCCTGTTTCGGCTGGGTGATGCCAACCTGTGGTGGGATGAGGCGCTAGCGGTCTGGGCCGTGCGCAAAGGCCTCGTGGGCGCAACGGCCTGGACGGCGGGCGATGTGCATCCGCCTCTGTACTTCTGGTGTCTCTGGGGCTGGGCACAGCTCTGGGGCGAATCTCCTTTTGCCCTGCGTTCGCTCTCGGCGCTCATCGGCACACTGACCGTCTGGGCCGTGTATGGCCTTGGCCGAGAGGTAGGTGGCCGTCGAGTGGGCCTGTGGGCCGCAGCATTCACTGCCGTGGCTCCGCTGGCGATCTGGTGGTCGCAAGAGCTGCGCATGTACGCCCTGGCCGGCCTGTTCTGTACCCTCTCTTGGCGCTATGCCCTGCAATGGCTGGCCAGCGAGCGGGCGGGCGATCGGCCCGATAAGCGCGCTTTGGCGCTGAGCGCGCTGTGTTCGCTAGGCGGGCTCTATACTATCTTTCTCTCCGCTGCGGCGATGGTCGCCCAGGCGCTGCTGGTGGGCCTCGTCTGGCTGGTCGAGGGGCCACGCCGTCGCCTCAAGATGTTGTTGCGTTGGGCCGCCGCGCAAGCCGCCGTGGTGGCCTTGCTGGTGCCCTGGCTGGCCTACTCGTGGGGGCGTATGCCCACCTGGTCCGTGGCCGAGCCGACCTCGCCCTGGTTCGTGGCCCGCCTCTATGGCACCCTACTGGTGACCGGGCGGTCGGTCTATATTGAGCGAGAGATGCCCGCGGTGGTCGCGGTGTTGGCCGTGCTCGCTTGCGGGCTGGTCTGCTGGCTACGCCGCCGCGACCCGGAGCGTGGCGAGGCCTGGATGCCGCTCGCCCTGGCCCTGGCCGTGGTCGTGCCGGGCATCTCGATCTACCTCTCGACGCTACCGCGCAGCCTGTTCTATACGCCGCACATCGAGGCGCGGTACTTTTACCCCTTTGCGCCGGCTTTCTGGGCCTTGCTCGCTTGGGCGATCGTGCAGCTGAGCAGTCGCTGGCGCTGGCTGGGGCGGGCGTTGGGGATGGGCGTGCTCGCCTTGACCATGGCTTATTTGCCGGGCTACTACCGCGGGCACGTGCTCCAAGACGATCTCCAGAGCATGGTGCGCACCATCATCAGCCAGGCGCGCGAGGGGGATATGGTGCTGCTCGACTCGGGCAGTCGGTATCCTGTGTTCCTGTACGATTACGAGCGGCTCGCGCCTGGGGCGGCGCGACCCGAGTTCGTCACCATCACGCGCGCCGAGAACCAGCTCAAGGCTTCGCGAGTCGCGGATTGGCTCGACGAGCATGTGGACTCCCAAAGGCGCATCTGGTTGGCCGAGGTGGAGGTCAGCATCACCGACCCCGAGCGGTTGGTGCGCGCTGGCCTGGCCGAGCGCCTGCCCGAGGTGGCGTCGTGGGCCTTTGGCCACAACACCCTGGCGCTCTATGCCGCCGATGGGCAACCGCCACGTCCCGAGAACGACACCTATCTTCCGGAGTATGTCACTCACACCACGCTGGGCGGCGGCGAGTTGGTCGGTTGGGACCTGCCCGTGCGACGCTTGGCCGCGGGCACGACCGGCTATCTGGCGTTGCAGTGGGCCAGCGCGCCCAACGAGGCCGTCTGGCTACAGGTGCAGGCGGCCGGTGACCGGCTGGTGTTGCGGCGCTGTCTGCCGTTGGCCGAGGGCGCGGTGCGAATGAGCCAAGAGATCCCCTTCCCAGCTGAATGGCCTCGCGGCCGCTACACCTTGTCTCTGACGAGTGCCGCGGGCGAGAGCCTTTCGCTGGGCGATATCCGCATAGTAGGCGAGCGGAAGGTCGGCTTTGGCGAGGCTGCGCCAGTCGATGCAAGCTTTGACGGGCTCACCCTCACGGGCATCGCCGTGGATTTGCCCAAGCACATCACCGGCGGAGAGGAGATCACCGTCGACCTGGCCTGGCGTGCCGATGCGGCCGTGGCGCAAGATGGGGTCGTGTTCGTGCATGTGCTAGGCGCAACCGCCAATCCGGCGACGGGCGGGCCGCTGTGGGCACAACAGGATGCAGAGCCGCTGGGCGGTCAATGGCCGACTACCACCTGGCAACCGGGCGACGCGCTGCTCGACCGGCATGTCCTCTCTTTGCCGAGTGACCTACCCGCCGGAGAGTATCAGTTGGAGTTGGGGGTGTACGACCGCCAGACAGGCGAGCGCGTGACTGCCTCGACAGCGGCCGGTGAGCCGCTCGGCGATCAGCTGTTGTGGCCTGGATTCACCGTGCGATGATGGCGCGCCCAGACTCTGTGGCCAGCTCGGGGATGTACTTGCCCCAGGCCTCATGAGCGCCCTGGCTCGCCAACACGACCACGGCCAGGTACTGCGGCCGGGTGGGCTGGGCCAGCAACGTCATGTTGACCTCTTCAGGCGTGTGCGAACCCTTGCGGCTGTTGCACGCCTTGCAGGCGCAGACCACGTTCTCCCACGTGCTCAGGCCGCCGCGCACTTTGGGCAAGACGTGATCGAGCGTCAGCTCGGCCTTGGCGGGCTGGGCGCCGCAGTATTGACAGGTATACTTGTCGCGCATCATGATCGTCTTGCGCGAAAAAGGCACGAAGACACGATGCGGTACGCGCACGTAATAGACCAGGCGGATCACGAGCGGGACGGGCATCGAGATATTCGAGGCGTGCAGCTTGCGCTCGGCTGCCTCGAGCATCTCAGCTTTTTCCTTGAGGAGCAGCACAATCGCCCTGCGCGTGCTCACCACGCTCAGTGGCTCATAGGTTGCATTGAGGACGAGGACAGAACTCATTCTTACTGTATCGGCAAATGGCCCATTCACCCTAGGTCGATGTCAGAGAGTATATCACTGGCCGACCTGACTGTCAACGAAATTCGGACGTTCGCTCAGGCTACAAGGGAGCGCCAACGTGGATAAGGCGGCCCTCTTGCGACGCATGTGGCGCCAGCTGATCCACACCGATCCGGCGGCCACAGCAAACTCTGGCGATTGGCAGTCGATCTGGGAGCCGAGCGAACGCCTGCTCGCTCACCTGGGGCGCCTTCCGGCTGGCCTACTCGCCTTTTGGCTAGAGTCGGGGCACGGGCACATCGTGATTGGCACCGCGCCGTCGGCGTATGCTGCCGGCGAGCAGGTCTGGCGCGAACGACGCTATGAGGGGCTGTGTATGCTCAGCAGCGCCGACGTCGCCACAGGCGCAACAGCCATGTGGCGCGCCCTGTTTGCCTGTGTCGACCACCTGCTGGGCAGCGGCGCCGCGCCGGGTGGCGCCAACTTTTCGGCAGGGGTCGGCGCCACACCACGGTTACAGGTAGCAGCACGGCGCTTTCAAGCGGCGGTGCAGTTGGGCTATGCGGCCGAGCTGTTGTCGGCCACCGATCCGCAGACCTATCTCTGCGGCGCCTGGCAGCTCTATCTGGACGATCCGGCTCGGCTCAACGTCGTCGACCCGCAGACCTATCGCCTGCTACACGACAGCTTGATGAGCGACGCCTTCTGGTCGTTGGTGATGCGGGAATACGCTCAGACCAGTTGAGCGGTAAGGTCGTATTCATCGGCGCCGGTGACTTGGACCTCGACGAATGTGCCTGGCGTCAGCTCAGTGGGGATGGTCACCACGCCATCGATCTCGGGCGCGTCGCGATAGCTCCGCCCGACACTGACACCAGCGCTCGCCTCTTCGACGAGCACGGACAGCCGCCTGCCGATCAGCCCCTGATTGATCTCGGCCGAGATGCCCTGCTGTAGGGTCATGGCGCGGTCAAACCGCTCTTGTTTGAGCTCGGGCGGCACCTGATCGGGCATATCGAAGGCGGGCGTGCCCTTTTCGGCGGAGAACTGGAATACGCCGACCTTGTCAAAGCGCACTTGGGCGAGCAGATCGAGCAGCCCAGCAAACTCGGGTTCCGTCTCGCCGGGGAAGCCGACGATAAAAGTCGAACGCAGTGCGATGTCGGGCATGGCTGTGCGCAGGGCAGCGACCAGGTCATAGACCTGCTGCACGTCATAGGGGCGGCGCATGCGCCGGAGCACATCGGGATGGCCGTGCTGCAAGGGGATGTCGAGGTAGTGGCACACCGAGGGGAGGGTGGCCATCGCCTCGATCAGCTCGGCGGTGACGTGCTGGGGGTAAGCATAGAGGATGCGCTGCCAGGCGAGTCCCTGGACCTCGGCATCGAGCCGGCGCAGCAGCGCCGCGAGGCTGACGTCAGCGCCCAAATCTCGCCCATAGGCAGTCGTGTCTTGCGCGATCAGCACGGCCTCGACGACGCCTTGCGCGGCCAGCTCACGCGCCTCGCGCACGACGTCGGCTGCCGGCTTGCTCTGCTGTCTGCCCTTGATACTGGGGATGGTGCAATATGCGCAGGCGGCATCGCAGCCATCGCCGATCTTGAGATAAGCAGAGTACCGGCCCATCGCCTGGCGCGGCACCGAGGCTACCAGATTGCCTTCGTCGGGCACTAGGATGACCGGCCGCCCCTGGCGACGCTCGATCTGGGCCACCACCTCGACGATCTCGGGCCAGGCACGGGTGCCCACTACCGCATCGACGGGATAGCGGGCACAGAGGTCCGCAGAGCTGCGTTGCGCCAGGCAGCCCGTCACCACCAACGCCTGGCGACGACGCCGCGTGGCTATGAGCTCATCGAGCAGGGCGTAGGTCTCTTGGCGGGCAGGCTCGATAAAGCCGCAGGTGTTCACCAGAATGAGGTCGGCGCGCTCGCGTTCGGCTACAGTCTGGTGGCCCGCCCGCGCTAGCAGCACAGCCATCATTTCCGAATCGACCTCGTTCTTGGGGCAACCTAAAGTAAGCAGATGAATGCGCATGGTGTTCCTCAGCAAAAAGGCGGGCTAGCGACGGCGTGCCGCTAGCCCGCCCGGTCTGTCGATCGCTACTGCGGCAGGTTATCGAGAGTGTAGCGCACGTTGGCCACCTGGCCCTCTCCGCCCAGTGTGCCCACCGTGACGCCGTTCACCTCGACACTGACGGCCGCCGCGTTGCCGATGGTCAGCTCCACCGCCTGAGCGCCCGTCCACGAGCGCTCATCGTCAGTATTCAGATAGCCCACAAAGGCCTCCGCGCCGTCGACGGTCACGCTAACCCAGGTGTACCCGCTGGCGACCAACCGCACGGTCACGCCCTCTCCTTCGGGGATGGTCGTGGTCGCCGCAGTCGGCGTCAAGTCACCGGGCGTAGGCAGTCCCTCGGTGTCGGCCGGGAGAGCCTCACCCGCGGCAAGAGTCTGCGTGGGGGCGGCGCCAATCGTGGCCTGGGCCGTCTGTGGCAGAGTGCCGAATGGCGTTGCCGTGCGCGTGGGTGTTGGCACCGGCCGGGTCGGCGTAGCAGTGACTGGCACCGGCGTAGCCGTGGGCAAGGGCGTGTCGGTGGGGGCTGGCTCGGGCGGGGCAGTGATCGCGGGTGTGGGCGTAGCCCCCCAAGCCGAGACACCGAGTCGGTTTAGCGGCCAGGGCGTCTGTTGTCGATAAAAGTACAGATACGAGAGCCAGCCGGCAGCCAGCACCAGCAACACCACGAGGGAGATCATGATCCGCCGGCGCGCTGCCTTCCGACCCTGGCTGAGCAACGGCTCGTCGAGGATCGTCGGCACGGCCAGACTGGGCGTGCCTGCCGCTCGGGCAAAGGCTTCGACCAGCGGCTCGGGATCTAGCCCCAGCACTCGGGCATAGTTTCGCACAAAGCCACGGACATACGTGGGATCGGGGAGATCTTGAAGCCGATCTTCTTCGAGGGCGAGAACAAAGGCATGACGGATGTGGGTGGCCTTCTCGATGTCCTGTATAGAGAGGCCCTTCTCTTCACGCGCTTGGCGCAGTTGCTCACCAATAGTGGCCAAGACCAATTCACCTTTCAGCGGCCAACGATTACCACAGCGTAAATCATACGTCTTGTGTCCGCAGTGTCAAAGATCCAGCGTCAGGCGTCCCTGTCTCGGCGATCGAGCTCTTCGCCCGCCTCACCGCCAGGTGCGTCGAAGCGGTCGAGTAGCACCTGCAGGTCGTCCTCAGAATAAAAGTGGATGACCACCCGGCCGCCCTTGCGGCTGCGGAACAGCTCGACCTTGGTGCCGAGGGCGTTGCGCAAGCGGCGCTCGAGCGCCTCTGTCTCGGGCGTCCGGCGGGTGCGGCGCGGCACATCCTGCGGGGGGCTCTGCAGGCGCCGCACGAGCTCCTCAGTCTGCCGCACCGAGAGCGAGCGTCGCTGCACCGTACGATAGGCTAGCACCTGCTCATCGGCGTCTTCGAGCATGAGCAGGGCGCGGGCGTGTCCCTCGCTGATGTCGCCATTCAGCAGGCCGGCGCGCACCTCCTCGGGCAGACGCAACAGGCGCATGGTGTTGGCCACGCTGGCGCGGCTGCGGCCCACCCGCTTGGCAATCTTGTCTTGGGTGAGGCCGAACTCGTCAGCTAGCTGTTGGTAAGCGGCCGCCTCTTCGAGCGGGTTGAGGTCGGCTCGCTGGATGTTCTCGACCAACGCGAGCTCGAGCATTTCTTGCGGGGAGGCATCTTTGACCACTACTGGCACGCTCGTCAGGCCAGCCAGGCGCGCTGCGCGCCAGCGCCGCTCGCCCGTGATGAGGCGATAGTGCTCGGCTTGCCCAGGCTCGGTCGACACCAGCTGTACGATGAGCGGCTGAATCAGCCCCACCTCGCGGATCGAGGCGGCCAGCTCTTGCAGCTCATCCTCGGCAAAGTGCGTGCGCGGCTGCAAGGGGTTGGGCGAGATCGCCTCGAGTGGCACCTCGCGCAACCGGTCGGTCTGCGGCGCCGTCTCGGGGATGAGCGCATCGAGACCTCGGCCCAAACCGCGTCTACGCCCCATGTGCTCACCTCCGCTTGTTGATGTCATCAACTGTCCTCGCCCGCCAGCAGCTCGTCGCACAGGGCATTGTAGGCGACGCTGCCGTACGAATCGGGCGCATAGAGGGTGATCGGCTCACCATAGCTCGGCGCCTCGCTCAGCTTGATGCTGCGCGGAATGATCGCCTGAAAGACAGTCGCCGGAAAGTGGCTGCGCACATCTTGCACCACCTGTCGCGACAGGTTGGTGCGCGTGTCGTACATGGTCAGCACCAAGCCGCGCACCACCAGCTCGGGGTTTAGCCGTTGCCGCACCAGCTCGATCGTGCGCAAGAGCTGCGTCAGCCCTTCGAGCGGCAGGTATTCACACTGTACGGGGATGATCACCCCGTCGGCAGCTGAGAGCGCATTGAGGGTCAACAGGCCCAAGCTGGGCGGCGTGTCGATGAGGATATAGTCATAACGGGCGCGCAGGCTGACCAACCCTTGTCGCAGGCGCATCTCGCGGTGATCGACGTCGACCAGTTCGATCTCAGCTCCTGCCAGGCCGGGCGTCGAGGGGATGAGGTCGAGCCCGATCACGTTCGAAAGGATCACCAGCCCCTCGGTTACCTGCCCACTCAGGAGTAGGTCGTATACCGAGCTAGAGAGCGCGTTCTTGTCGATGCCCAGGCTGCTGGTGGCGTTGGCCTGTGGGTCGAGGTCGACGAGCAAGACGCGCTTGCCGCGCTGGGCGAGGATGGCGGCCAGGCTCACGGCCGTGGTCGTCTTGCCCACGCCCCCTTTTTGGTTCGCAAGCGCATACACGCGGCCCATTCTCGTCCCTTTGGTGCTAGGTTCGGATTCTGAGCTTGCCGTGCACCAGGCGCTCTTGCACGCTCTCACGGGTGGGTACGTTGGCCGTGCCCACGCTTTCAATGATGAATGAGGCAACGCAGTTGGCAAACTGAGCGGCCACCAGGGGATCGCCCGTCTCATAGTAGCGGATCATGAACGCCGTCGCAAAGACATCGCCCGCGCCGGTGGGGTCGGCCTCGACGACGTCAAAGGCGGGGGCGTGTGTCTGGTGCCCTCTCTCGATCAGCAGGGCGCCGTCGGGGCCCAGGGTCAGCACCAGCAGACGCGCCAGCCCGACATAGTACGCCAGGGCGTCGCGGTCGTCACCGAGATCCTCCATGCTGAGTACCACAACATCGGCCGCGCGGACCAGTTCGGGTGCACAGGCATAGGGCCGGGGGTGTACGCGACCGTCACCATCCCATGAACGGAGCCAGCCCTGCGGCGTGATGCCCAGCAGCTGGGGGTGCAAGACCTGCACCAGCGATGGATCACATTCATGGGCGATTGGCCCCAGATGCACGATCGGCGTCTCTCGCCAGGCCACGGGCACATGCTCTGGCCTCAAGACCGCCGCCTCGGCGCGGATGAACTGCCGCCGTGCCCATCCCGCATAGAGGTTCTCGAACATCGTCGTCGTGGGGCTAGGCACGCACACGACCTGGATACCAGGCTCATCGGCAAACAGAGTCAATTCGGGCTGACAGCTCGTCAATACCGCGGTGCGCAGGCCGAGCCGAGCGGCGGTCAGTGCCGAGTAGGTGGCCGTGCCCCCAAGACGATACGACCCATCAGCGAGAAGGTCTTGAGTGACGTTGCCGATAACGAGATATTGCGGTGCG
>JBDKSN010000212.1:0-6015 GCA_039680625.1 Anaerolineales bacterium | reverse complement strand
AGCCAGATAGCGGCGTGGACCTGGATTGGTTCTATCGCCTCACCTATCCGGGCAGCCTCAGTAGTGATGAGCTCGACCTGTACAACGGGCCGGCTCAGCTCGAACGTCGCATCTGGGATGACCCGACAACGGCCGAGTTCACCACCGAGGTAGAGGCCGACGAGCGCGCCGGCGCGCTGCACGTGGCTGTCACTGGCATCCCTGCGCCCGAGGTCGCTGACGTGTGGGTGCTCGATGCCGAGGGCAACAAGGTAGCCGAGTCGGTCAAGCTCGGCCAGGCCGACGAAGAGCTGGCCGTCTATCCCGACGGAGGGGACTATCGCTTTGCGCCGGGTACCACGTTCACGGTCGTGGTCTATTGCGACGACGTGGTGGTCGAAGCGCCCGAGGTGCAGCTGCGCGTCTGGTGGGACTATCTCAACCTGTGGCTGACCACCGATGATCCGGCGGTCACCGTGGCCTCGATCGAGGCGGGGCAGGTCGCGCGCGCCTATGTGCACTATGACAAGGATGGCTGGTCGGTGGGCGACGCGGACCTCTCGGCCCGTGTCATCGCTGGCCCGTCCGTCTTGCCGATGGCCTTTGACGAGCTGCTGACCATCACCCGCGTGGACGATCCGGCGACGGCCGCCTGGAACCCGAACGACTTGCTCATCACCCTGACTCCAGCCTCAGACCGCGGCGCCCTCGTTGGCGCGGCCTACTGGTATTTGGGCGGTGAGCCCATCCCCACCGTGCTGATCGGCCCGGGCGAGGTGGTGACCTACACGGCGCGCGTCGAGAACACCTCGAGCGTGCGCTCGGACGACCTGTGCGTCGATACCTGGCCCTTGCCTGAGGACTATCTGAGCACTTGGGGCTATGTGCCAGCAACGGCGCAGGTCGATGGGGTGAGCTATACGCTCGTTTCTGGCCCCGGCAACGACTATGGCGCAGGCATCGACTGGCAGGGCCAGCTCGACCCGGGCGAGGTGCTCGAGTTTAGCTACGCGGTCACAATGCCCAGCGACATGGCCGTCAACAAGAACCATTCGGCGGGCGTCGACGTGTATCTCGGCACCGACTGGTCTGGCGACTGGCTGGGTTGGGCCTTGGCGGGCGCCTGGAACCGCCCGGCGCTGTTCTCCGGAGACAAATCGGCCGACGCCTACTATGTGGTCGGCGGCCAGGAATTGACCTACACCCTCTCGTTCCAGGCCGTTGCCGGGCAGGATCAGGCGGTCACGATCACCGATCCGCTGCCCGCCGAAGTGAGCTTTGTCTCGGCCAACAATGGCGCGACCTATGACAGCAGCACGCGCACGGTGCGCTGGGAGGGCACTCTGCCCGGCGCCGTCGATGCGCCGGTGGACATCGACATCGTCGTTGAGGTTGCCGATGGGCTGGCGTACGAGAGCTCCTTTACGAACACCGCGCAGTTGGCGCGTAGCGGCGGCGCGGTGATCGGATCGGTCAGCTGGGAGTGCGTGGTCGACTCGGCCGCCTGGCTCGAGATCGACAAGACGGCCGACAAGCGCTGGGCGTTGCCCGGCCAAGAGGTCGAGTTCACCATCCGGATGGGCAACCTCGGCACGGATCCTGCGCTTGGCGTGGTGATGACCGACGTCTTGCCCGATGGTCTGACGCTCGCTAGTGTGCCGGTCGGGGCCAGTGCGGGCAACCTGGTTCGCAGCGAGGACGGCCCATCTGCCGACAGCCTCGTGTGGTTGGGCGATATCGCCAGCGGTGAGGTGGTGACCATCACCTTCACCGCCATCGTCTCAGAACATGCGACGCCCGGCCTCGTGCTCATGAACGGCGTCACCGCCACCGCCGATAACTTTCCATCGACGGTGTATGACGCCATGCCTTTGCAGGTGCTGCGCAACCTGCCCACGTGGTTCGCTGTGCAGATGCGCACCGCGCGCCCACGTCGCCCTGGGTGATCTGACGGCTGCGAGACCTCCCGCCCACCATAGGGCGGGAGGTCTCTGTTCTCCGCTCGAGAAGGTGGATACTGCAGGATAGGATGACCAGATCAGCGCTCTTTGTCACTCTCGCAGCTATGCTGCTCTCGTTGTGGCTGGCCGCTGGCCCGACCAGCGCTGCTACACCGGAAAGCGCCCCTCTGGATGATGGCTCGGTGCTGGTGCGCTTTGTCGACGGCCTGCCCGACGAACAGGTTCGGATACAGCTGGCCGCGGCCGGTCTGCGGGCAGTGCGGCGAATCCCCCACATCGATGTGTGGGTCGCCCAGCCGCTCGTGGCGGCTACCGACACGGCGGCGACACTGGGCCAGCTCGATGCCAGCACCGCAGTGCTCTGGGCGGAAGAGAATGGCCGGGTCACTGCGCAAGACACGCTGCCCGATGACCCCCGCTATGCCGAGCAGTGGCCGTTGCCGCTCATCGGCGCGCCGGGCGCTTGGGACCTGGCCCACGGCATGACGGCGCCCATCGCCATCGTCGACTCGGGCCTCGACCTCGACCATGGTGACCTGCAGGCCAAGCTGTGGCGCAATGTCGACGAGGTCGCCAATAACGGCCTCGACGACGACGGCAACGGCTATGTCGACGATGTGTTTGGCTATGACCTGGTGGATGGCGATGGCTGGCCACAAGACGAGTATGGCCACGGCAGCCACGTGGGCAGCATCGCCGGCGCGGCGGCCAACAATGCGCTGGGCGTGGCCGGCGTGGCCTGGGACACGCCCCTGATGGTCGTGCGCGTGCTCAATGCCACTGGTGAAGGCAACACGGCTGACCTAGCCGAGGGCATCCTCTACGCCGCCGATCAGGGCGCGCCGATCATCAACCTGAGCCTGGGCTATCCCATCCCGTCATCCGCCGTCAAGGCGGCGGTAGACTATGCCCTCGACCAAGGCTGCCTGCTGGTCGCTGCGGTGGGCAACCAGGACGGTACGGTGCGCTTTCCCGCGAAGCTCGACGGCGTGCTTGGTGTCTCGGCGACCACCAGTGCCGACACCGTCTGGGATCAGAGTAACCAAGGCCCTGAGGTCGACTTGGCGGCGCCCGGAGAGGCGGTGTTGGGCTGCAACCATCTGGGGGGCTGGGTGCTCAAGACAGGCACCTCGATGGCCGCGCCGCACGTGTCGGCGGTGGCGGCGCTGGTATGGGGTTTGCGCCCCGAGCTTTCCTCGGCGCAGGTGGTCGACATCCTCCTGAGCACGGCGGTCGACATCGGCGACGAGGGCGCAGACGAATACAGCGGCGCCGGTCGAGTCAGTGCCGTCGCCGCCGTCGAAAAGGCCGTCTGCCGCTATCGCCATGCCTTGCCGCTGGTGGCGCGCCACTAGGCCGAGCCGGCCGTATCCTCTTGTGGCGGTTGAGCGTCTGCCGCGCTTAGCTTGGCCATGCGCGCCATGATCGCCAGCGCTGGATCCACCGGCACGGGTGCGCGCTGCACATCGGCCGGGATCGAGATGACCGGCGTGGGGCGCACGCTCCGCCCCGCGTATTGGGGCAGCCAGGCGCGCTCGGCTTCGAGCATCTCGCTGGCCAGGGCGCGGATCTCATCGAGCGTCAACACTGCTGCGGTGAGCGGGTCGAGCGCGCAGGCCTGCACCAGCGCCTCAGGGTCGCCGTTCAGCGCCGCCAGCGTGGCCAGCCGCTGCACATTGATGTTGGTGAGGTTGAGCGCCGCGCATTGCGGGGGCAGGTGACCCACCACCGTGCGATGCAGCCCCGTGCCATTAGCGACCATTGGCCCCTCAGCGCAGCAGTCGGCGGGCAGGTTGCTGATCATGCCGCGATTGATCACGTTGCCGTTGAAGCAAAAGGTTCGGCCCAACGCGAGCGCCTCGATGATATAGCTGCCGTACTCGATGCTGCGCCCCGGCAACGTGGTCGGCTCGTCGGCCAGCATGTTGCGCCCCTCGTATTTGGCCGCTACCTGGAGCCCCCACTTGAGCGCGGCGCCGCTCTCGCCGCCGAACTCGGGTTCGTCACAGTACAGATCCAGCGCGCGCTGATTCTTGCGAAAATAGGGCAGATACTCGGAGAGGTGCCCCGACGACTCGGTCATGAAATACCCGAATTGGCGCAGCACCTCGCCGCGCACCTTCTCGTTGACATAGTATTCCGGCTCCTCAAAGCGCTGGCGCAGCAGCGGGTAGAGGTCGACGCCGTGGTGCTGGAGCTGGAGGAACCAGGCCATGTGGTTGATGCCCGCGCAGACAAAGTCGATCTCGGCCTTGGGCACGCCCACATAACCCGCGATCAGGTCCATGGTGGTCTGCACGCCGTGGCACAGCCCCACAAAGGGCACTGCGGTGGTGCCCAGCGCCCAGCAAACGGGCGCCATCGGGTTCACATAGTTGAGCAGGGTCGCTCGCGGGCAGAGCGTAGCCATGTCTTGGGCGAGCTTCACAGCCACGGGGATCGCGCGCTGCGCCCGCATGATGCCGCCTGGCCCCAGCGTATCGCCGATGCACTGGTCGACCCCATAGCGCAGCGGAAGGCGATAGTCCAGCTCATAGGCCGCCGTGCCGCCCACTTGAAAGGTGGCGATGACATAGTCGGCGCCGCGCAGGGCGTCTTGCTGGCTGGTGGTCACATACACACTCGCCGGCAGGCCGTTGGCCGCGATCACGCGCCTGGCAAACGCCTCGACATACGGCGTGTGGCGGCGGCTGGGGGCCATCAGGGCGAACTCGGTGGCCTCTAGGCCTGGAGTCTGGACAATATCGAGGAACAGCGTCTTGCAAAAGACGATGCTGCCAGCGCCGATGATCGCGACTTTCATTCATTCGCCTCCTCTGGGGTAGACTCGTCGGCCGAGGCTGCCTCTGCAGCGGCCACCAAGGCCTCGCTGGACAGGCGGTCGGCCTCTTCTTCGGGTTGGTGCAGCGCGACGGCCAAGCGGCGCACGCCGCTCAGCGCCGCGGCAGCCTCGGCTAGGTTGGCGGCCAGGGCGCTCCGACCGTTCTCGAGCAACACCAACGCGCGTGAGAGGCGGCCCTCGACCTCTTCTTGCGCGGCGCCGATGTTGTCGAGGCAGCTATCGAGGGCGGCGTGGAGCCGTTGCTGGTCGACATCGCGCGCCCCGGCCAACACCGCCTGGAACACCAGCAGCAGGTAGGGCAAGAGCAAGCTCTGGCCGATCACCACCACCCGCTCGCGGATGAGGCTGGCCTGTACCTCCAGGCAGTGGGCATACACCGCGTCGGGCACCACGGCGATGCCCAGGCCCGCCGTGGTCTGCGGGTCGACGTACTTGGCCACTTCTTTGGCCCGCTGCGCGACGGCCATCACCAGGCGGTCTTTGGCACGGCGCGCCTCGATGGGCGTCTTGGCAGCCTCGAGCCGTTCGAGCAGCTCGACGCCCGTCCACTTGCAGTCGATGGGCAGCACCGAGCCGTCGGGCAGGCGCAGGCCGAACTCGACGACTTTGTTGCCCACATGCCAGTTCCGCACCAGCCATTCGGCGGGAAGCTGGGCCAGCACCTGTTCGGCGATATTCTCGCCCGCGGCGCCTCGCGATTGCGAGCCGACGAGGAGCCTCTCGAGCCGCCGGATCGAGTCGGCCGCCTGTTGCTCGATGCTGGCACGCGCCTCGAGCTGGCCCTGGACACCGGCGAGTGAGGCGCGCACGGCCGACAGCGACTGCGCCAATGGCGTGAGGCCCCGCAGCTGCTCGGTCATCTCGGCCGATTGCAACTGCCCCTGTTGTACGACACCCGCCACGTGCCGTAACAGCTCGACCGAGGCCTCGGCCGAGCGCACCCGGCGCAAGAGCACCACCGTCACCACGCCCAGGCTCAGTGCCTGGACGATGAGGATCACCAGCACGAGCGTATCAGTCAAGCGGCCTCCTTTCCGGCTCTGCGGAGAGTATACGTGCGTGCTAGGGCGGTGCCTAGCGCGCCCTAGCTGCCGGCCGCCAGTCTTTGACAGGCGCTCGCGGCTGCCCTATCCTGCCTGGGCATAACGCAATCGAGTCCACGCCTCAGGCGCGGGCCGCACCCTTACCCGATAGGAGCATGGCGATGCAGACTTCTTGGGAGGCCTATCTCAC
>JBDKSN010000211.1:0-8978 GCA_039680625.1 Anaerolineales bacterium | reverse complement strand
GAGCTGTTGCAGGCTCTGCAGACAGGCCAGCTCTCTGAAGACGCCTTTCTCGACCAGGTGAGTGAGTTGACCCTCCGCGATGCGCAGGGCCAGTGGTGGATGATCGGCGCGCGCACGGGCAAGTGGTATGTCTCGCAGGGGGGTAACATGGTAGAGGCCACCCCACCCGAGCTGGCCGCGTCACAGCCCGAGGTCGCCGTGCCTGGAGGCGCTCCACGCTCGGCAAGTTCGGGGAGGTGGCCACAATGCGGTGCGCCATTGGCGCCGGGGGCACGCTTCTGCGGCACCTGCGGCCACGAGGTACCCAAGCCACCGATCAGGCCCGTCTGCCCCCATTGCGGCGCCGAGGTCAAGCCGGATGCTCGCTTCTGCGGCAATTGTGGCGGGCGTCTGACCGTCGCCGAGGTTGCTCCAGCGGCACCGACCATCGCGGTAAGCGTCCCGCCATCCCCCCCGCAGCCGCCCGCTGCGCCACAAGCTCAACCGACGCCCGCGCCTATCGAGCGCCCGACAGAACCGCCGGCAGCCGCGCCCATGCCGCCTGCTCAGCCAGTCGCGCCCGCCGTTGCGCCCCTCACCACCACGCCGCTAGAGCCGCTCGCTACACCGTCGGTGACCAGGCCCCTGGCCCAGCCGCCCGTATATGGCCCGGAGTCGCTCGTGCCCGAGGCGATCAGTCCGCTCGAAGAGCCAGCACCGGCGTCGGCGGAGATCGCGGTGGAACGGGCTGAGCCTAGCCCACCGCCGACGATCGAGCCGACTGCTGCCCCCGAAGCGCTACCACCTCTGCCGCCTGTAGCTGCTGAAGAACCCGTGTCTGTGCCAACGGTGACCGAGGCTATCGTGCCAGAGGCCGAGCCAGTCGCCGAATCTGAGCCAACGCTCATGTCGGCGCCGCCGGCCGTGTCTACGCCGTCACCGTCGGCAGGGGAACCCGCCATCTCCGAGGAGATTGCCGCCTCTGAACTGCCAGAGGTGCCAGCTGAGACTGTCGCCCCAGCCCAGCCCACGGCGCGTCTGGAGACAGCCTGGCCCATCGAACCTGAGTCGTCCCAGCCTACGCCTACAACGGCTGGCGGATCCGAGGCTGCCGCGCCGCCACTGGCTGAGTTCGCCGCAGAAGAGGCGCCTTTCGTCCTACCGATGGCACCCGAGCTACCCACTCAGCAGCTCGCGCGGCCGGCGCAGGGCGTGCCGCCACCGCCCTCGCCGCCTCCGCCCCCCCCGCCGCCAGATGCGACGCACGCGGCCGCCGGAGCAGCTCCCTCGGGCAGACCCACTGCGACGTCCGAGAAGAAGCGCCTTCCCACTTGGATGTTGGGCGTCTTGGGCGCCATCGCGGCGCTTCTGGTGGTCGGCCTCGGCTATTGGGCTGTCTCGCGCCGGTTCGGCCTGGGCGGTAGTGAGCAAGCAAGCGGTGAGCCGACGGCAACGGTGACCCTCGTCCCCACACTCACCAGGGTCGTCATCGTGCCCCTGGCTACGGCCACGAGCACACCCACCGCACTCCCCAGCGTGACGGCAGAACCCGCCATGCCCTCGCTTCAGGTCAGCCATGAGGCACGCTTTGCGCAGGATACGGGGGCCAAGGCCATCCTCGACCCAGGTGACATAGTGCGCTATCGGGTGAGCGTGCGCAACGCCGGGCAGGCCGATGCCACCGGCGTGGTGCTGACCACCAAACTCGACGATGCGGTCGAGCTGGTGGGCGATGTGCAAGTTGGCTCGGGCCAGGTCACGCGTGGCAAGAGTGGCGACCGTGAAGTGATCATCACCCTGCCCAAGCTCGAAGCGGGCATCGAGTGGTGGATCGAGTACTATGTGCAACTGCGCCCCGACGCCGTTGGCCAGACAACCGCCGTCATCGCTCAGACCGAGGTATCGTGCGCAGAGCTCGACACTCCCGTCAGGAGTGATGACCCGGATACCGTGGCCGCGAACGACCCCACCGTGATCGAGGTCGTTCCTGCGACGGCCACCGCAACGATCGAACCCGCTACGGCCACACCAACTATGACTGTGACGCCCACGGCCACACCGACGGCTACACACACGGTCGCACCGACCACCGCTCAGCCGAGCCCAACGGCGGCCGCTACTGCTGCCCCCACGGCACCGCCCTTGAGCGTCACCAACGTGCTCACCGTCAGCAATGGGGCCTATGGCACCAACAATGTCTGGATCGAGCACAAAGACGGCATCTTTGCCGACACAGCTGCCGGGCGGTATCAATGTGAGCTGGGCTTCTTCACGACCGCCGAAGCACAGGCTGCGCTCCAGGCCGCCTGGACGCAGGCCAATCGCAGCGGCGCCAACTGGCGTATGCGCATCGTCGTGCGTGGCTCGCAATCGTGGATCTCGTGCGGCTCGAACCCAACTTGTTACGACAACGTGGTCGAGAACACGAGCCAGGCTGAGCTCAAGGTCGAGGTATACATGCAGCCTGGGGTCTGGAATGCACTGGCCAACGCCTACGTCTCGGGGGGCTATGGCGCGATGATCGCCAACGAGTACTATGACGACATGCAGGGCATGATCTTTGCCCCGATGGGCGCCTCTACGCCGAGCACACCGGTGATCGCGATCAAGTTCACCAGAGTCGGCTGATCGCACCTGACGAGAAGAGCCGCGGTGCTTGCCGCGGCTCTTCTCTTGCGTCTACCTCGGCTATCGGCTGTACAGGGCTTGTCTCAAGCGGAGAGCGCCTCCGGAGGCATCTCCAGGCCGTGTTGCTCCATCAGCGCCTGGTCGCGCAACAGGGTGGCCGTAGGACCATCCGCGACGATTCGCCCCTGGTCGAGGATCACCGTACGCGGACACAGCGCCCAGACCAAGCGCATGTCGTGCGTGGCTACCAGCAGTGTCTGGGGCAAGGTAGCCAGCAGGTCAATGAGGTTGCGGCGCGCCCGCGGATCCAGCCCCGCCGACGGTTCATCGAGAACGAGCACGTCGGGCTGCATCGCCAACACGGTAGCGATGGCCACGCGCTTTTTCTCGCCGAGGCTGAGTCGATAGGGCGGCCGCTCTTCGTATCCCCCCATACCGACGGCAGCAAGCGCCCAGGCGACCCGCTCGCGGATTATCGCGGCATCATAGCCCAGATGCAGGGGGCCAAAGGCCACATCCTCGAACACCGTCGGTGAGAACAGTTGATCGTCGGGATCCTGGAACACCAGGCCCACTCTAGCCCGTGCGCTCTTGACCGTACGATCGTTCAAGGGTGCGCCGCCCACGCAGACCTGCTCGGCGCGCGAGGCACGCAGCGTGCCATTGAGATGCAGCAGCAACGTCGACTTGCCCGCGCCGTTAGGCCCAACCAAGGCCACCCGTTCACTGTCGCCGACTGTCAAGTGCACGCCCTGCAGCGCCCTGCGCCCGTCAGGATAGACGTGGGTGAGGTCATGGATCGCGATGATCGGGGCCTGGGCCATGGCTGCTCAACCTCAGACAGGAATGCGACCGACCAGAACGATTGGCAGGAGCAGGGCGAACCATGCTGCGAGTAGCAGCGTGTCACGGGCGGTCCAGTGCTGCTCGTCAAGGGACTGCACTTCTCCGTCGAACCCCCGAGAGAGCATCGCCGCGTATACCCGCTCGCTACGCTCGTAACTGCGGATGAACAGCGATCCTACCATGCCCCCCAGTACGCGAGCACGCCACCCGACCGAACCGCCCTTGCCCACCGATCGTGACTCGCGGGCCACGTGCAACCGACCCGCCTCCGCGACGAGCACAAAGAGGTACCGGTACATGAGGGCGATGGTCGTCACCAAGACTGCAGGTACTCGCAGGGCGCGAAGGGCACCGAGCACACGCGACATCGGCGTGGTGGCTACCAACACGCCTACGAGCAGCACAGACAGCCAGGACTTGGCCAAGATACTCAAGAACAGCCCTTGCCCCTCGGCGGTGATGGCCAAAGGCAAGCCTAGCAGGCTGCCGCTCCAGAGCACTGCGCCACCCCGCGTGAACGGCACCGATAGCGCGACCACCCCTACGAACGGCAAAGCGATCGCTGTTCGCCCCAAGACCAGTCCTAAAGGCATTCGCGCCCCCACGATGGCCACAGCCGCCAGCGCAGCCAGGGCGATATAGCCTGGCCAGTAGGCCGTGGGCAGGGCTGTCGCCGCGACAATGTACGCCAGCACACAAACGAGCTTGAGCCGGGGCTCAAGCTCGTGCACCGCACTGGCCGTAGGGTAGTAGGGGTCCAAGAGCATCTGCTGCATGCGCCGACCCTAGCGCTCCTCGCGCAATGTCTTGTCGGCCCGGCGATGCTGGAGCAGATGGGCCAGGCCATAGGTCAAACCAAACACCATCAACACCCCCACGATGCCAGCCAAGATCGTAGCGAGCGCCTCGTTCGGCACGCCCGGGAAGACATAGTCGGGAATGGCCTCGAAAGGCGCCCCGTGGGCCAGATCGAGGAAAGACTGATCTTCGGCCACCCGTTCGAGGCCGTCGGGGAACGACGAAGCCAGTGGCGCGAGCGACGCAACAAGTACCGCTGAGACCAGCCCGACGACCGACCAACGTTTGGACATTCCGCTTCCTCCTGCGGTCAGGCGCCTGTCTCGGCGCGAAGCGAGAGCAAGTCGGGGCGAACGCCGCGCACAAACGAGGCCACCGCTACGGTGATGAGCCCCTCGCCGATGCCGATGAGCATATGCACGCCGACCATCGCTGGTACCACGAGGGCCCAGGGCGACACGCCCGATAAGGCTAGCTCGCTTGCTGCCACCAACGACGACAGCACCACCGAGCACCAGGCAGCTACAAAGGTCGCCGTAGTGCGCCCCCACGCGCGGGCGCCCAGCAGCCGCTGGAGCAAGCGATACACGCCATACGACGCCCAGACGCCGACCACCGCCATGTTCAAGATATTCGCGCCCAGGGCTAACACGCCCCCATCTTGAAAGACCAGCGCTTGCACCACCAGCACTGCCGTGATGACGATGGATCCCGCCCAAGGTCCAAGAAGGAGCATCGCTAGCGCACCGCCCAACAGATGGCCCGAAGTGCCCCCCGCCACGGTGAAATTCAGCATCTGGGCTGCAAAGATAAAGGCTGCGGTGACGCCCATCAACGGCACCAGACGCTCGGACAGCTCGCGCTTGACACGATGGACGCCGTAGCCCACACCGCCCACCGCGCCCGCCCAGCTCGCAGCAGTCGTCGCGACATTGAGAAATCCATCAGGGATATGCACCCTTCTCCTTTCGCTGCTCGACTATTCGGCAACTCTGGCCCACGGCGGCTGGGGCACGTCTCCTCGCGCGCGGCACTCTTGGCACAGCCCGGGGACCACCATCTGCTCGACCTGCACCTCAAAGCCAAAGGTGCTGCGCATCTTGTCGACGAACTCGCGCGCCTCGCTCGGCGCTACCCCCTCCAGGCGGCCACAGCTCTGACACAACAGGTGCAAATGAGGCCCATGGAGAGAAACCAATTCAAAGCGGCCCTCGCCATCGGCGCTCTCGACCCCCGACACCAGCCGCAGCTCTTGTAACAGCGCTAGCGTCCGGTACACCGTCGATAGGTCGACACCAGGATCCAGCGCCGACACTTCTCGATAGATCTGCTCCGCGGTCTCGGGCTGAGTCGCCTCATGAAGCGCGGCCAACACCAGCTCGCGCTGCTTGGTCACGCGCAGCCCTCGCTCTTTGAGCGCCGAGCGAAAGTACGTTTCACACGCCATGCTTCGCCGCTCCTTATTGCAATTAGACGCAATAATACTTTCTTTCAGGGCGGTGTCAACTAGGCCTTTGAAGGCATCGGCCTAGTTCGGCTGTGCTTGACAGGCGGTGTGAACCGCAGCCAGAATAGGTCTGTTCTATCGCTTGTAGACGAGACTGTATGGAGGCCGGATCATGAAGACCATTCTGCTGGGCTTGCCAGCCGATGAGCGCGACGAGACTCGCCTCGCTCGCGTCCGCGAACTCGCTCCCGACTATCGCCTCGTCGTCAGTGTCGATGATGCCGAGATCGAGGCTATCCTCGACGACATCGAGATCGCCGCTGCTCGCGTGCCGCGCGCCTTGATCGCGCAAGGCAAGAATCTACGTTGGATGCAGCAGTGGGGCGCGGGCGCCGACTGGCTGCTCGATGACCCCGTGGCCGTCGAGCGCGACTTTGTTCTGACTAACGCCTCGGGCATTCACGCGATCCCGATCAGCGAGCACATCTTGGCGATGATGCTCGCGCTCGCCCGTCGCCTGCCTGAGGTGATCCGTCGCCAGCCCGAGCACCGCTGGCAGCGCCCCGATACCTCCTCGGTGCGCGAGCTCGCTGGAAGCACTGCCGTCGTGATCGGCCTAGGGGCCATCGGGGGGCGCACGGCGCGTTTGTTGCACGCCCACGAGGTGCACGTCATCGGCGTGCGGCGCAACCCGAGCGTGCCCGCCGAGGGCGTCGAGCGCATCGCAGGGCCAAACCAGTTGCTCTCCGTGCTCCCGGAGGCCGATTGGGTGGTAATCACCGCGCCGCTCACCGCCGAGACACGGCATCTCATCGGGCAGCGCGAACTGGCCGCCATGAAGCCGACGGCGTACATCTTGAACATCGGGCGCGGCGCGATCATCGACCAAGATGCGCTAATCGATGCGCTCCGCAGCGGCCGCCTCGCGGGCGCTGGCCTCGACGTGACCACGCCCGAGCCGTTGCCTGCGGATTCGCCCCTATGGGACCTGCCGAACGTGATCCTCTCGCCACACTATTCCGGCTCGACACCACACTATGAAGAGCGTGCCTTTGCCCTCTTCCTAGAGAATCTCCGCCGCTATCTCGCCGGAGAACCGTTGCTCAACGTCGTCGACAAGCGCCTGGCCTATGGCCCGCGCTATTCGCAACCAGAGGCCTAGCCGTGTTTGACGGCACCCCTCACTTGCGTCGATAATCGGGCGAGAGGTGACTTGGCTAAATCTGTATCGTGGAAGGAGAGCCCGCATGTTCTTTGAGTTTCGCCAATACAAGATGGACCCCGCCAAACGCGCCGCGTTCGCCGAGTTGATGGATACGGTCGTGATCCCCTTCCAGGTCAGCAAGGGGATGATCGTCGTCGGCTCTTGGGTCGATGAGGAAGACCCCAGCCTGTACTATTGGATGCGCCGTTTTGAGAGCGAGGAAGAGCGCGTCAAGCTCTATGCCGCCTGCTACGAGTCCGAGGGCTGGCTCAACGAGATCAAGCCGATGCTGGGCGACACGGTGCAACAGATCACCATCAAGCGCATTGTGCCCAGCGCGCGCTCGATCATCCGCTAGGAGGGAGGATGGACTGTCTACAGGCAATCTACGCCCGTCATAGCTACCGCGGGCCTTATATGACGACGCCGGTGCCTCGGGAGGATCTCATCGAGATCGTCAAGGCTGGCATTGCGGCGCCATCGGGCAACAACTGCCAGACCACCAGCTTTGTGATCGTCACGGCGCGCGAGACGCTCCGCCGCATCGCCACGATCGACCCCGACTCGCCAGCCCTGGCCACTTGCCCGGCGCTGATCGCCGCGGTGATGGATGCGCCAAGCGAGATTCCTGACGGTCTCGAGTTCTTTGGCGTCGAGGATTACTCGGCTGCCGTCGAGAACATGCTGTTGGCCATCACCGCCCTGGGCTACGCCTCTGTCTGGTTCGACGGCGTGCTCCGCCAGAACAACAACGCGCAGGTCGTCGGCGAGCTGTTGCACGTGCCCAGCCAGAAGCAAGTGCGTGTGCTGCTACCGGTCGGCGTGCCTGCCGAACCCCTCGTCGACCATGGCCGCAAACCCTTTGACGAGCGCGCTCACTGGGAGCGGTGGTAGCCACCCGAGCCGAATCGCTGCCAGGTGAACGGGGCAGAGGTCTGCGGCGCGCGGGCCTCTGCTCCCTTTGCAGACACAGTCATCGAGCCCGGGGAGCTACGTTTGCACCCTTGTGGCAGCCTCCTATAATCACGCGGCTCTAGCCATTCCCCCACACTGAGATGAGCATGCCGCAGATCATCGTCGAGGATCTCTGCAAGACATTCCGCGTCGCCGAACGCGACCCGGGTGCCTGGGGCGCCGTCAGGGGGCTCGTCCACCGCCGCTACCGCGACGTAGCCGCCCTCGACCACATCTCCTTCACCATCGAGCCGGGCGAGCTGGTGGGCTACATCGGCCCTAATGGCGCGGGCAAGTCGACCACGGTCAAAGTGCTGGCTGGCATCCTCGTGCCTGACAGCGGCACGTGTGAGGTGATGGGCCGCATCCCCTGGAAACAGCGCGTAGCGCATGTAGCGCATATCGGTGTCGTCTTTGGGCAGCGCACCCAGCTGTGGTGGGATCTGCCGGTGATCGAGTCTTTCGAGCTGCTTCGCGAGATCTATCGCATTCCGCCTGCGACCTATCGGCAGAACAAAGACGAGATGGTCACGCTGCTGAGCCTCTCCGACTTGATGGATACGCCCGTGCGTCAGCTTAGCCTGGGGCAGCGTATGCGCTGTGATCTGGCGGCGGCGCTCTTGCATAGCCCCAGCCTGCTCTATCTTGATGAGCCTACCATCGGGCTAGACGCAGTCTCCAAACTGGCCGTGCGGCAGTTCATCCAACGCCTCAACAAAGAGCGCGGCATCACCGTGTTGCTAACCACGCATGACATGGATGACGTCGAAGCCCTCTGTCGGCGCATCCTGCTCATCCATAAAGGGCACATCCTGCTCGACGGCACCGTGGCCGACCTGCGTGCCCAAGTGACGCACTTACGCCGATTGGTGGTGGTGCTGCGTGCAGAGAGCGACTGGATCGAGACCGATGAGGCACGTGTGATCGGCCGCAATGGCCCGCAGGTGACGATCGAGTTCGACCCCGAGCGCGTCTCTGCGCCGGACCTCATCCAGCACATCACGACGGCCTACAGCGTGCGCGACCTGTATATCGACAACCCGCCCATCGAAGAGGTCATTGCCCAGGTCTATCAGAGGGCAGGGATGTGAGCACGCAGGCATTGGCCAGCAGCTGGCGGGC
>JBDKSN010000210.1:0-14321 GCA_039680625.1 Anaerolineales bacterium | reverse complement strand
GAGCTGTTGCCGCAGCAACGCCTCGAGCTGGGCGTGCGCCTCGCGGCTGAACAGGACCTCACTGCTCACGCGTACCAGTTGCCCCGAGTCGATCAGGTATTGCAGCAGCGCGGGGCCGACCTGCTCTTCGGCCTGGGCCGCCGACGGCGGCGTGAACGGCTCGCGCGCAAAGGCCTCGAGCAGCACCTGCACGCGCTGCTCGTCGGCTGGGGTTAGCGTCACCCGATGGCTCGCCAGCCGCACCAGAGTGCCCGTCTGCGCGATGTCGCCCTGGGCCAGCGCCCGCGCCAGCAAGAGGTCGGCATAGCCCTCGGGCAGCCGCGCACGCGAGCGGCACTCTTCGAGGGGCATGCCCAGCCTCAGGGGGTGCGCCTGGTGATATTCCTCCAGCGTGCCGATGAGCCGCGAGCGCAGCCGCTCCCAAGCCCGCGCGGCGAGCAGCACCTCGCCCTCGGCGAGCACGCCGGCCGCGGCGTGGTTGCGCAGCGCAATCACCTCGCCAGCGGCGAGCAGCGCCGTCAACGTCTCGCGCGCTGTGGCCGCATCCAGCCCACTGGCGACGATCGCCTCGCGCACCGTGAGCGGCGCAGTCGAGAGCACCTGGAGCAAGAGCTCGTGCGGCGAGCCACTGGCCAGCGCCGCGAGCCGCGCCACAGCCTCGTGATCCTGGCGGCGATAGCGCCGGCGCGGATGCGGATCGACCACCATGCCGCCGCCCAACGTCGCGCTGGGCGAGGGCAGGCGCAGCACAAAGCGATCGCCGCGCGCCACGGCCACCGGCTCGCGTAGCTGCAATTGCGCCCAGCCCGTTTGCCCGTCGCGCAGCTCGTCGACCGGCTGGTTGGCCGACTCGTCGGCCCCAGCCAACAAACGCAGGCGAGCCAGAGTGCGGCTGGTGGCTAAGAAGAGCTCGACCTCCATATTGTGCCGCAGGCTATAGGCGCTCTGGCGCACGGCCTGCACACGCACATCGAGCAGCCGGGTGCGTTGGAGCCAGCCCGGCGTGGTCAACACCTGCCCGCGATGGAGCGCGGCCAGCTCGACCCCCGAGAGGTTCGCCGCGAGCCGTGTGCCTGGCTCGGCGACGTCGATCTTGGTCTTGTGGCGTTGCAGCCCGCGGATGCGCGCCCGCAGGCCATCGGGCGCCAGCTCGACCTCTTGGCCCACGGTCAGGCGCCCGCCGCCGAGCGTGCCCGTGACCACGGTGCCAAAGCCGGCGATGGTAAAGGCGCGATCGATGGGCAGCCGCGGACGGCCCACATCGGCGGGCGGCGGGCAGGCGGCCACCAGGCGGTCGAGCGCGGCGAGCAACTCGGGCAGGCCCTGGCCCGTGCGCGCCGAGACGGGGATGATCTCGGCCTGGGCCAACGTCGTGCCCGCCAGCTCTTCGCGCACTTCTTCGCGCACCAGGTCGAGCCAGTCAGGGTCTTGCACCAGGTCGGCCTTGGTCAAGGCCACCACGCCGCGGGGCACCTGCAAGAGGTGGAGGATCTCGAGGTGCTCGCGCGTCTGGGGCATCACGCCCTCATCGGCGGCCACCACCAAGAGCGCCAGATCGATGCCGCCCACGCCAGCGAGCATGTTGCGGACAAAATCCTCGTGGCCGGGGACATCCACGATGCTCACCTCGGCGCCGCTGGGCAGGGTGAGCCAGGCAAAGCCCAGGTCGATCGTCATCGCGCGGCGTTGCTCTTCGGCCAACCGGTCGGGGTTGGTGCCCGTGAGGGCCTGGACCAGCGTGCTCTTGCCGTGATCCACATGGCCCGCCGTGCCGATGACGAACACGGTCAGTCCTCCAGGCCCAAGGTGTCGTGTAGCTCGGCGAGCACGCCCTGGGCGGCCTTTTGCATCGCGCGCCAGGCGCCCTTACTCAGCGTCGTGAGCCGGTCTTGCAGCGCGCCCAGATCGTCGCGCAGGCCTTGCAGGCGCTGGTCTAGCCCGGCAAAGCGCACCGCCGCATCTTCAAGGAGTTTTTCGGCGACGTCGAGGCGCGCGTCTTGGGCCTGGTCGATCTCGGCTTGGCGGCTGTTGGCGCGCTCGACGCGCTCGGCCTCTTGCGCCCAACGGCGTTGGTTCTCATTCTGGTTCTCGCGCAGCTCGCGGCGGATCTGCTCCTCGCTCAAGCGCTGGAGCTGGCGCAGGCGATCTTGTTGCTGACTGATCTCTTGGGCCAGCGTCTGGATATCGCGCAAGGTGCCGCGGTTCTTTTCATGCTGGTCGCTAAAGAACTTGAGCTGGTTCGCCCACGTGTCGAGCTGTTGGGTAAAGCCCTCGAGGCGGCGGCCCCACTCGGCGAGCTGCTGGGCGCGCTCACGGTCGGCCAGGCGCTCGCGCTCGATGAGCTCGGCCTGCTGCGCGGTGAGCTCTTGGCGCATGTTCTCTATCTCGGCGATGCGTTGTTCGAGCTTGGTCGTGTTGCTGCTCAGCGAGACCAGGCTGGCGCGCAATGACTGTTGCGCCTGGCGCTGCTCTTCGACCTCGCCGGCCAACTGCCGCTGCTCGACCGTCACTTTGCTGAGGTTCTCTTGCAGCAGGCGCTGGCCCTCTTGGGCCTGCACGTGGAGCTTGTTGCTGCGCTCGAGCTCTTGCTGCAAACGCATCACGGCCTCGTTGAGCCGCTGCTCGACGGCCTGGCGCACGGCCATGGCCTGCTCGAGCGGCGCGATGCGGTCCAGCTCGGCGCGCACCTCTTCGATGGCCCGCGTGTCCTGCTCGCGCTCCATTTGGCGCGTGCGCAGCGCCTCGGTCTCGTGCCTTTGCACGTCCTGGCGGAGCTCGGCCAGGCGCAGCACGATCTCGTCGCGCGTGCGTTGGGTGGCCTCTTGCACGTCGGGCAGCTTTAGCAGCTCGGCCTGCAGCTTGACCAGGCGATCCTCCAGCGCCATGATGCGCTGCTCTTGGTCGACCAGGGTGACCTGCTGCTTGTCGATGATGTCGTGCAGTTCGTCGATCGTTGCGCGGGCGCGCCTGACTTCTTCATCGAGCCAGGCCATGTTCGGGCCGCTCGTCATCTCGGGCATCTCGCCTCTCTCTCCTAAGCGACGCACAGGGCGCCGCGGAATCTCGCTATGCGGGCGCTATTCGCGCACAAAGACCACTGTGCCGATCTGCGCCCAGTTGAACAGCCACTCGGCGTCGGCGTTGTCGAGCACGATGCAGCCAAAAGAGCACCCCGTGCCCAGAGAGCCACGCCACAGCACCTGCGAGCCATTCCGGATGGGATAGGCGTGAAAGCCGTTCTCTGAGCCGCCCGCCCAGTAGATGCCCATCCACAGCGGCATGTCTAGGTCCCACTTACTGGCATAGGCACCCGTCTCCATCTTGTCGAGGATCTGGTATCGTCCCGGCACGGTGGGCGACGAGGGCCGCCCCGTGCACACCGAAAAGCTGCGGATGACCTCGCCGTTCTCATAGACATCGCACCGATACTTGCTGAGGCTGACCTCGATGCGCGTGGGCGGGGTGATGATGTTGGCCGTCTCTTTCGCGCTTTCGAGGCACGACTGCTTGTCGGGCACATAGCTCAGGCAAGCGGCGTATTGCTTCTCGGCCTCGTACCAGTCCTGCGCTTCGAGGGCCGCGTCGCCGAGCTTCTCATGGCTATCGGCCAGCAGGGCCGGCGTGTCGCGGAACTCGGGGTTCTTCTCATAGACGGGGGTCAGCTTGTCGACGGCCGCCTGCCACTGCTGCGTCTGGTAGAGTGCCAGGCCCTGGCGATAGCGCTCGAGATCGCTCCGCGTGCGTTGCAGGTCGGCGTTGCTGGCGTTGGCCTTGATGGCGCGGTCGAGATCGGCCTTGGCGCTCTCCAAGTCGTTGGCCGCGATCTCGTCTTGGGCGCGCTCGTGCAGCGCCTCGGCCAGCTGCGTTCGCGCCTCGATGTCGGTCGGGTCCAGCGCGAGGATGGCGTCGAGCGCGCGGATGGCGCTGTCCCAATCGGATTTGGTCCAGGCCACCTCGACCTTGACGCGCTCTTGTTCGATGCGGCTGGCGCTCGTGGGCGTGGGCGTGGCGTTGATCACCTCGGTGGGCAACACCAGCGGCGAGATCACGATGGCCGGCTGGCTGGCGCTCGACACGGTGACGAACACCAAGAGCGCGATGGCCGCCACGCCGATGATCGAGACGACGTAGAGGCCCAGCCCGTGGAACTTGGTCTTGGTCGTAGCCGTCACGTTGGCGCCCCACTGCCGCGCACCGTCGAGGCCTTGCTTGACGCTCTGCCCCGCGTTACGCGCCACCGCATCCAAGCGAGGAGCCGTCCGCGCGGCGCTCTCGGCCGTGGCCTCGGCAGCAGCCCCGCGCGAGGCCTGTTGGCCCCGCCGTCGCCGTGCGCCACGGTCCGCCTTGGCTCCGCCTTGGCCTGCGGGGCGCTCGGGCGGGGCCGCGCTCGCCAACAGCTCTGGGTCGATGGCCTCGTCCGCAGCGCCACTAGCGCGATACTGTTCGAGTGCCCACTCGCGCGCCTGCTTGAGGCGCTCGCTATCGGGCAGATACAGGCTGGCCTCGCGCAGCCAGCGCAGCCGTTGCGCATCGGTCGGCGCAATGTAGGCCAGCCAAAGCCAGGCATCCTCATGATCGGGTGAGCGATGGATCAGGCGCTTGAAGATGGCCTCGGCACCGGCGCGATCGCCGCTCTGATAGAGCCGCTTGCCCTCTTCGAGCTCCTCATCGACCCCCAGCCAGTTGTGCTCTCCTCTAGCCTCGTTGCTGTCCATACTAACCCTTACCCTCGCCTATCTCAGGCGTCGCTGTCTCCGGGCTGCGTTCCCCAAGGCCCGCAGCCACCCATTGCTGGGCATTATAACCGACGCCACCGACCTACGCAATAGCAGACTGGAGAGGCTCACAGTCGCCGGATACTCAGTATATCGTGGCCGCCGACCCTACTGGGAGTCGCCCTGCTGCCCCAGCGCCTCGGCTCGCTGCCGATACGCGGCCATGTCGATGATCTCGCCGCTCTGACGCGCCTCTTCGGCAGCAAAGGCCATCAGGTGGCTCTCGAGCGAGACGCGCGCCGTGGTGCTCGCCTCGCCGGGCATGCCGCGCACCGCTGCGATAAAGTCGTTCAGGATGCCCCCGTCGCCGCCGCCGTGCCCGCTGTCGATGTGCCCGGGGTGAAAGGTCTCGACGCTGCCCGTCAGGTGGTCGTAAATGGCGATCTCATCGGTGGCCTCGCTGGCCAACAGCGTTGCCTTGGTGCCGTCATAGCGCAGCGTGCGCACGTTGTCGTGCGAGTGCCCCTGCATGGTAAAGGTCACCGTCGCGTCGGACTCGAGCTCCATGTTGATCACCTGGTGGTCGACCACGTCGTTGTCGCAACGGAACACACAGCGCCCATAGGGGCCTTCGCGCAGCGCACGCAACACTCCCTCGGGCGAGGTGTCGGTGCTCACTGCGTTGGTGGGCCACTCGTCGCCCCGCGCGAGATAGAACCGCGGCGCATAGAACGGGCAGTGGTCTTGCGCCGGGCAGCCGTCGGTGCAACGCTCGGGCGCGCCGGCGGGCGCGTTGGCCGCCGTATAGAACGACAGCCGCCCAAAAGAGGACAGTTGCCGCACGCGCAGGCCCAGGATCCAGTAGAGGATGTCCATATCATGGCAGCACTTGGCCAGGATCATCGGCGCGCTCTCGCCGGCGTTGCGCCAGTTGCCGCGGACAAAGCTGTGCGCCATATGCCAATAGGCCACGTTCTCGCGATGGTCCACGGTGATGATGTCGCCGAGCTGCCCAGACTGCACGATCTCGTGCAGCTTGGCCCAGAACTGGGTGTAGCGCAGGACGTGGCAGATCTGCAACAGGCGCCCAGTCTGCTCGGCGGCCTGCACCAAGCGCACGCAGTCGGCCGGCGTGACGGCCATGGGCTTTTCGAGCAGCACGGGGTAGCCCGCGCGCAGCGCCGCCAGCGTCGAGGGCACGTGCATCCGGTCCATCGTGGCGTTGAGCAGGGCGTCGGCGAGCTGTGGCCGGGCCAGCAGCTCTTCCCACGACGCAAAGCAACGCTCGGGCGGGATGTGGTGCTCACGGGCAAAACGCTCACGCCGTTCGGCGTTGGGCTCGGCCACGGCCACGAAACGCACCAGATGCGGGTTCAACAGCGCATAGCGCCCATAGGCAAAGGTGCCCCGCCCGCCCGCACCCAACAGAGCCATCTCTAGCGGCTTCATGCTTCCTCCCCAGTCTGTGGTCGCGGCGGCAATGCGCCTTTTGTACGTTGACACCGCCGCCGCGCCTCTCTATACTAGTGATACATCTATCGAGAGGCAAAGGTTGTGCCACCCGTGCGTAACCGTTTCAGTCGCTACAGGTCATCTTGACACCAGTCGGTCGAGTCGGCTGGTGTCACTTTTTTATGAGGGAGGCGGCATGGACTCGGGAATGATCAGCAAGATTCAAAAGTCGATCGAGTACGCCAAAGAGCCGGATCGCGTGCAGATCACTGCGCTCAACGCGACCTTCCGCGGCAACCATGACACCTATCAACTCACCTTCACCGACGGCCGGTGGACGTGCGAGTGTAACTTTTTCCAGCAGCGGGGCGTTTGCAGCCACACCATGGCCATCGAGCGGCTGCTCGTGCCCATGCTCAAGACCGCCACGCCCGAGACCGAGTAGGCTCGTCGCGACCCGACCCCCAACCCCATTCCGGAGTGCGTCAGGCATGCTCACGACCGGCGTCGACATCATCGAACTCGCTCGCGTGCAACACGTCCTCGATCGCTTTGGCGAGCGCTTTTTGCACAAAGTTTATACTGCCCGTGAGATCGCCCTCTGCCGCGGCCGCGCGCCCGAGTTGGCCGTGCGCTTTGCGGGCAAAGAAGCCATCTCCAAGGCACTAGGCACTGGCCTCAACGGCATTCTGTGGGCCGAGATGGAGATCCTGGCCGACGAGCGCGGCAAACCCTATGTCATCCTCCACGGCCATGCCCTGGCTCGCGCTCAAACACTGGGGCTGAGCGAGTGGGCCATCAGCCTGTCGCACTCTGATCACGATGCTATAGCGATGGTCGTCGCCCAGTGAGGGCGCGGCTCGCCCGCAAGAGAGGCCCGGCCTCTCTCGGGGCGGACCGCAAGCCGAGCGAGCGCCTAGGCCACCGAGATGGCGCGCGCAAAGGCACCCAGCGCCGCGTCGATATCGGCGCTCTCGATGCCATAGTGTGTGACAGCGCGGAAATGCCCAGGCGCCGTGCGGCTGATGGCCACGCCCTCGGCCTTGAGCGCTGCCTCGACCGCATCGAGATTGGCGCCCGGCGCGCTCAGGCCGATCATGACCATGTTCGATTGCACGCCGGCCAGGTCGATGGCATAGCCGGGGATCTGGGCCAGGCCCTCGGCCAGGCGTCGCGCGTTCGCGTGATCGTCTGCTAGCCGGTCGACCATCGTCTCGAGGGCGACGATGCCCGCCGCCGCAAACACTCCCGCCTGGCGCATGCCCCCGCCCACCATCTTGCGGATGCGCCGCGCCCGCTCGATGAACGCGCGCGTCCCCACGATGAGCGAGCCTACCGGCGCCGCCAGCCCCTTGGACAGGCAGAACTGCACCGTGTCGGCCTGCGCCGCCACCTCGCGGACGTCGACGCCCAAGGCCACCGCGGCGTTGAAAATGCGCGCCCCGTCGAGATGCACGGCCAGGCCGTGAGCCTGCGCCACGCGACGCACCGCGGCCATCTTCTCGATGCTCACCACGGCGCCGCCGCAGCGGTTCTGGGTGTTCTCTAGACAGATCAGCCGCGTGGGGGGAAAGTGAATGTTGTCGCCACGAATGGCCTCCTCGACATCGGCCACGTCGAGCGAGCCATCGGGCTGGTTGGGCACGGTGTGCACGTGAATGCCGCCCAGCGCCGAGACGCCGCCGACCTCATAGATAAAGGTGTGGGCGACGTCGCCCATGATCACCTCGTCGCCTCGGCCGCAATGCGTCAAGATCGACACCAGGTTGCCCATAGTGCCGCTGGCCACCAACAGCGCGGCCTCTTTGCCCAGCTTGGCCGCGCCCAGCTCTAGAAGACGGTTGACGGTGGGGTCCTCGCCAAAGACGTCATCGCCCAGCTCAGCGCGGTACATCGCCTCACGCATCGCCGGCGTAGGCAGGGTGACAGTATCGCTCCGCAGATCGATCATGCGCACGTTCTCTCCTTCCGGCGCCCTGGGGCGCCAATCGCATCGCACCCATTGTAGAACGGGCGCCCGCCAGCGCCAACCGGCCGCTCGCGACCACGAGGGCGCGGCCTCCAGGCCATGCGGCGCTGCGTTGTGGAGTGTTGCCACGCCGACCAAGCCCTCTGAGCGAGGCGCCAAGTGCCATTCCCCGCAGACTCGGTCGAAGGTACTTGACACATAATCAATTCCTTGCTATTTATTGTAAAGCAGATGATGGCTCAGCCATGGAAAGGAGATAACCTATGAAGACCGATATCGCGTTTCGCATCGGCGACGAAGTGCGCTGTGGAGACAAGAACTGCGGCAGACTAGAAAAGATCATCCTGGATCCGTATACGCACCGTGTGGTCGCGCTAGTGGTCTCCAAAGGGTTGTTGTTCCGCTCGTCCACGGTGGTGCCCGTATCGGCCGTTCGTCGTTCTCATCCCTACATCGAGTTGGATCTCGCTCCCGATAAGCTGGCCGAGCTGCCCCAGTGGGAGGCCGAGGCCTATACCCAGGCCCCGGAGGGCTGGGAGGAAGCGGGGCCAGTCGCCACCAGCGACATGTTGCTGCCCAAGACCGCCGGCGGGATCCTGCACCAACAGGCGCTCCGCCCCTCTGTTCGCTATAGCGTTCAGGACGAAGCGCACAAAGAGGGCATCTCGATCCGGCGCGGCATGCGCGTGGTCGGCAAAGATGGCACCATCGGCCGGATAGACCACGTGCTAGCCAATAGCGAGACCGGCGAGGTCACCCATCTCGTGGTCGAACGCGGCCTGCTGGCGACGCGGCTGATCGTGCCGAGGGAGATGATCGCCGCGCTGAGCGAAGACGAGGTCAAGCTCACGGCTGGGGAGGGCGAATTGGCCGCGCTGGATCGCTTCCGCGCGCGAGACGATGAGGACATCCTGGCCGAGTTTCGCGACAAGCTGGCCGAGATACCCTTTGACGCCGATAGCATCGGCATCGAGATCGAGAGCGGCATCGTTCGACTGAGCGGCACGGTGGCCGATGTCGCCACCAAACGGCACATCGAGGCGGTGGCTCGTAGCGTCAACGGCGTGGTCGATGTGGTCAATGGCTTGAACGCCGCCACGACGCTGCAATCGCGCGTGATGGCCGCGCTGGCCGCCGATCCGCGCACCGACCTGGCGATCATCGATGTCGCGGTTCAGGGGAGCGTGGTCACCCTCATCGGCAACGTCGATAGCGAAGAGGTGAAAAGGGCCGCGGAACAGATCGCGGAAAAGCAAGAGGGCGTCACCGAGGTGATCAACCATCTCGAGGTCAAGCCCGACAGCGACAGCACCGAGCTCAGGCTGCGGCAATTCGAGCTGGCCGCTCTGGCCAGAGCGCAGGGGAGCCCCGACTGGCGCCCATAGGCGCGAGCGCGGCACGACAGGGCGGCACATCTCACAAGTGCTGGGGCCGAGATCGTCAAGGGCCGGCGCAAGCACAGGGCGGTCTATCCGGGCCATCAGGCCTGCGGAGAGACCGCCCTTTTGCATTCACCGCAGGCCAATGCCCAAGATGGGCGCAACGACGTCTCAGCGATAGATCGGCAGCAACGCGCGTTCGACGTACTCGCGGATCGTTTTGAGCGCGGCCACGGGATCGGGCGCGTTGTCCAGCTCGAACACGGCCCAGCCCTCATAGTGCAGATCGCGCAGCAGGCGCATCCAGCGCGGCCAGTCGACCACACCGGTGCCCACCGGCGCGAACCATTGCACCTGACGATCCCAGATCGTGTCGTCGATGGGCACATCGAGCGGCGCCGGGCCGACAGCGTCTTTGAAATGGGCCAGTTGTACGCGGTCGCGGTGTCGGCTGGCGATCTCGATGGGGTCCGAGCCAGCCACGGTGAACTGCGCCGTGTCGGGGCAGAGGTTCACATAGGTCGGGTCGGTGAGCGTCATGAACAGATCGACGTCGCGGCTGTTGCGGAACACGGTAAAGGCCTCGGGGTGCAGCACCAGGCGCACGCCGTGTTTGAGCGTAGCCGCGCCCATGCGGTTGAGCAGATCGGCGACGGTCGAGGCATACGCCAGGTCGATGATCAGCGGCGGCTCAGCGTCGCGACTCTTGCGCAGTGGAAGCGAGACCACCATCAGCGAGGCGCCGCAGTCGTGCAAGAACTCGGCATAGGCGCTGGCGCCCTCGAGGGCCAGGGCATGGTCGGCGCGATCCTCATAGTGCACCTGGCGGCCCGTGCCATGGTCAGTGGTCGATAAGAAGCCACTCGAAACCGCCAGGCCACGATCCTGCACGGCCGCGCCAAAGGCCTTGGCCAAGCCATAGGCTTGCAGCGCGCAGTGCCAGTCTCCCGGGGCAAAGGTGATCTCGATGCCATCGATGCCCGCCTCGCGCGTGCCGTCGAGGATGCGCTCCCAAAAGCGCAATGGGTCCCAGCGGCCGCCGGTGAACAGCCCTTCCAGCCCAGTCGGCTGGCCCCAATAGACGGGCGAGTAGAACGTACAGAGGTCGGTCGAGAACTTGAGCTTGCGTTGATCGCTCATGGCCGCTCCTTGGGTGGAATGCTGCGCCCAGTGTAGCCGAAGCGGGGGAGATTGTCAGGGAGGGCAGCCCCACAGGGCCACACGCTCGGGCGATCAGCAATGCCCTCTTGATTCGCTCACTCTGTATTATTGCCCGCTTTCCCTTGACGCGCTGCTCCATCCTTGCGGGTCTTGGCCACGAAATATGTCTCCAGATTCGCAGGGAGCCGATAGGCGACACGCTCCGGCTCGCTTCGCTGGGCGCCATACACCTCCCGCAGGATGGCGTCTACGATAAGCTCCTTCGGTGGGGACGTATATTCGACGCCATCGTATACCCATACGCGGCAGTCTACGGTATCCCCGCAAAGCTCGCCGCAGTCCTCACAGACTGACTCCCGCAGTTCGAGGGAAATGTCATTGCCGTTTACGCGAATGGTGGGCGAGCTTACAAACTGATTCTGGATTGCCGACTCCCTTGTGGCAACGTTGACCTTGTTTACGTTGACCTCGTACCCGGCGGCGTTCAACACAGCGGCAACACTGGAAACTGCTTCGTCCAGAGCCTTTTCCGTATCCTGACATCTGCCGCAAACAGACGTGTCCAGATAGAGAAAGTCTATGTTGACCGACTTTTTCGGTTGCGACTGCCCACAGCAGTTTCCCGAGGAACAACAGCATGTCGTCATTTTTCAGCACATCCTTTGCTGCAGGCTATGTTCTTCCTGCACATGCAGTCTTCTTTGTCAGACGTGTTATGGAGACAGATCGCTCTATTGTGCGGAGGGTATCTGCGCCTAGTGAAGGGCACGCCCATCTGCCTTCTCCTCTAGTGTATCACTAGTTTGTGTCTCCACACACACTGATCAGTTGCCTGGCATGGCCTCCCTCCAACGCCACAGGCGGCCGCCTTCTGATGCACCCAGGGCGGGTCGAACGCCCGGCCGAAGGATTGCAAGTCCGGCGCGCTAGCTCCCACGCCCCCCCAACGCCACAGGCGGCCGACGAGTTTCCTCGCGGCCGCCTCTTGATGCGCCCAGGGCGGGTCGAACGCCCAACCGACGGATTCGAAGTCCGGCACTCTATCCATTGAGCTATGGGCGCCAGTACGCTCCTAGTCTAGATACCGCGCGCCCTTCTGTCAAACAGTGCCGCCCGCAGCCTCGGCACGAAATGCAGCAAAAACTGCATATACAACCCTCCAGAACAGGCGTTCTAGCTTGACGCATTATCTCGCGCTACGCTAGGGCCGTTATCTAGTGGTCTAGCGTGAGTATACCCACTAGCCCTGGCCACGGCACGAATCTGGGGCAACATCGCAAATCTTCACGCAATAAGTCTTGCGCACAGGACCCACATCGGCTATAATGGGGGCGTCGGAACGGAATAGGAGCTTCGGCGCTCGCATCGATTACGCCTCCTCGCTACGGGCAGCAGTCGATCGCCTGACGAGGAGGTGCTCCCATCTTAGCCCCTGAAGGAGCGACCATGTCAAACCAGAGCCACGTCACCCAAGTGCGCAAGCGAGACGGGCGCATCGTCCCGTTCGATCAAGAAAAGATCACCAACGCGATCTTTAAGGCCGCGCAGTCGGTCGGTGGCAGCGACCGCGATCGCGCCGTCTATGTTTCGAATATCGTCCGCGAGATGCTCGACGAGCAGTTTGGCGACCGCGTCATCCCCTCGGTCGAGGACATCCAGGACCTCGTCGAACGTGCGCTCATCAACCTGGGCCACGCCAAGACCGCCAAGAGCTATATCCTCTACCGCGACCTGCACAACAAGCTCCGCGATATTCGCGCGCTGGTCGACGCCAACGAGCTCATCGAGGGCTACCTCGGCCACCTCGATTGGCGCGTCAAAGAGAACAGCAACATGAGCTTTTCGCTCCAGGGGCTCAACAACCATATCTTCTCGGCGGTGAATAGCTCCTATTGGCTGAATACCCTCTACCCCAAAGACGTGCGCAACGCCCACCTCAACGGCGATATTCACCTGCACGACCTCTACATCCTCGCCGTCTATTGCTGCGGCTGGGACTTGCGCGACTTGCTGTTGCGCGGCTTTGGTGGCGTGCCGGGCAAGGTCGATTGCGCGCCTCCCAAGCACTTTCGCTCGGCGCTCGGCCAGGTAGTCAACTTCTTTTACACCATCCAGGGCGAGTCGGCCGGCGCCGTGGCCTTCTCGGGCTTTGATACCTACCTCGCGCCCTTCATCCGCTACGATGGGCTCAGCCCCAAAGAGGTGCGCCAGGCGCTGCAAGAGTTCATCTATAACATGAACGTGCCCACGCGCGTGGGCTTTCAGACGCCCTTCACCAACCTCACCATGGACCTCAAGGTGCCCGGCAACGTCGCCAACGACGCGGTCATCATCGGCGGCGAGCTGCAAGACGAGACCTATGGCGAGTTCCAGCCCGAGATGGACCTGCTCAACCGCACCTTTGCCGAGCTGATGCTCGAGGGCGATGCCAAGGGCCGCGTCTTTACCTTCCCGATCCCCACCTACAACATCACCAAGGACTTTGACTGGGACAACCCGAACCTCGACGCCATCTGGCAGATGACGGCCAAGTATGGCATCCCCTACTTTGCCAACTTTGTGAACTCGGACATGAACCCCGACGACGTGCGCTCGATGTGCTGCCGTCTGCGCCTCGACAACACCCAGCTGCTCAAACGCGGGGGCGGCCTCTTTGGCTCGAACCCGCTCACCGGCAGCATCGGCGTGGTTACCTTGAACATGGCGCGCATCGGCTACCTGGCCCAGAGCGAGGAGGACTATTTCCAGCGCGTGGCCCACTTGATGGACATCGCCCGAGATAGCCTGCTCATCCGCCGTCGCGTCATCGAGCATTTCACCGAGGCTGGCCTGTATCCCTACTCGCAGCACTATCTCGACGGCATCAAGGAGCGCACTGGCTCGTATTGGACCAATCACTTTAACACCATCGGCCTCAACGGCATGAACGAGTCGCTGCTCAACTTCTTGGGGGTCGACCTGACCACGGCGGCCGGCCGCGCCTTTACCGAGCGCGTGCTCGACTTTATGCGCGATCGCCTGCAAGAGTACCAAGAGGAGACCGGCCAGCTGTTCAACCTCGAGGCCACGCCCGCCGAGGGCACGAGCTACCGCTTTGCCATGCTCGACAAGGATCAATACCCGGGCATCATCACCGCGGGCACCGAGCACGGCGGCGCGCCCTACTATACCAACTCGACGCAGCTGCCCGTGGGCGCCACCGACGACCTGTTCCAGGCGCTCGACTGGCAAGACACGCTGCAGACCAAGTACACCGGCGGCACGGTGGTGCACGTCTTCTTGGGCGAAAAGCTGCCCTCGGTGACCACCACCAAGAACCTGGTGCGACGCATCGCCCAGCACTATGCCCTGCCCTACTTTACGCTCACGCCGACCTTTAGCGTCTGCCCGACCCACGGCTACCTGAGCGGCGAGCACTTTACGTGTCCGAAGTGTGCGGATGAGCAGCCCTGCGAGGTCTATAGCCGCGTGGTGGGCTACTTGCGGCCTGTGCAGCAGTGGAACAAGGGCAAGCGTAGCGAGTACGACGAGCGCATCGAGTTCGCCGTGCCCAGCGAGGTGCGCGAGGCCGTGCCCGGCTCATGAAGATCGCCGGCCTACAAAAGGTCACGCTGCTGGACTATCCGGGCCAAGTAGCAGCGACAC
>JBDKSN010000209.1:0-11890 GCA_039680625.1 Anaerolineales bacterium | reverse complement strand
ACACCTTGCGCCGATTGCGCACGATGCCGGGGTTCAGCAGCAGTGCGGCGATGCGCTCCTCGTCATAACAGGCCACCAGCGCCGGGTCAAAACAGTCGAAGGCGGCACGATAGGCCTCGCGCTTGTGCAGGATCGTCGACCAGCTCAGGCCGGCCTGCGCGCCGTCCAGCACCAGCGCCTGAAACAGGCCACAGTCGTCGTGCACGGGCGTGCCCCACTCGGTGTCGTGGTAGCGCTGCATCGAGGGATCGTTCGTCTGCCAGCCACAGCGGGGGCGATCGTCCATCAGCAAGTCCTCCTCCATCGCGGTGGGCGCGCTAGGCGCCATAACGTTCGGCAAAGGCATCGCGCAACACGGGCAGGCTCTGCTCGGCCTCCTGCTCGACCATCACGCCCAAGGCGATCGCCGCCACGCCCGGCGCAGCCACCGCCCAGCGCAGCCATTCCTCGACCGTATACTCGGTATCATAACGACCGCAGGCCAGCGTCTTGATGGCGATGAGCGGGCGATGCAGGCAGCTAAAGCGCGCCAGAGCGTCATCGCGCGAGGGGGTCATCATCCAGCCGCCCTTGTTCACCGGCGTGGCCAAGATAGCCGGGCCGCTGGGCGCGCTCTCCAGCGCTGTCACTCGCTCGGCCAAGTGCGTGGCCGAACCGGGCACCAGGCCTACCGCGCGGATCTGGGCCATTGTCTCGGCCAGGCCGACGAGCCGCCCCTCGCGCAACGGCCAGTGATCGGCGCAGGCGCCATGCACCAGGCAGAACGCCGCACCGGCGGCCTTGAGCGCGGCGGCCTGCTCGCCGATCGAGTCGCGGTTGATGGCCATGGCCTCATCGAGGCGGCCGGCGCGCCGCGCAGCGAGATAGGCCTGCTCACGATCGGCAGGGTAGCAGTCCATCGACGTGGTGGCCACCCAGATGGGCCGCACACCGGTCAGGCGCTCCGTCTCGTCGAGCGCGTCGATCAGCCGCGGATAGAGCGGCCCCATCACCGCGTTGACGCCCAGCTCTTGGCAACGGGCGAACACGCGCGCGATGCGTGGCGGATCAAAAGTCGCGCGCAGCCAGGCGTCGCGTCCGGCGCTCACGTGTGACCAGCCCAGCAAGGCGTTGGTGCCACAGATGGCGCGCGAGATGGTGACGCCCTCGATAGTCAGGCTGGGGAACGCGTCCATCGCTGCCTCCACAATCGGTGAACCTAGGTCGAGTATCGCGCAAGATGCGCCACGACGCAACGGCCGTGCCGTCGGCACGGTGCCCTTTTGACGACCGCGTCGACCCAGGCGACAATAGGCGCCAGCATTGCGCGGAGACAAGGCCATGCAGCTCTACTGGGGCGACCTGCACAATCACTGCGGCATCAGCTATGGTTATGGGCGCCTCGAGCACGCTCTGCGCGCGGCGCAGGGGCAGCTCGACTTTTGCGCCATCACCGGCCACGGCACCTGGCACGACATCCACGAGTGGCAGCCCGAGATCGACTTTTTACTGCGCTTTCACCGCGAGGGCTTTAGCAAGCTCGCCGCGCACTGGGAGGAGGTCAAGGCGATGATCGAGCGCGCCAACGTGCCCGGTCAGTTCGTCACCCTGCAGAGCTATGAAGCGCACTCGCGCGCCTATGGCGACCATCACATCCTCTCGCCCTCGGCGGCGCTGCCCCTCATCGAGGCGCCCTCGCCGCAAGCGCTGGTGGCGCAGGTGGGCGTGCCCGCCATTGTCGTGCCGCACCACATCGCCTATGCACCCGGCTATCGCGGCATCGCCTGGGAGGCGTTCGACGCGCGGCTCAGCCCCATCGTCGAGGTCTATTCCAAACACGGCTGCGGCATGAGCGACGACGCGCCCTATCCCTACCTACACACCATGGGCGCGCGAGACGGCCGCAACACCGCGCGCCGCGGCCTGGCGTTGGGCAAGCGGTTCTCTTTCGTCGCATCCACCGACCATCATGCGGGCTATCCTGGCTCTTACGGTGATGGGCGCGCGGCCGTGCTGGCCGAGGAGCTCACCCGCGAGGCGCTGTGGGCCGCGTTGCTGGCTGGCCGCACCTATGCCGTCACTGGCGACAAGATCGCCTGCTCATTTACGCTCAACGGCCAGTCCCTGGGCGCCCAGCTCGCCGCCGATCGCCGCGAGCTCTCGCTCCGAGTCTGCGGTGGAGACGCGCTCGACCGCGTCACCGTGTTCAAGAACAACCGCCCCTGGCAGGTGGTGGGCGGGCACGAGCTCGGCGCCACGACGAATGGACCCTACAAGCTGCGGGTCGAGCTGGGCTGGGGCGAAGAGGTGGCGGGCTATGCGTGGGAGGCCGAGTTGCGCCTCACGGGCGGCGCCATCCGCAGCGTCGAGACCTGCTTCCGCGGGCAGAGCGTGCTGGCCCCCTCGCAAGACCGCGACACGTCGCCCGAGATCAATGCGCTCGACAACCGCATCGTCGCGCAGAGCGAGGATCGGCTCGCCTGGCACTGTGTCAGTTTCAAGAACCCCTCGACGCTGCACCCGGCCACGCAGGCGGTGATCGTCGAGCTGGATGGCGACGCCAACACGGGCGTGACCTTGACGGCCAACGGCCGCACCCTCGCGGCCAGCCTCGGCGAGCTCCTAGAGGCGAGCCGCGGTATCCACATGCAAGAGTGGAGCTCGGAATGCGCGCTGCTGCACCGCGCCGTGCCCGCCTCGGCCTATGGCCTCGAACGCACCTGGCGCGACGAGCCTGCGCGCGGAGCCACGGCTGACTCGGTTGACGTGTATGACGTGGAGGTGTGCCAGGCCAACCTGCAGATGGCCTGGCTCTCGCCGATCTTTTGCCGGGCAGAGTAGGCCCGGGCGCGTCGCGGCGGCTACTCTTTGCCCACCATATACTCGAGATAGGCCTCGATCAGCCCGTCGAGGTCGCCATCGAGCACGGCCGTGGTGTTGCCCGTCTCATAGCCGGTGCGCAAGTCTTTGACCATGCGATAGGGGTGCAGCACGTAGGAGCGGATCTGGTTGCCCCACCCCGCCGAGACCAGCTCGCCGCGGAGCTTGGCCCTCTCTTCCTCTTGCTTTTGCAGCTCGAGGTGATACAGGCGCGACTGGAGCACCGCCATGGCGCGCTCGCGGTTCTGCATCTGCGAGCGCTCGTTTTGGCAAGAGACGACGATGCCCGTGGGCAGATGGGTGATGCGCACGGCCGTCGAGTTCTTTTGCACGTTCTGCCCGCCGTGCCCCGACGAGCGATAGACGTCCATCTTGAGGTCCTCGGGGTTGATCTCGATAGCGATCTCGCCGGCCACGTCGGGGATCACCTCGACGAGCGCAAACGTCGTGTGGCGGCGCTTGGCATTGTCGAACGGCGAGATGCGCACCAACCGATGCACGCCCCGCTCAGAGCGCAGGTAGCCATAGGCGTTGCGCCCGCGGATCTCGATGGTCGCGCTCTTGAGGCCAGCCTCATCGCCCTCGGCCTCGTCGATCACCTCGCTCGCAAAGCCGCGGCGCTCGGCCCAGCGCAGGTACATACGCTCGAGCATGGCCGTCCAATCCTGCGACTCGGTGCCGCCAGCGCCGGCATAGATGGTCATGATCGCGTTGCGGCTGTCGTGCGGGCCAGACATGAGCAGCTCGAGGCGCATCTCGCGGAGGCGCCGCTGGGCCTCGGCCGCGTCGCGCTCGATCTCGGCGAGCATGGCCTCGTCGCCCTCGCCCGAGGCGAGCTCATCGAGGGCGATGAGTTCGTCGATCTGCGCCTCTAGCTCGCGCCAGCGCGCGATCTCGGTTTCGAGGTTTGCGAGCTGTTGCATCGTCGCCTGGGCGGCATTGGGGTCATCCCAAAAGCCATCGGCCGTCGTGGCGCGCTTGAGCTCCTCGACGTGTCGTTCGCGGCTGGGGAGGTCAAAGATGCTCCAGCAGCGTGGTGAGCTCCTGGCGCATGGCGGGTAGCTGAGTGCGAGTGTTGTCCATAATGGCGATTCCTCCCCAATACGCGGGCTAGTCTTCGTTGGCGAAGAGGCCCTCGACGAATTGCTCGGCGTCGAACGGCGCCCAGTCATCGATCTGCTCGCCCGTGGCGGCAAAGAGCACGGGCAGGCCGAGCTCGGTGCCCACGGCAAAGACCATACCGCCGCGCGCGGTGCTGTCGAGCTTGGCCAAGACCACGCCGGTGACGCCGACGGCCTCGGTAAAGTGCTGGGCCTGCGCCAGGGCGTTCTGGCCCGTGGTGGCATCGAGCACCAGCAACACCTCGTGCGGCGCCTGGTGCACCTGTTTGTGGGCGATGCTAGCGAGCTTTTTCAGCTCTTGCATCAGGTTGTGTTGCGTGTGCAGGCGCCCGGCCGTATCGACGATCAGCGTGTTGCAGCCACGCGCCTGCGCGGCCACGATCGCGTCATACAATACTGCGCCCGGGTCTGCGCCAGGCTGGTGCGCGATGACGTCGACGCCGGCGCGCTTGCCCCACACCTGCAACTGGTCGATGGCCGCGGCGCGAAACGTGTCGGCGGCGGCCAGCAACACGCGGTCGCCGCGCTGCTTGTGCCAATAGGCGAGCTTGGCGATCGACGTGGTTTTGCCCGAGCCGTTGACGCCCACCACCAGCACGACGTTGAGCAATCGCCGCCCAGCCAGATAGGGGCGCTCGTGCTGGCGCAACAGCGCGAGCAGCTCGGCCTTGAGCCGGTCTTGAGCTTGCTGCGCGTCTTTGATCTGGCCGCTCTCGGCCTCGGCGCGCAGCGTGCTGATCAGGCCCATCGTAGTCTTGACGCCCACGTCGGCCTGCAAGAGCAGCATCTCGAGCTCATCCCACGTATCTTCGGTGATCTCTTCGCCGCGGAAGAGCTCCGCGATGCGCCCAAAGAACGAGCGCCGCGTCTTGGTCAAGCTCTGCTGCATCTGCGCCTTGTGTCCGAGCACAGGGGCACCTCTAGTGACCCACGGCCGGGCGGCCGCCATCGCGGAAGCGCGCCACCGTGGGGTGATACGGCGATTATACCCGCCGCGCGAAGGCCCACCAAAAGGCGCCTGCCGCCGCCTGCTGCTGCCGCTCAGCCGGGCGCAGACGCCGCGCTGGCCGGCGCCTCCGGCGGCTGGCAGGGCAGCGTGAAACAAAAGGTACTGCCCTCGCCATGGACCGACTCGACCCAGATGCGCCCGCCATAGCGCTCGAGGATGGCGCGCACGATGGCCAGGCCCAGCCCCGTGCCCTGGCGACTGTACTGTTTGCCCTCTTCGGTGCGATAGAACTCGCTGAACAGGCGTGCCTGGTCTTGCGGGGCAATGCCGATGCCCGTGTCGCGCACACAACCGCACACCTGCTGGCCCTCGCTCCACAGGCGCACGGCCACCTCGCCGTCGGGTCGGTTGTATTTGATGGCGTTGCTGAGCAGGTTGGTCCACACCTGCTTGACGTGCTCTTGGGCGGCGAGCACGGGCGGCAGATCGGGCTGTACCTCGATGCTGTCGCGCTGCCGCTGCTCGGCATAGCGCGGCGCCAGCATGTCGATCTCGTCGGCGAGGATGGCCTCGACGCGGCAAGGCTCGGTCACCGGCGTCTGCGGTGGCGCGTGCACATGCAACAGATCGAGCAGGTCGCCGATCAGCTCGAGCTGCTCGTCGGCGCGTGCCTCGGCCTTGGCGATGAACTCCATCTGCCGCTCAGGCGGCACATAGCCGGTGAGGATGAGCTGGAGCAGCGACTTGATGGCGGCCACCGGTGCGCGCAGCTCGTGGGTCACTACGCGGATGAACTGCAAACGCTCCGCATCGACCGCCCGCAGTTCATCGGCGAGCGCGGTCAGCTCTTGCACGCGCGTCTCGCAGCTCTGTTGCGCGTCGCGCAGCTCGGATTGGCCAGCACGTGCGCGAGCGACTACCGTCGAGGCGATGGCGGTTACGGCGAGGTTGGTGAACGTCACCAGCAGACCAGAGGCCCACAGCGCAGCCGACCGGGTATAGAATGTCGGCGCATAGAGCACGCCCAGGCCATGGTGCGCCAGCACGCCGGCCGCCTCTAGCCAGAGCAGGGCCACCCAACAGGCCGAGGCGAACGCGGCATAAAGCAACGCCGCGCGGCGCTCGAGCACGCTGCTGGCCAGCGCCACCAGCACCGCATACAACATCATCAGCGGGTTCTCGATGCCGCCAGACAGGTGCAGCAGCGCAGTGAGCAGCAGCGCATCGGCCACCAACTGGGCACTCAACAGCAGGGCATAGTTGTGGGTAGGAGCAGAGCGGCGCACCAGCCGTACCGTGAGGACGTACGAGAGGATGTTCAGGCCCAGGCTGACCGCCCACACCCCCCACAACTGGGGCAGAGGCCAAGCGCTGGCGTGCTCAGACGCGACGGCCAAGGCGGCCGCCAACACCACCAGCCCCAGCAACCGGCCTTGAACCAGCCGGCGGCTGCGGTTGCCCAGCTCGTTTGTCGCCGGTATACGAAGGAGGCCCATCGTCGCGCCTCATCGTCGCCTGATTCAGGGCAACGCAAATGCCTTCTGCAGCGCAGCTATGGCCTCATTATAGGACGCATCGGCAATAACGCACGTGATGGTCGAGATCGACGTGCTCACCGCCAGGATGTTGATGCCCACCTCGCCCAACGCTTGAAAGGCACACGCGGCGATGCCTGGGCGCTCGCGAAAGTCTGGCCCAAAGACCGAGAGTAGGGCCACAGGCTCGACGAGCGTCACCCGCGCCGCACCCAACGCCTCGGCCACCGGACGGACGGCCTCCTCGGCGCGCTGGCGGTCGTCGGCGGCCACACAGAACTGGATCTGTGACTGACCATCGAGATCGATGCAGTGGACGATGAACAGGGTATTGAGCGCCGCATCGGCCAGCGCCTGGAACAACCGCCCGGCGATGCCGGGGCGGTCCGGCGTGGACATCACGCCCACCAGGCAGAGCCGTCGCGAACTCATGATGCCACCGGCAGAGATCGGTGCCGGCATAGACACTCCTTTCCCCGCCTGGGCGGGGCCTAGACCTCGGGCCACCTCGCCGGTCAGTCGGGCGCCTCGGCCTCTTGCGCTGGAGGTGCGAGCAGCCGGGCTATAGCGGCCAGCAGCTCGTCTGGCGAGACGGGCTTGCTGAGCCAGGCGTCGGTGGGCAGATAGTCATCCGTTGGAAAGATCCCCGCCGCGGGCGCATCGGCGATCGACGAGACCATCAGCACGGGGATGCGGTGCAACGCCTCGTTCGCCGCGAGCTTGTGGGCCGTATACAGCCCGTCGAGCAGGCCCTGCATCATGATATCCAGGATGATCAAGTCGGGCTGCTCCTCGGCGATGCTGGCCAAGGCCTGGTCGCCATTGGCCACCGCCTTGGCTGTATGGCCCGCCTTGCTGAGCACCAGGCGCGTCACTTCACAGAAATCGGGATCATCGACGACGATGAGGATTTGCGCCATCTTGGCCTCCTTCTCGAGACGCGACGCTTGCGCCCGAGCCACGCCTAGCTGCGCCTCGCGATCAGCCGCGCCACCTCTTCTACCAGGCGCTGGGGCGAGACCGGCTTGGAAAGAAAGTTGCCGATGAGATGGTCGTCGTCGGTGGGCACCATGCTGCGATAGTCCGAGTCGGTGATCGAGCTGACCATCAGCACCGGCGTGCCGTGGAGCTCGGGCGACTCGCTGATGCGTGCGCTGGTGTCCCACCCGTCGAGCACACCTTGCATCATCACGTCGAGGATCACGAGCGAGGGCGGGTTGGCGATCATCGAGCGCATGGCCTCGTCGCCCGAGGAGGCAGTGCGCACCGCATAGCCCTCGGCGGTGAGCACGAGCCGGGTCATCTCCACAAAGTCCGGATCGTCATCGACCACCAGCACACTGTGCTGCTCGGGGTCGGGCATCACCCACTCGTAGGAATGCTTGAACACGCTCAAGACGTGCGAAGTCTGGGTGTGCAGGATGCCCGGGATCTTGCCCAGACGATGGAGCAAAAAGTGCTGGAGGTGTTCATCATCGGTGAACACGGCCCACAGGGCCAGGTCAAAGCCGCCGGTCAGCATATAGAGCGCGACGACCTCGGGCATCTCGGTCAAGAGCTGGGCCGTCTGCTGCACCAGGCCCGTCTCGATGGTTAGCAAGATGATGGCGCGCGTGCTATAGCCCACGAGAGTGGGATCGACGTGCGCGGAAACATGCACCTCGCCGCTGGCAATCATGCGGTCGAGGCGTTTGCGCACCGTGCTCTCAGACAGGCCCAATTCGCGCGCCACATCGACGTTTGAGCGGCGCCCATCGGCCTGGAGCACTTGCACGATGCGACGATCTGTACGATCTAACATAACACCTCATCCCTTTCCACGGCTATGTTAACACGGAATACGTGAATCGTCAAACAGCAATCTTATGAAGACGAATCTCGTCTAGGAACGGGACGGCGCGCGCGGCTCTTGGCCGCCGAGAGCACCTGGTAGCGCCCATCGGCGGCGAGCGTCTCGACTGCGCCGAACACCTCGCTGAGCAACCGCCCATAGGGGAGAAAACGGTTGGCCACCAACACCAGCCGACCGCGAGGCTCGAGCGCCGCGAACGCCTCGGCGATGAGTGCGGCGGTGATGCGCAGGTTGACCTCATGGCCGCTGTGGAACGGCGGGTTGCTGACGATGAGGTCCAGCCGCTCGCCCTCCGGCAGCGCGGCCAGGCCGTCGCCCAAGATCACCCGCACTCCCGCGAGGCCATTGGCCGCCAACGAGGCGGCGGCGCATTCGCAGGCTAGGGCATCGACGTCGAGCAGGGTCACCGCCTCAGGCCCGGCAATTAGCGCCGCCACCAGGCCAATGACGCCCGCGCCACAGCCCCAATCGAGCACACGCTCGCCCGGGTGCACGCGCAGGTTGGCCAGGAGCATCGCCGTGCCCGCATCGAGCTCGCCATGGCTAAAGACGCCGGGGCGGCTGCGCAAGGTCAGGGCATGGGGCCCCACAACCACCGGCACGTCGCGGTAGGTGCCCGGAAGGAGCCCAGGCTCGTCAAAGGGCGCTGGCAATTGTGTTGGGTCGAGGGGCGGCCGGCGAAAGCGAGCCACGCGATGCCCCTTGCGATAGGCCAACAGCTCGCCCGGCCCGAGCAGCCGCTCGGCATCGCCGAGCACGCTCTGGATGCCCGCGTTGTTCGCGCCCGCCAGGTAGAGCTCACCCCCAGGCGCGAGCGAGAGGGCCATGCCTAGCAGATGCAACCGCGCCAGTGCGCGGCCCTTGGGCAACGCCAGCAGCCCCACCTCGAAGGGCTCGGCTGCGCCGCCCGCTGGCGCACCGGCCACGGCCGAGCACGCCGCCAGGCCATTGGCCGCCAGCGTTTGGCGCGTCAGGTCGAGCGCGATGGCGTCAGTGTCCATCGCCACCACGCGCTCGGGGCCACAGGTCGCCGCCGCCCAAGCCGCCACCAGGCCATGGCCGCAGGGAGAGACGAGCACGCGCTGGCCGGGGATCAGCTGTGCCTGCGCGGCCAAGAGCTGCTCCACAGGCGAGGCGCTCGCCACCTCACCCAACGCTGGCCGCGTAGCGACGCGCCACTCGCGCCCAGCGAGTGCGATGGCGGTCAGCCGGACGAGACGGTATTCGCAATCATCACCCATCACGCCAGACTCGACTAGGGCACACGGATTATCGTTCCACTTGGATTGGCAAAGATGCTCCCCTATAATCCGCATAAGGAGGTATTATGGCAAATACGCCCACAACGCACGCAGACGAACCTCTCGACCCCCTCAAGGCGCGCGCTGTCTTTGGCGGGCTGGTGTTCAACGAGGCGGGAGAGCCCGCCAACGTGATCGCCATCGGGGGCGTCGACCACTATGCCATCCCCGATCAGGGGTTTCAGCGCCATGTCGAGGCCTATCGCATCGACGATGTGGTCTTGGCTGAGATGCAGCGCCAGCTGGCCGAGGTGCGCCCGCAGATCGTCGAGATGATGCTCGACATGCTCGGGCGCCGCGACGTGTTCACCAAGGCCGCGCTCGATAGCTCGGTCGAACACCTCGTCGAGAATGTCCGCCAGGCCGATCCCACGCCGTGGACGACCATGCTCGGGCTGGCGGGTTTTCGCATCGTGGTCGACCATCACGGTGAGGTGGTCGAGGTCGTCATGCCCTCGGCGCCCGACGAAGACGAGGGCGACGATGAAGACTGACCGCGGCACTGGCGAGGGGGAGCTTGCACGGCTCGCGGCAACCGTGGTATGATCACGCAACGTTGGCAAGGGCGCCTTTAGCGGTCGTCTTTCCTAGCCCGCCCCCTGGCGGGCTTGATGCATCCGCAAATCATCTCCAGGCAAAGGAGCAGTGTGGCGCGCTGGCAAGTGCATGAGCCGGTGGCCGTGTCGGCCGAGCTGCGCGAGGCAGTCGGCGGGCACCCGCTGCTGGCCACGCTGCTCGCCCAGCGCGGCATCACCGACCCCGAGGCTGCGCGCCGCTTTCTGGACCCCGCTCGCTATACGCCCACCTTCTCGTACAGCCTGCCCGGCGTGTGCGCGGCCAAACGGGTGCTCGCCGAGGCGGCGCGCGTCAACACGCCCGTGCGCATCTGGGGCGACCTCGACGTCGATGGGCAGACAGCCACCGCCGTGCTGGTCGAGGCGCTCACGGCCCTCGGGTGCCGCGTAGACTATAGCCTGCCGCTGCGCGCAGCGGGGCACGGCTTTCCGCCCAGCGCCGTGCACGATGCCGCTCGCGACGGCGTCCGCCTCATCGTCACCTGCGACACAGGCATCACCGATGTCGCCACGGTGGCGCTGGCCAACGAGCTCGGCATCGGCGTGATCATCACCGACCACCACGACCTAGGCCCGACGCAGCCCGAGGCCCTGGCCGTCATCAACCCCAAGCTGTTGCCCGCCGACCACCCCGCGCACGAGCTCTCGGGCGTGGGCGTGGCCTATCTCCTCGCCAGCGCCTTGCTCGATGCGCCACGCTTTGCCCCCAAGCGCGAGGCCATGCTCGACCTGGTGGCGCTGGGCCTGGTCGCCGACGTGGCCACCCAGGTGGGCGACGTGCGCTACTGGATCCAGCGCGGCCTGGCGGTGTTGCGCCAGGGCCAGCGGCCCGGCCTGGTGGCGCTGTTGCGCGCCGCGGGCATCGAGCCGGCCACCGCCGATGAGGTAACCATCGGCTATCAGCTAGCGCCGCGGTTGAACGCGGTGGGCCGTCTCGGCGACGCCAACGAGGCCGTCGAGCTGCTGCTCACCAGCGACGCCGAACGCGCCGCGCAGCTCGCCGAGGCCGTCGATGGCCTCAACGCCAGCCGACGAGGGCGCACCGAGGCGGCGTTCGCGCGCGTGAGCGAGCTGATCGCCCAAGACCCCGACGCCTTGCGCGAGCCAGCGCTGGTGGTGGCCGCCGCCGACCTCGAAGAGGGCGTCATCGGGCTGGTGGCGGGCCGCCTGGCCCAGGCGTATGGGCGGCCGGCCATCGTCGTCGCCCACCGCGACGGCCAGCCCAGTGTGGGGTCGGCGCGGTCGGTGGGCGACATCGACATCCACGAGGCCATCGTCAGCCAGCGACACCTGCTACTGCGCGAGGGGGGTCATCCCATGGCCGCGGGCTTTGCGCTGGCGCCCGAGTCGTTCGGCGCCTTTCGCAGCGGCGTATTGGCCTGGCTGCGACAGCGCGCCCCCGAGGCGGTGGCCATCGCCGAGCCTGCGCTGCCGATCGACGCGGTCATCCCCTGGACCGAGGCGGGGCTGGCTCTGGCGCTGCAGATCGAGCGGTTGCGGCCGTTTGGCCCGGGCAACCCCGCGCCCAAGCTGGCCGCTGAGGGCGGCGTGTTTCTGCGCGCCGAGGATGTCAGCCGCTGGCGCGAGACGCCCCATCGCCGCCTGTTTGTGAGCGGGCCGGATGGCGAGCCGCACCGGCTCACCTGGTTCAACGCGGGCGAACTGCCCGAGCCGGGCGAGGCGGTGGACTTGGCCTTT
>JBDKSN010000208.1:0-6004 GCA_039680625.1 Anaerolineales bacterium | reverse complement strand
AGAGGACAAACGCAGCCTTGCCAGGCCGCAGGAAGGGCACCACACTGTCGGCGCCCAGATAGGGGCTGACAGTGACCGCGTCGGCATGGAGGTCATCGAAAACGGCTGCGGCGTAGGCGGCGACGGTGTTGCCGATGTCGCCCCGCTTGGCGTCTAGCAAGACGGGGATGTCTTCCGGCACAGCGGCGATGACCTGTTGGAGCGCCGTCCACCCCTCCGCACCATACTGCTCGAAAAAGGCGCTATTGGGATTGTAGCAGCAGACCAGATCGCTGGTCTGCTGGATGATCTGTATACAGAAATCGCGAGCCTCCACAGCGTTGTTGCCCGCGCGAGCGTCGGGGTCGAGCCCGATGCAGAGCAACGAGCGATTGCGCTCGACAGCGGCGATCAGCTTGGTATAGAACATGCTCATTGGGCCTCCAGCAGTCCGATTGAGCAGAGTGTAGGTGCGCGCCCGAGATCGGGCAAGCAGAGTGCTCGTCCGTGCTTCTAGTGAGAACAGACGCCCAGTTCGAGCGCTGCCTGGCAGAATGCCAGGCTCTGCGGCAAGCCGGTGGTGGCCGGTGGGACTAACTCGGCCTCCGTGCCCTGCCCATAGTCCACACAGGCGTAACCCACGCCCAGCCAGTCCAGCACGGGCAAGATGCTCTCCCACGGCACCAAACCCTCGCCGATCGGGCAGGCCACACGCCGGTCATCGCGCAGCGTATAGTCGCGCAGCTGCACATAGGCGATGCGCTGGCCCAGGGTGACCAGAGATCGCTGCCATGGCTCGCGCATGGTCCACACCAGGTCAGCAGGATCCACCACTGCACTCACCCCGGGAAAGGCGACATCATCGATCACCCTGGCGAGTGCAGCGCTCGAGGAGACCAGCGACTCTTCTTGCGCGGCGAGTAACAGCGTTACGCGCTGACTCAGCCCATGCATGGCTGCGATCATCAAGGCGCGGGTCAGTCGCCGCAGAGTCGCCGCACGGTCGACCTCTGGCGACATTGGCAGGGCTGCAAGGCGCACAAAATGAGCGCGCATGGCGCTCGTCAGCCCCATGGCCGCGTATAGCTCCTCTCGGGCAGCCGCACTCACAGCTCCGTCGGATGCCGCCAGGCCATCGATGTGCACCACTACGCTCAGGATGGGCGCGCCCGCCTCGCGGGCATGGTTGGCCAGAGCCAGCGCCTCGGCCCGATCGTGGGTGGGGTCGAGGGCCTCGCCCGGGCCACAGGGCACCTCGATGCCCACAAAGCCCATGCCCGCCAGAGTGGAGATGGCCTCGGTCGCCGATGCCCTGGGTAGCGCTGAGGTACAGGCGATGAGCCGCATCAGCCCTCAGGCACCACCCCGATGGTGAGCAGGATATTCGCATAGATGCGCTGCTCGCCGGTGGCAATCACCAGCGCCACGTCCTCTCCGCGCGCAGCGTCATAGAAGGCGTAGCGCTCGAGCTTGCCCAAGGGCACAGTCGGCCCCAGCACGCGGCGAAAAGCATCAAAGATGGCGGGTTCTGGCCCAACAGCTGGCTGCATCACCTGGGCAGACTCGACGACGATGGCATCGGCAAGCACCGCCAGCACCTCGTCCACAGGGGCATAGCCGCGCGTAAGGTTGAGGTGCACGATGGGCGCATCCGGGTTGGAGGCCGTACTGAAGGGATAGTTACCGTCGGCAATGAGCACCTGCGAGCCGTGCCCGGCGCCGGCGAGTGAGGCGAGGATGTCGGGATGGGTGAGCCTGTACTTGAGCATGTGGCGTTCCTTACGGTTGAGGTGAGGTGAGTATAGCGCAAGGGCCGCAGCCAGGGCAACGGCGTGTTCGAGCCTAGACGGTTAGGTCGGCCCATTGCGCTCCGGTAAGCGCCACAAACGCTTCAACCGGTAGCTCGATATTGAGCCCCCGTTGCCCGCCGCTGACGAGGATCTGCGCGTGGTTGTGCGCAGCCTCGTCCAGGAGCACGCGAAAACCCTTGTGCAATAACGCCAGAGCAGAGATGCCCCCCACCTGCAGGCCAGTGAGCTGCTCGGCCTCGCGCTGAGTGGCCATGCGCACGCGCTTTTCGCCCACAGTCTGGGCGAGCTTCTTGAGGTCTAGCTCAGACGGCCCTGGCACTACGGCCAGTATCGGCTTGCTGCGAGGAGCCTCGCTCAGCGCCACCAGCGTCTTGAAGACGCGCTCTGGCTCGACACCGAGCAGGGTGGCCACCTCGGTGGCAGAGTGGCGCTCGGCATCATAGGCATGAGCAGTGTAGGGAAACCCCCGGCTGTCCAGGAGCCGAGTGACGTTATTCCTCAGCGCCGGTGTCTTGGCCATTTTCCTCACCATCGATCCTTTCGATTGGTGCTCCGCCGTGGAGACCCCGGACGGCGGCGTCAGGAGCAGCGTCGAGCGCCGCACGCACGGCGTTGGCGACGCGTTCGAGGGTAAAAGGCCGTGCCAGGATCGGGGATTCTGGCGAAACATCGCCTCTGGCCGCAAGTGCCCTGCTGCTCAGCGCTGTCACATAGAGCACGTTGCCCAGCGCATCCTGCTCACCTAGCTGACGCAACATCGCTGAAGCCGGCATATCGGGCAGCTGCACCTCGGTCAGCACTAAATCGAAGCGCTCACGTACGTCCGCACATACTTGCATCGCCTCTGCACCGGTAGCGACATCAAAGACCGTATAGCCGAGTTGCAGGCTGAGCATGCGCACCAACAGCTTGCGCGATGCGTCGTCTGGATCAGCCACGAGCAACAGCTCCCCGCGCTTGGCTCGTGGCAGGTGGCTGCAGGGAACCGCACCGGCTCGGGGCGCCTCCTTGGCCGGCACCCGAGGCAAGTAGAGCCGGAACCGCGAACCCTCGCCAGGCTTGGAGTGCACGTCGATGCCACCGCCGAGCCTTTGCATCAAGCCATAGACCATCGATAACCCCAGCCCTGTGCCCTCGCCTTCCGGTTTTGTGGTAAAGAACGGCTCGAACAGATGCTGCAGCACCTCGGACGTCATCCCTGTGCCGGTATCGGTGATCTCGATCAACGCGTAACTGCCCGCCGCGGGTTTGAGGTACTGTGCAAAACCCGATCGACGAAAACGTCGCGCGCGGGTAGTGATCGTGAGGGTGCCGCCTTGGGGCATGGCCTGGCGCGCGTTCACGGCCAGGTTGATGACCGCCTGCTCGAGCTGTGCCCGGTCGGCACGCACCAACAGAGTCTGCTCGCTGAGCGACAGGGTCAGCGTCACGGCATCCGATAGCAGCGGGGCGAGCATTCGCGCCATGTCCCGTAGCATCTCATTCAGATCAAAGACGCTGAGCTCGAGCTCGGTCTGCCGAGAGAAGGTGAGTAGTTGCCGAGACAGATCCGCGGCCCGCTGGCCAGCGCTCAGTACCTGAGCAAGATCCGCTCGCGTGCGGGCGCCCAGGTGCTTGTTGAGCAACGTCATCTCGGTATAGCCATTGATGATCGTCAACAGGTTGCGGAACGAATGCGCCACGCCGCCAGCGAGTTGTCCGAGGGCCTCGAGCTGGGCTGCCTGCAGCAAGCGCTCTTGCAGACGGCGATAGGCCGTGGCGTCCTCGATCATGACCAAGGCGCCGATGACCTCCCCCTGGTCATTCCGGCGTGGAGCCAGCCCATAGCGCAGATACAGCGTGCCCATGCCCGAGGTCGTGAGATTCGCCTCGCCAAGATGCTCGACGCCACGCTCTAGGCAGTCCCTCACGTCGGCCACCCAGGGATAATCTCTGGTAGCTGGGTGCGTAAGGGTATTGACTCCCTCGATAGCCTTGAGATCGAGCCGTAGCATCTCGGCCAGGCGTCGTTTGGCGCGAACGATGATTCCTTCTCGATCGAGCACCACGATGCCAACCGGCACATGGTCATAGACGGATTGCAGCTGTTGTTCGAGCATGTCGATCTCGCGTTGGCGCGTGATGTCTACCGACACTCCGAGCACCGCTGGCGAGCCGTCTGGCAAGGCGAAGGGCACTTTGGTGATGAGATAGTAGCCGGTGCCCCCGTGCCCATTCGGACCAGTGAACACATAGCTCTGACTCGCAGCCTCGCCAGAGAGTAGAACGTGGTCGGTGGCTGCGAACTGCTTGGCCCAAGCGGGGTCGAGGCCACATTGCGTCACGAGCTCGGCATCGGTGCGGCCGATGAGTTGGTGCTCCTCGAGCTGGAAGGCCCTCGCCAACTGCCTGTTCACCAGGACATAGCGCCCCTGAGCGTCGCGCACAAAGACGTCTCCGGGCAACAAGTCGAGGATCTGTTGGTACCAGGCCTGCTGTAGGCCGATGCGCTGCTCTGCCTCGCGCTGGACGGTGATATCGACGCCGACACCGAGGATGCCCCGCTTGCCGCGATAGACGAAAGGCCGCTTGGTCACAAGGTACGTGCGCTCTCGCCCACTATCGTCGTGGAAAGTGAACCGATAGTCGGCCCGCCTGGCCCCCGAGAGCACCAGTCCATCGGTGCGCGCTACATTGCTGGACTCTCCACTCCGCACGGCATCGCGCTCGACGAGCTCCGCATCGGTATGTCCCAGCACCTGCTCCGCCGTTGTGCCCAAAGTCGCCGCGGCGCTCTGGTTGACCAGCACATAGCGGCTGTGGCTGTCTTTGACGAAGACATCCACCGGCAGCAAATCGATGATCCCCTGCAACAGCGCGTGATACTCTTGCGAGGTTCCCTCAGCCACGACAGACGGCGACGGGCGAACCAGGGTCACCATGAACCCGACCAGCGCCCGTGCTCCATCGCGCAGGACATCAACCCTAGCCTGCCCCGGCCGAGACCCACCGATCATGACCGCAAGGGTAGCGCTGTCAGTCGACTCCCCAGACACAAGCCCCGCGATCACCGTCCCGAGATCGTCGCCACCCACGGTCGCATCAGTGAAGGTCAGCGGCAGAGCCCGATACGACCGTCCGCAATAGCTGTTCCCTTCTACGCCCAGCAAGTGCTCCGCAGCCGCGCTGAGCTTTAGCAGCAGCCCCTCTGGGGAAAGCAGCAGTACCGCTTGATCGGTCTGACAGAGAATCCGCTCCAGAAAAGGGGCGGCCGTTGGGTCTGGCAGATCCCCATCGCGCGGCAAGAAGCCATGATCGTGCCCGATCATCGGCGGCATGTTGATCGCATTCGCACTAGGAGTAACTAGCCTTTCAGATGCGTGCGCTGGACCATCGAGCCCCCACCCCACGATTCAGCGCCACGCAGGAATACTGATGCTCCTATTATAGCATAGTATCATCGCCGTAAGCTCACCCGAGGGGAACATTCACAAACACCTTGCCACTTACGGTGAGCATACGCAACGAGGGGGCAGCGCGGCGACGCTGCCCCCTCCCTGGATAGCACTCAGTCAGCGCTTACGCGTAGCTGGGAGACTCACCCATATACTGCTTGATCAAGTCGCGCAACTGAGGAAGGTTGACGAATCGGCTATAGCCGTGGATGATCCCGAGGACCTTATTGGGGTCACTCTTGGCATAGAAGGTGACCGTGCCGCCACCGGCAGTGGTGGCCTTGGCATAGGCCTTGCCCACTTCCTCCCACTTGAAGCTAAAGTCCTGGCTCCTGGGAAAGTAGCCCGTAGCCGTCATGCCCGTAGCATCCACCTTGATCACCGGGTCGCTGATGTAATCGACGATCTGGCGAAAGGTGAAGTAGAGGGCTGCCAAGCCGGCAATGCTAAAGAGAACATCCATAAAGCGGTTGACCTTTGGACCAAAGACCAAGATCGCGCACACGACGGCCCCAAGCAGGTACAACACGCCAAACAGGATGATCTTGCCTCGCTCTTTACCTTGTCGGAACTCGCCCATGTGGCCCCTCCTTGAAATATACCCTGGTGTGGATTCTAGCGGTCAAGAGGATGGGTTGTCAAACACAGACAGCCTCACCAAACCATCTCGCGGGCCAACTCGCGGGCAGCCTGCACAGCGCTCGTCGTCTCGCTGAGCCACGGGGCCGACCCCAGAAAGCCCGAGCAAAGTACATAGTCGCGTAGCCGATCGAAAACCTC
>JBDKSN010000207.1:0-3983 GCA_039680625.1 Anaerolineales bacterium | reverse complement strand
GCTCGGGCACCGGGCTGGCAAAGTCGTTGTTGCTGGCCACGCCGGCGATCTCAAGGCCGAGGTCGCCGGCTTCCTTGACGATCTCGCGGCGCTGCCAGGGCGTGAGATCCATCGGGTTGGCATGAGGCCGCTTGCCGTCGAACTCGACGCCATCAAAGCCCATGCGGGCAGCCGTCTGCATGACCTCACTGAGCGTCTTGGCCGGGCCATCGTACCAAACCCCTAGAAATGTGATGCTATAGAGTCCGATTTTCATCTTGCCCTCCTTCTGGGGCGTGTGCTTGGGACCTATACCGTCCGCCGATCGCTGTCCATCGATGGATCAACGATCGGTGCGGACCATAACCTTGAGACCCTGCTGCGCCGCCACAATATCAAAGCCCTCTTTGATCTGCGCCAGCGGCAGCTCGTGGCTGATCAACTCCTCGACCTTGACCGCGCCCTGGGACATGAACAGCAGCGCGCTGTAGAAATCCATCGGCGTATAGTCATGGCTACCCGTCAGCCGGAGCTGCTTGTAGTGCACCACGTTGGGGTCGAGCGCGATGGTGGTCGAGGGATAGGTGCCCGCGAAATAGTTCACCGATGCGCCGATCGCGGCCATATCGAGCGCCTGCTCTTCGGCGCGACGGTTGCCCACCGCCACGATGACTGCGTTGGCGCCATAGCCGTGGGTCAGGTCGCGGACGGCTTGCACCGCGTCGACCTCGCCAGGGTTGATCACCTCGTCGGCGCCCAGCGCCTTGGCCTTGGCCAGGCGTTCGGCATTCATCTCGCTGACGATCACCCGCGCACCGGCGTGCCGCGCGAGCTGCATGTGCATCAGCCCGATGGGGCCGGCACCGATCACCACCACATCGTCGCCATACTTGATCATGGTCCAGCGGTTGCCGTTGATGATGCAGGCCAGTGGCTCGGCGAACGCCGCTTGGTTGTAGCTCAGGTTCTCGGGGATCTTGTAGAGCGCCTGTTGTACGCAAGCGCCGTATTCGGCAAAGCCGCCGCGCGGTCGATAGCGGCCGATGTTCTCGCAATAGTTGTGCAGACCGCGGATGCAATAGTAACAGGTGCCGCACATCACGCGCCAACTGGGAGCGACGCGGTCGCCCACCCTCCAGCCTTGAACCTCAGGGCCGACCTCGACGATCTCGCCAGCCCACTCATGCCCGGGTGTAAAGGGATAGCTGCGCCCGCCGCGCGTGCCCGTGTAGGCGCGCAGATCGCTCGGGCAGATGCCGCACGCATGAATGCGAATGAGCACCTCATCGGGCGCCTGAATCGAGTGCCGCTCGACCTCTTCGACCCCGATCTCTCCCACACCATAGATGCGGGCCGCCCTCATCATCTCTGCCATATTGCCCTCCTAGTCGATGGATCCTGCCGCCGCTGGCCCGCTCAGAGCGGGAGCTTGATCGAGCGCCCTTCACGCGCTGAGATGTACGCCGCCTCGATGACCTCTTGGGTATGCCGTGCCCACTCCAGGCTGGCCGCGCCGGTGGCCTGCGTGCCTGTGCGGAGCAGGTTGAAAAAGTACTCGGCCTCGGCATAGTTGCGCGGCTCGCGCGGCCAGGTGAACGTCTGCCAATCCGGTTCTGCGCCTGGATACTGGACTCGCGAGTACAGCTGTGCATCGTCAAAGCCCATCAGGATCGTCCCGTCGGTACCGTGGAACGAACGCGAAGTGGGCAGACGCCCGATCTGCCCCCACTTGGCGTCGATCATGCCGAGCATGCCGTTCTCAAACCGCAGGATGGCGACAGCGTTGTCCTCGATGTCGGGGGGCAGATACGTGCGCCAGCCCTGCTGCGCTGTGTAGCACGAGACCTCGGCCACGCACCCGAAATAGTCGGTGAACATCGATACGGCATAGCAGGCTTCATCGATGAACGCGCCTCCGCCGTTGCGCTTGGCGTCGAGCAGCCAGTCGGAGAAAAAGTGCGATAGGCCGATCTCGATCGGCCCGGCATGGCCGACCGACATCTTGGCCAAGTAGGGCTGGCCGATCAGGCCATCACTGATCCAGCCGTGGACCGCACGATAGCTCTCACTAAAGCACGGGTGATAGGCCACCATGACGATGATGCCGCTAGCCTTGGCGGCGGCCACAATGCGGTCAGCCTGGGCCAGGTTGGCTGACATGGGCTTGTCGAGATAGACGTGGATCCCACGCTCGGCAGCAGCCTCGACAACGTCGGCCTTCATGGCGTTGTCGCCGCAGACCACAATGGCGTCGGGCTTGACCTCATCCATCATGATGATGTGGTCGGCATAGGCCACCGGAACGTCAAAGGCCTGCTGACCTTTGGTACGCAGCTCTTCGAATGGGTCGGATAGGGCGACGATCTCGACACCGGGCTGGGCCTTGGTCGCCGCCCCCATGTTCCAGACGTGGTCGCTCGAAAGGTCGACCAGTGCTACACGGAATGTCTCGGCCATGAATTGCTCTCCAGTTCAGGGGTTGATGATGACTTTGATCGCGTTCGAGCTGCCCTTGTCGTCAGCCGCGGCAAAGCCAGCACCGATCTCGTCCAACGGAAAGCGGTGCGTGATGAGTACCTGCGGATGCAGCCGCCCAGCAGCGAGCATGTCGAGCGCGATTTTGAACTCGGGCACGCCGTTCCACAGGGCGTAGCTCCAGCAAGGATGCAGCGAGACCTCGCGTCGGTGGATAAAGCGCATATCGAGCGTCTGAGGCTGGGAGTACATGCCGATGAACACGACCTTGCCGCCGGTGGCGGCCATCTGCAGTGCGGGCGCAAAGGTTGCGCCTCGTCCGCCGACGGCCTCGACCACGACCTCGGCGCCCGCACCGTCGGTGAGGTCCTGAACGGCCTTGACGGGGTCATCGGCAGTGACGTCGACGGCGACCATGCCGAGCTTGGCCGCGGCAGCGAGCGTGTGCGGACGGTTGGCCAGCACGATCACCTGCTTGGCCCCTGCTTGAGCGAACACCTCGGCCGCGGTGAGGCCGATAGCGCCAGCGCCATAGATCACTACCGAGTCCATCGGGGTGACGGGCGCGAGGTGTAGGGCATGTACGCCACACGAGTAGACGTCGAGGATGCTGGCATCTTCGATGCTCACCTGTTCGGGCAGCGGAAAGACCTTGGCGGCATCTTCGAGCGAATACTCGGCAAAGCCCGTCGAGTGCACCGCCTGGCCACCTCTTTGCCCGAGCATGGCGCAGAGATGATAGTCTCCACGGCGGCAATAGCGACAGGTGCCGCAGCCGATCAAGTGACGCGGCTCGACGCCCACCCGCTGGCCCACCTGGAGCGAGGTCACTCCAGGGCCAACGGCGGCCACCTCACCGGCCAGTTCATGGCCATTGAGGTGCGGCCCGCCCGGCGTCGGCGCCCGACTGCCGCGATAGCCATGCAGGTCACTGCCACAGATGCCCGCCGAGCGCACCCGCACGAGCACCTCGCCCGGGCCCGGCGTCGGCGTGGGCACCGTCTCGACACGAATATCGGCGCCTCCATAGAACAGCGCAGCTCTCATCAAGGCCTCCTAATCGAACTTGGCCATGAGGCCAGCGGGCAACAGCGGGAAAATGCTGGTGACTCCGGCTGAATCGCAGCCCTCAATGTCCGCATCGGTGATGGTGAGCAGACCCTGCCCTGTCTTGACGACGAGACCCTTGCCACTCACCCCCAGGATCTGCCCAGGCACGCCCGGCAGATCATCCATGCCTGGCACCGGCTCGGCGACGGCCGCGCGCACATTCACCCGCTGGCCAGCGAGAAAGGTATAAGCCGCAGGAGTCCAGCCGCTTTCACCACGGGGCATGGTCAAGGTGCGCACCCGTAGGGCCAGATCAGCGGCGGTACGCTCCCACTTGATGCGCGAGTGCCAGGGCTTCCAGCTCACATAGCTGGGCTCGACACCGGGCACTTGATCCTGCGGCAGGCGCGGTGCCCGTCCCTCGCGGATCAGGGGCAGATTATCGCGGAAAATGCGATGCCCCTCTTCCGAGAGCTTTT
>JBDKSN010000206.1:0-20854 GCA_039680625.1 Anaerolineales bacterium | reverse complement strand
AGGTTGACGACCGTCGTCTTGCCCGCGCCAGTAGGCCCGACCAGGGCCACCGTTTGGCCTGGCTCGGCGTGCAGGCTGACGTGCTTGAGCACGGGCACGCCGGGCACATAGCTGAAGCAGACATCGTCAAAGACGACGTCGCCCTTGGGGTTCTCGACCACGATCGCGTTGGGCACATCCAGCATCTCGGGCACCTCGTCGATCACCTCAAAGACGCGCTCGGCGCCCGCGAGGGCCGACTGGATCGTGTTGAACAGGCTGGCGATGTTCATCAGCGGCCGCGAGATCTCGCGAGCATAGTTGATGAACACGGCGATGGTGCCAATCGTGGCCACACCATTGACGTACATCACCGCGCCAGCAAAGGCGACGATCGCATAGCCCAGGTTGCTCACCAGGCCGCCCAGCGGTCCGACGATGCCGGCATAGGTCTGCGCATGGATGGCCGCTCGCACATAGGCCTGATTGGCCACAGCAAAATCGGCCAGGGCCTCTTCCTCACGGGCGTAGGCCTTGACGACGCGCTCGCCTGAGATGGTCTCTTCGATGACACCGTTCAGTACGCCCAGGGTCGCCTGCTGCTGCTGATAGCCTCGGCGCGTATGCTTGGCGATGAAACGCGTGATGATGGCCATGATCGGCACCGAGACCATGGTCACCAGCGCCATGCGCCAGTTGACCACGAACATGGTGATGATCGTACCCGTGATGCTCAGCACTGCCGAGATGATCTGGGTCGCGCTCTGGTTGAGCACCATGCTGACCGTCTCGACGTCGTTGGTCAGCCGGCTCATCAGTTCGCCATGTGGCTTGCTGTCAAAGTAGCGCAGCGAGAGCAGCTGGATGTGCTCGAACAGGCGCTTGCGCAGCATGAACACGGCGCGCTGCGACACGGCGGGCATGATCCAGCCCTGGCCAAAGGCCGCCGCCGACTGGATGCACAGCAGGCCCAAGTACAGCAGTACTACCCTGCCCAACCCCGGCAGGTCGCCCAGCAGGATGTGTTCATCGATGGCCTTGCCCTGCAGGATCGGCAACACCACTCCGGTGAGCGTAGAGACGACCACCAGCAAGATGACGACGATGATGTCGCGCTTGCTCTCGGCCAACAGCTCTATGATCCTGAGGAGCGTGCCGCGAGCGTCGCGCGCCCGCTCCACGTGGCCGAACCCTCGGCCAGGGCCGCCGTGCCCGCCCGGCCTGCCGGGCCCTCCCGGACGCGTGGATTGCGCAGGTGCGCCAGCAGACTGCCTAGTTGTCATAAACTTGCACTCCGTTACCCAGTTGTGAATCATAGATCTCGCGATAGATCGGGCTAGCAACGAGGAGCTCCTGATGGGTCCCCTCGGCCATCAAGCGCCCGTCTTCCAAGACGAGGATCTTGTCGGCGTTCAGCACGGTGCTCACCCGCTGGGCGATGACAAAGCTCGTCCGCTCGGCCATGATGCTGTCCAGAGCCTCTTGAATGCGCGCCTCGGTATCCACATCCACCGAGCTCGTCGAGTCGTCGAGGATCAAGATCGCCGGCTGGGTGAGCAATGCCCGAGCGATGGCGATCCGCTGTTTCTGTCCACCCGAGAGGTTCACCCCGCGCTGGCCGATGAGGGTGTCATAGCCGTCGGGAAAGCTCATGATGAACTCGTGCGCTTGCGCAGCCTTGGCCGCAGCGATGACCTCTTCTTCGCTGGCATCCGGGCGCCCATAGCGAATGTTGTCGCGGACAGTGCCCGAGAACAGGATGGGCTCTTGTAGGGCGATGCCCATCGCTCTGCGCAATGCCGTTTGTTGGACATCGCGCACATCGATGCCGTCGATGGTCACACGGCCGGCGGTGACGTCATAGAAGCGTGGGATCAGGTTCACGAGCGTCGTCTTGCCCGAGCCAGTAGCACCCAAGATGGCCACGGTACTGCCTGGGTCTGCCGTGAACGAGATGTTGCGCAAGACCGGTTCGTCCGTGGCCTCCTCGTAGGAAAAGGACACGTCTTCGAAAGACACGCGCCCTTTGGGGTGAAACTCGGTCAAGGCGTTGGGGCGGTCGACAACGGTGCTCTCGGCCTCGAGCACGCGCACGATGCGCTCGGCAGAGGCTTCGGAACGGCTAAAGTTGGAGAGCAACATGCCGAATATGAGCACTTCGCGCAGGGCCATCATCAGGTAGTTGATAAAGGCCAGCAGTTGGCCCACTTGTGCCGTGCCCCCGATGATCTGGCGGCCGCCAAGATACAGCGCCAGCACGACGCCGCCGTTGATCACCAGCATCATCAAAGGCATGACCACCGCGAACATGCGCAGGGCACCCACAAAAGCATTCATCAGCCCTTGATTGGCAGCGGCAAAACGCTTGTTCTCATAGTCTCGCCGCACAAAGGCCTTGACCACGCGCACGCCCGACAAGTTCTCCTGAACCGTCTGGTTGACTTGGTCGAGGGCTGCCTGTACGTGGGCAAACCTGGGGCGCGCCTTGGTGACGACGTACCACGTCAGGGCGACGAGGATCGGCATAAAGATGAGGAACAGCCAGGCCAAGGAGGGCATGGTGATCATGCACATGACCGTGCCACCAATCAGCAGCAGGGGCACGCGCACCATGATGCGTAGCAGCATCTGAATGACCTGCTCGATGGAAGTCACGTCGCTGGTCAGCCGGGTGACGAGCTGTCCCGTCTCGAGGGCATCCAGATTGCCGAAAGAGAATGACTGGACCTTGCGGAACAGGGCCTCACGCAGGTCGCCGCCGGTGCGCAGCGAGGCGCGCATCGCAAACACGGTACAGCCGATGCCGCCTACTGCGCCGACGGCTGCGGCAGCGACCATCTCGGCGCCATAACGGCCGATGAGGCCCAGGCTACCGGTGGGCAGGGCATCGTCGACGACGCGGCTCAGCAGGGTAGGTTGCGCGAGGTCCATCGCCACTTCGAGAAGCATCAAGAGCGGGGCTAACAGAGCTACCTTCCAATAGGGCCGGAGGAAGCGTAGCAGCTTGAGCGTATTACTCATGCGTGAGAGTCGATCCTTTCTTCATGATCATGGTGCCTGCCTTGCCCCCTAAGCCGTTGCTCGTCCTCTTCATCATCGCATGGTGCGTCGGGCCACTCCTCGTCGCCGCCATAGCGGGCTACCAGGCGGCCGCGGATGTGCAGCAGCAGCCGCCGCAGGGCGGCTTTGTCCTCGTCGCTGAGGCCCTCCGTATAGGCGGCCTCGAACTCGTGAAACCACGCCTCAACCTCATTGCGCACGGCTCGCCCGCGCTCGGTCAAGAACACCCGCGAGATGCGCTCGTCGGTGGGATCGCGCCGCCGCTCGACAAAGCCGCTGCGCTCCATGCGCTGCACCATCTTGGAGACCGTTGCGGGCTGGACATGCATCTTGGCGGCAAGCTCAGAGTGGGTGAGGCCCTCTTGCTCCCATAGCGCACTCAGCATCTGGGGCTGACCGCGATACAGGCCCAGGGCCTCGATGCCGCGCCGCACCGAGATATGTTGGAGATGGCCCACCTGGGCCAAGAGCAGATCGATTGGTTCGTCACCCCTGCTACTGAATGGCATATCACCTCCGTCTGGGATCGAAGGTTGGCCTATAATCAGTCAACCAGCTAACCATTAGTCGGCTAAATAATAGGCAGTTGATCATTCCTGTCAAAATCGGGGATGGCCACATGGGATGTGGCGCCAAAAGATACGGCACGCGCAGACGCCAGTGCCGATCCTCTGTGGATGGTCTGCCTCCAGTCCAGGGCAGCTTGCAGTCGCCGTGCCTGGCTCGTATGCTCCGTAGAGAGCGAGTCTATCGAGGGTGGGCCATGGAGATCAGTCGATTCGCCCTATTTCGCGGCGCCTCAGGCGACACCATCGCCAGCGTAGAGCGTGTGAGTGCTAGACGGGTCGTGCCGGCCGGTGCGTTGCTCTGTGTCGAGGGCGATGCGCAGGCGCCGGTGATCCTGGTGCTCGAAGGCGCGCTGCGCGTCTATCAGGCGAACGTCGACGGCCACGAGCAGACGCTGGCGCTGCGATTGGCGGGCGAGGTGGTCAATCTGCCGGCGGCATTCACGGACGATGGACGTGCACCGGCGAACGTCGTTGCCTGGAACGCAGCCGCGACAGTCCTCCTTGTGCCGTCAGCCGCCTTTGTCAGCCTCGCTACGCAAGATCCTGCCTTGTCGCTGGCGGTCATGCGTGCGCTGGCAGCGCAGGCGCGGCACCTCAATCAGCTCGTCACCGACCTGAGCCTGCGTTCAGTGCGTCAGAGGCTGGCGCGCTTCTTGTTGCTCGAGTCCGCCACGAGCGAACCCCGCTCCTGGACGCACGCCGAGATTGCCACCCAGCTGGGCACGGCTCGCGAGGTGATCAGCCGCCAGATGCGCGTGCTCATGGACCTGGGCGCCGTGCGCCAGGAGCGCCAGCGGCTGATCATCGCCGATCCCGAGTCATTGCGCCGCATTGCCGAGGAGTAGAGCCGCTGCGACGATCGCACCGGCTTGTGACCAGAGTCACAGCCTAGAAGACTGGCATCGGCTATGATGGCGTCAAGTACGTGTGGAGGCTTGATGGCAGAGCAATGGCCCATACCGCAGATCGATGAGCGTCGCTGCAATCGCTGTGGGCGGTGCGTCGCCCTCTGCCCGACCCATGCGGTTGGCTGGGTGGGGCAGAGGCCAACGATCCTGCAGCCCCGCGATTGCGTCTTTTGCGGCATCTGCGAAGACCAGTGCCCGGTAGGCGCTGTCTCGCTGGTGTATGAGATTGGCTCTGCCTCGAGTCGCTCGCCACAACAGGAGGGATCATGAAGATCGTTGTCGTTGCTCAGCAGCCCGAGGCGCCCAACCCGCATGGCATCGCGATGCGGCCGTTGCACAGCACCGAGCACGTGCAGGTGTCGCACTTGACCTTCAAACCAGGGCAACAGCTCCGTTGGCACATCACCCCCGTGGATGCCTTCTTCTACATCCTGCAGGGTGTGGCGCGGGTCGAGATCGGTGACGAGAGCGAGGTGGTACCCGCTGGCGCCCTGGTGCACAGCCCGGCCGGCATCAAGCACCGCATCCTGAATGAGGGGCAGGACGAGCTCTGCGTCCTGGTGGTCAAGACGCCTGCACAGCAGGCTAGCACACAGCAATTGTGAAGGAGTTGAGAGTGATGGACATGTTCTGCTATCAGTGCCAAGAGACTGCGCGGAACCAGGGCTGCACCGTTCGAGGCGTGTGCGGCAAGCCCTCGCGCGTGGCGACGCTGCAAGATCTGCTCATCTGGCTCATCAAGGGCATCTCGTTCTGGGGCACCAACGCGCGCCGAAACCTCGGCGTAGTGCATCCCCAAACGGACCTATTCGTTGCGCAGGCGCTCTTTAGCACCATCACGAACGCCAACTTTGATGAAGAGCGGTTTGTCGCGTTGATCGGCGAGGCCCTCGAACGACGCGAGGCCCTGCGCTCTGCAGCCCAGGCCGCCTGCCAGGCCAAGCATGGTAAGCCTTGCTTCCATGCACTGCCCGAGGCCGCTACGTGGGCGCCCGAGTCGCTCGCCGTCGATGCCTTGTTGGCCAAAGGGGCGACCGTCGGCATCCTGGCCGATCCGAGCCTGAACGAAGACGTGCGCTCGCTGCGCTCGCTCATCCTGTTTGGCATCAAGGGCCTGTCGGCTTACACGGACCACGCCTATGTCCTCGAACACCATAACGAGGATGTGATGGCCTTTATCCAAGAGGCGCTGGCCGCTACCCTCGACGATAGCTTGTCGGTCGACGATCTGGTGGCACTGACGCTCAAGACGGGCCAGATGGGGCTCGAAGCGATGCGCCTGCTCGACGAGGCCAACACGGCGACTTTTGGCCACCCCGAGCCTACCCAGGTGCAGCTCGGCGTGCGTGAGGGGCCGGCGATCCTCGTAAGCGGGCACGACCTGCGCGACCTCGACGAGCTGCTCCAGCAGACGGCGGACCTGGGCATCAACGTCTACACCCACGGCGAGATGTTGCCCGCCAACGCCTATCCCGGCTTGAAGAAGTATCCACACCTGGCGGGCAACTATGGCGGCTCGTGGTGGCATCAGAACGAAGAGTTCAAGGCCTTTGGCGGGCCGATCGTCCTCACCACCAACTGCCTCATCCCGCCCGACGAGAGCTACATCGACCGACTCTTTACCACCGGCATGGTGGGGTGGCCGGGCTGCACCCACATCGCCGATCGGCGACCTGGCGAGCAGAAAGACTGGTCGCCCGTGATCGCCGCGGCGCAGGTATTGCCCGGCCCCAGGGCCCTCGAGAGCGGGACCATACCCATCGGCTATGCGCGTAATACGTTGATGTCTGTGGCCGACCAGGTCATCGCGGCGATCCAGAGCGGCGCAATCACGCGTCTGGTGGTCATGGGTGGTTGCGACGGTCGGATGCGTTCCCGCGCCTACTACACCGAGGTCGCTCAGAACCTCCCGCCAACGCATGTGATCCTGACTGCGGGCTGCGCCAAGTATCGCTATAACAAGCTCGGTTTGGGCGAGATCGGCGGCATCCCCCGCGTGCTCGATGCCGGGCAGTGCAACGACTCGTACTCGCTCATCTATGTGGCGCAGCAGTTGGCCCAGGTGCTGAACGTGAGCGACGTGAATGAGCTACCCATCTCGTTCGACATCGCCTGGTACGAGCAAAAGGCGGTGATCGTGCTGCTCGCCCTTCTGGCCGTGGGGGTCAAGCACATCCGCCTGGGCCCGACGCTGCCCGCGTTCCTCTCGCCGAACGTGACCAAGGTGCTGGTCGAGCACTTTGATCTCAAACCGATCTCCACCGTAGAGGCCGACGTCGCGGCCATCGTCGCCGGTCAATAGCGCCGAGCAGCAATCACGGGCAACCAAATGCGGTGGGCCAACCAAAGGCCCACCGCATTCGTGTCTGCATCGATTGCGCCATCTATTCGGGCAGTGTCACCAGGGGCACCCGCCCGTCTGGACGCGCCTCGCCATCGACCGTCACGCTGAGGCGCTCGCCCGTCGCCGGATCGTACATGCCCACATAGATCTGCAGTGGGCCACGGGCCTCGGCGGGCAGGACGATCTCGTGACGATCGGCGATGACGTCCCCAGCCAGCCAGCCCGTGGTCGGCCAGGTGCCAGACGATGGCTCCTGATCCGACTGGCCGATGATCGTATCGTCCACACCGGTGACGTGCACAAACACTTTGTAACTGGTGAGCGTCTCGCCCAGCGCCTCCCAGTGGAGAGTCAGTTGGAGCTTGACTCCCGCGCCATCGGCCATCTGTTCGAGGTCATAGCCCTGCAGCCGGGCGAGTTCACCCAAGGTCGCGTCGGTCGCCACTGTCGGCGCGGGCACAGCGGGCATGTTCTGCTCGCGCACCACGGGCCTGGGCGTCAGCGCGATCTGCTTGCCAGGGAGTGGATCCCCATTCCCGTCGTAAAAGGCCACACGATTGCCCTCCATATCATACCAACCGACAGACAACAACAGAGGGCCGACTGGCGCGCCATCGTCGAGGGGAACCGTGACCGGCAGCATGATGATGTCGCCCGCGAGCCACTCGTCGGTCTGGACAAAGGGCACCTCGTCGCGCTGCCCCCAAGAGTGCCCCTCGTCGTCGACCAAGTGCACGAACATGGTATAGCGGTGGTGGAGGTCGCTCTTGGCCCGCCAATAGAGCGTGAGGTCGAGCGAGCGCCCGGACTTGACCGCCAGCGTGTCGGCCGAAGAGCCCATCAGGCAGAGGCCGTCGGCGGAGCAGGCCTCTTGCGGCCAGTCTAGCTGCACTGGCACAAAGAACCATCGTCGAAAGAGCCGCGCGCGCAGCGCCATGTGCGTCCGTGTCCACTCATAGAAATCGGTTAGGCGCTCCAGGCGCTGCTCCCAGAAGAGCACCGCGCCGACCTGTTGCTGCTCGCAGAGGTCGATCAGCTCTTGCGAGGTGATGCTGTCCCCACTCTTGATGCGGCGCAACGAGGGCACTGCGAGCTGTGGTGGCACGGTGTTGCCCGTTTCATAGGCGAGCATCGGGTCGTCGGTGATGATCAGGGTCCCCGGCGTGTCGACATAATCGCGGATCAAGTTCAACGCGAGTTGGGTCTCGGCGGCCTTGCTGCCGATCTTGGGCGGGCGCCACCAGGCCTTGTAGGCCACGGCGAACGTCGTGGGTAGTCCCGCCGCGCACAAGACAAAGGCGGCGGCCACGGCGATGGCCCACGTCTTGCGCGCTTTGCCGCGGGATAGGGCGCGCAGTGCGACGGGTGCCGACGCGGCCAGCGTGCAAAAGGCGGGCATCAGCAGGAGATGCTCATGCCAACGCTGAGGCGTATGCAGCACCACAGCCGCACCCGCCGTGAGCAACCACACCGCCGTCCAAGCGAACTCGGGCGAGCGGCGTCGCGCGAGCAGTACCACGCCCAACAGCGCGGCCACGATCAGGCCGGGATAGTAGCCATTGCCGAAAGAGGCATAGATCGTCGTCAGGTTCTCGATCAGGGAAAAGCCATAGGCCTCGCGGGCGTCGGTGAAGGTGCCGACCACCTGGCCAAAGAAGGTGCCTGGCCCAAAGAGCAGCGCAGCCGCTACCAGGAGCACCGCCGGCGCCGCGTGAAAGGCCACGAGCCTGCCCCAGGGTACACGGCGGGGGCGACTCTGCCACTGACCGCTGGGCCAGCACAAGAGCACGAGCAGAGGCGCATAGTAGGGGGCGATCAGTGGCTTGGTGAGCATCCCTAACCCAAAACACAGACCAGACAGAATAGGCCAGAACAACCGCGCATCTCGTCGCGCCTCGAGGAGGCAGCCCAAGGCGAGCACGCCGAACGCGACCGAAGGCAGCCCGACCAACACCGTGCGCCCGAGCTCGAGCAGCATCGGCGACACGCTCAGGAGAGCCGCCGCGCCAAGCGCGGCCCAGCGGCCAGCCACATGCGTGGTGACCCAGGCGGTGCCCGCCACCAGCACGACTGCCCAGAAGAGCAGGAAAGCACGCCCCACCAGCAGGCTCGAACCAAAGATCTTGAAGACGACCACGAGCATCAGGGTAAAGAGCGGCGGCTGATCTGACCAGATGTCGCGGTGCGGACAGTAGCCCTCCTGCACCAGTTGCGCCTTGATGACGTTGATGCCCTCGTCGTACTCCCAATAGGTCTTGCCAAGCGCCGGTGCCTCGAAACAGACGAGGCCGGCCAGCAGGGCGACGAGCAGGAGCCAAAAGAGCGCGTCTTGCGCTCGCGGGGTGAGGGTGAAGAGCCTTCGCCTGGCCGGCGAGATGGGAGCGTGTTCCTGTGCTTGTGTCACTGAGCAGTGCCCTCTACCAAGCGCGGCCCATCGCCTCGGGGCAACGGGCCGCGAAATCCGTTAGAACGCCGCAATAGGCCACTAGATCAAGCCCAGACGTCGCTTGCACTCGGTCAACATGGCCACGGTGCGCGTGGCCCCTACCCGGGTCACGCCCAGATCGCGGATGGCCAACAAAGTGTCGAGATCGCGCACGCCGCCAGCCGCCTTGACCTGCACCGTGGGCGGAACATGGGCGCGCATCAGCGCCAGGTCTTGTAGAGTGGCGCCGCTCGTGCCATAGCCCGTCGACGTCTTGACCCAATCCACGCCGATCTGCCCGCAGATCTCGCACAGCTTGATCTTGTGCTCATCTTGCAGATAGCAGTTCTCAAAGATGACCTTGAGCTTGGCTCCGGCGCCATGGATCACCTCGCAGACGGCGGCGATGTCGTCGGCGACATAGTTCCAGTCACGGCTGAGCACCTTGCCGATGTTGCAGACCATATCGAGCTCGCGGACGCCATCTTCGAGGGCCTGGCGCGCCTCGGCTACCTTGACAGCAGTGGTGTGTCCGCCATGGGGAAAGCCACAGGTAGTCGAAGGCACCACATCCGAGCCTCTGAGGATCTCGGCGCAGCGCTTGAGATAATAGGGCTTGATGCAGACGCTGGCCGTGTCGTACTCTAGCGCAATCTGACACCCCTCTTCGAGGTCTTGATCGGTCATGATCGGGTTCAAGAGCGAATGGTCGATCATCTTGGCGATATCGCGATAGGTATAGTCCATATCAGCCTTCCTCGTCGCCGCTCAGGCGACGTCTCCTTGTTTCATGGCCAGAGCAATGCCCCCCAACATGCCGGCACGATCGCCTAGCAGCGAGGGCTTGAGCGCCACGGATTCGGGCGGGAACATGTGGATCTGCTCATCGAGGGTGGTGCGCACCTTGTTGAACAGGATGTCGCCGATGTTGGCCACGCCTCCGCCGATGACCACCAGGTCGGGGTGCAGCGTGTGCGCGACCTGCGAGATCCCCAAGCCCAGATAGTAGGCCGCGCGTTCGATGGCGTCGCGCACGGGCGCATCGCCTGCCAGGGCTGCCTCGAGCATCGTGCCCGGGTTGACACGGTTGAGGTCGCCGTCGACGATGCGGTACAGGTTGGGCGCGTTGCCGATGAGCATCAGGCGCATCCCCTCGGCGCTGATCGCCGGCCCCGACGCCAACGCCTCCATACAGCCATGGGCGCCGCAGCCACAGAGCGGCCCGTTCGGCAACACCACGAGGTGGCCGAACTCGCCGGCCGCGCCCATCGACCCCAGGTGCAGACGTTTGTTGACCACGGCGCCGCCGCCGATGCCCGTGCCCACCGCGAAAAAGGCCATCGTCGTCGCGGTGCGGCCATGCCCAAAGACCAACTCACCCAGTGTGGCCATGCGCACGTCGTTGAGCAGAGAGACGGGGCAGCCTACCTGGGGCGACAGCCAGTCGCGCACGGGGATATTGGGCCACTTGCCGGGGAGGTTGGGTAGAAAACGCACGATGCCGTTGGGTAGATCGGCCAGGCCCGGCACCCCGATGCCGACACCTTGTGGCCGGATGCCTGTCGTTGCGCTGAGGCCGTTGATCAGCGTCGCCATGCGGTCGACGACTGCGCGTGGTCCTTCGTGCGCTTCTGTAGGCACGCGGTTCTCGGCGAGGACTTGGCCGGTCTCATCGGCAAAGGCGCAGGCGATTTTGGTGCCGCCCAAGTCGACGCTGGCATAGACACTCGCAGCCATGCGAACTCCTTCTTAGCGAGATGCTTCGCACTGTTGGTGACGGTGGGAGCATAACCAAAGGGCAGGTGAGTGTCAAGACAAAACAGTAGACATCAGCGCAATCGGCTGGTACACTCTGCACTAGACAGAGCCAGGCCTGCGGGCCGCTGTCGCATGTCCCCGAGGAGGAGCGTTGATGAGCCCACGTCGCGATCGGCCCGATTGGGAGAACCCGCTCGTGTTCGAGCGCAACAAGCTGCCTGGCCGTTGCGTCAGCGTGCCCCTGCCTGTGGGCGCAGCGTTGGCCGCCGCAGACCGCTCGCCGTATGTGCTGGACCTCGGCGGCCCCTGGCGATTCTGCTTCAGCTCCACGGTCGACGAACGCCCGCGCGACTTTTGGCGCCCTCAGCTTGACCTCTCGCACTGGGACGAGATTCAGGTGCCCTCGAACTGGGAGATGGTCGGCTACGGCCGGCCAGTCTATGCCCCGCAGAACCTGCCGCCCTCGCTCAGCAAGCACCATCGCCCGCGTATCGACCGCCGCAACAGCCCGGTGGGCAGCTATCGTCGCGAGTTTACCCTGCCCGCTGCGTGGCGAGGCCGCCGCACGGTGCTCTCCTTCGGCGGGGTGTCCTCGGCATTCTATGTGTGGGTGAACGGCACGCAGGTGGGCTATAGCCAGGACAGCATGTCGCCTGCCGAGTTCGACATCACCCCCTATGCCACGTTCGATGGCCCCAACACATTGGCGGTGGAGGTATATCGCTGGTCTGACGGCAGCTATCTCGAAAACCAAGACATGTGGTTTCTGTCGGGCATCTTTCGCCAGGTGCGGCTCCTCTCGCTGCCCGCGGTGCGCCTGGACGATTGGTTCGCGCGGACCCAGTTCGACGCGCAATATGAGGATGCCGAGCTCCTCCTCGACGTGCGCATCGCCAACCCCGAGCGCCAGCGTCTCGATGGCTGGTCGGTCCTCGCGCGCGTGCTCGATGCGGCCGACCATATCATCGCCGAGGGCTCTGAACCCGTCGTCGCCGTAGATGACGGTGGCCTGGCTGGCCTGGCGATCGCGGTTACGCACCCCCGGCAATGGTCGGCAGAGACGCCAGATCTCTACACCGTCGTGCTCGACCTCATCGATGCTACCGGGCAACCGCACGATACGCGCGTCTTTCGGCACGGTTTTCGGCAGGTGGCGATTCGCGGCAGCGAGCTGACGGTGAACGGCAAGGCGATCAAGCTGCTAGGCGTGAACCGTCATGACTGGGATCCCGACGGCGGGCACACCGTGCCCTATGAGCGGTTGCGCCAAGATGTTCTGCTGATGAAACGACACAACATCAACGCGGTACGCACGTCGCACTATCCCGATGACGAACGCTTCTATGACTTGTGTGATGAGTTTGGCCTCTATTTGCTCGACGAGGCCAATGTCGAAACTCACGGCGCACGTCGGCAGATGCGCGGAGAGATCGAATGGCAGCCGGCCATGGTCAGCCGCGTCGAGCGCATGGTGTTGCGTGACCGGAATCACCCCTGCGTCATCCTGTGGTCGCTGGGGAACGAGTCGAGCAGCGATCGCCGTTTTGCCGCGATGGCTGCGGCTGCGCGTGCGCTCGACCACACGCGCCCGATCCACTACGAGGGCGACCATCTCGGCGAGTACGTCGACGTCTATAGCATGATGTACGCCACGCCAGCACAGTGGGAGCGCATCGCTCAGGGCGGCTCACCACCGAAGAAGGCACTGTTTCTCGCCGAGGGCGATTGGCGCATGCTTCGCGTCGGGCCAGAGGCGGTGGGGGGCAGGCCGCTGCTGCTCTGTGAGTATGCCCATGCCATGGGGAATAGCCTGGGCAATTTCGACGAGTACATGGCGCTCTTTCATCGCTATCCGCAGTGCATCGGGGGCTTTGTGTGGGATTGGACCGATCAGGCGATCCGGCGAGAGCTGCCCGATGGCGCGGTGTTGTGGGGCTATGGGGGCGACTGCGGCGACGAGTACAATTTCGGGGTGTTCTGCTGCAACGGGGTCACCTGCGCCGACCGTACCCCCCATCCGGCGCTCTATGAGGTCAAGAAGGGCTATCAGCCGGCGACGATCACGCTGGAAGAGGGTGAGCCAGTGCGCATCGCCGTGCAGAACGAACGCTCGTTCAGCCGGCTCGACGACCTACGGCTACGTTGGCGTGTGGCCGTCGACGGGCTGACGGCGCAGCACGGCGAGATCGAGCGACTGGACTGCGCGCCGCAAGCGGCCACCGAGGTGAGCATCCCCTGTGACCTGGCGGCCTTGGCCCCCGGTCACGAACGACAGTTGTATGTCGAGCTGGTGCTCCGCAACGAGGCGAGCTGGGCGCCCGCAGGGCATGTGGTGGCCTGGGAGCAATTCGCGCTGCCCGGCCTCGACGTGCCGCTCAAGCCTCTCGACCTCGATGCGCTGCCACCGGTCTCGATGACGCAAGACCGCCGCTGGCTCACCCTAGAGTGCGACGGTGTGATCGCTCGCTTTGACAAAGAGTGTGGCGAGCTCGTCGCCTACAGTGTGCGCGGTCGCGAGCTGCTCGCCGGCCCGCTCCAGATGAACTTGACGCGCGTGCCCACCGACAACGATCAGTCGCTGCGCCTGATCGCGCCGGCGCTGGCCTACCTGTTTCGCGACCCCTGGCCGCGAGCGTGGGCGCGAAGGCGCCTGCGCGCGCTGAGCATTGCCCGTTTGGACGACGCCGTCATTCGCGTGGAGGCCCAGCTCCACGTGCCCCTAGCCTGGGGGCCGCTGACTATCCGCTACACCCTCTTCGGCAGTGGAGACCTGGTGGTCGAGGCCGAGCTCGTTCCGCGCCGCGAGTTGCTGCGCTTTGGCATGACCTGTGCCCTGCCAGGTGACTATCGTCGGCTCACCTGGTTTGGCCGGGGGCCGCACGAGACGATGTGGGATCGGCAGGCGGGAGCGCCAGTGGGCATCTACTCGCTCGCGGTCGACGATATGGTCGAGCGTTATGTGCGCCCCCAAGAGAGCGGCAACCGTAGCGGCGTGCGCTGGGCCACGCTCACGAACGACGACGGCGAGGGTTTGCTCATCGTCGACGAGGCCGGCACTTTGCTCGACCTTAGTGCGTGGCCATTCACCCAAGATGACCTTGCCCAGGCCCAGCACGTGCACGAGCTGCCCCGGCGAGACACGGTCACGCTGAACATCGGGCATCGCCAGCGCGGCGTCGGCGGCGACGTGCCGGTCGGCATCACCGTGCACGATGCCTATCGCCTGTGGCCCCGTCGGAGCTATATGCTGCGCTATCGCCTGCGACCCTACGCCCCAGGCGACCCGCTGGGCCGAGACCAGAGCTGGGTTCGTTGACGCCGACCACTGCCTGGCTACTGCGAGCGCTTGGCGCTCAGCGTCATTGCCAGGTAAACTAGACGAGAGTGACCCCAGGTGCTCGGGCCTGGGGTTCTCTAAATCCGAGAACAGAAGGAGTGCAATGCGCACTGCAACGACCGCGCTGGGTACGGTGCATGGGCTCCGCGTCGAGCCTGGTGAGGACATCTTGCTGAGTCTGCAATCAGCCGTGAGCCGCCTCAACATCCACAATGCCGCCATCCTCAGCGGCGCCGGTTCGGTTTCGTCGTACCACTATCATGTCGTCAGCAGCGACGAGTTGCCGCCTGAGAACGCCTTTATGCGTGGCAAGGGCACGTTCGACATCCTCAACGTGAGTGGCATGGTGCTTGGCGGTCGGGTGCACGCGCACATCAGCTTCTGCGGGGAGGGTTCCGCCTTTGGTGGCCACCTCGAAGAAGGCTGTCGCGTGCTGACTTTTTGCTCGATCTGGCTCGCCGAGGTGCCCGATGTGGATATCGCCGAGTGGGACGACCCCACCGGGCGTGATATTGGCAAGAGCCAAAGCTGACTTGCGCGCCGCTGGACAACCCGCGTGGCGAGTGTAGAATGCCCTATGGGTGTTTCTGCAGTCTCATTGTGTCGACAGGCAGGAGGAAACGTGGACAAGGTACGGGTCGGGATCATCGGGTTCGGTCACATGCACATCAACAATGTGGCGCAGCTCTATAGCGAATGCCCGCAGGTAGAGTGGGTGGCTTGCGCCGATACCAAGCCAGCCAAGCCCGAACTGCGCAAGGCCCCGTATACGCGGGCCTGGAACCAAGAGAACCTGATGGGCAAGCTGGGCATCCCCAAGAGCTATGACTGCTATCACGAGATGCTCGACAAGGAAGAGTTCGACATCATCATCGTCACCAGCGAGAATGCGCAGCATCCTGACATCGTGGAGGCTTGCGCGGCCAAGGGCGTCAACGTGTGTGTAGAAAAGCCCATGGCCATGAGCCTCGCTGAGGCGCTGCGCATGGTTCGCGCCGTACGCGCCGCGAATACGCAGATGGTCATCAATTGGCCGGTGAGCTGGTCGCCCGCCGCGCGCACGATGAAGCGCGTCCTCGATGAGGGCACGATCGGCCGCCCGCTGCAGGTCAAGTGGCGCGCGGGTCACACGGGTCCGCTCGGCAGTGGCGCGCATCACACCGGCGTCAGCCAGAATGCCGCCCCGATGACCGGCCCCGAGCGCGCCGCCACTTGGTGGCACCAGGTCGCCGCGGGTGGTGGCTCGATCCTGGACTTTTGCTGCTACGGAGCCATGCTCTCGCACTGGTGGCTCAACGACCAGGCCGTGTCGGCGCTGGGCCTGCGCACCAACCTCGACAGCCAGTATGGCGACGCGGATGACAACTCGGTCGTCGTCGCCCAGTTCCCCAATGCCATGGCCATCTTTGAGGGGTCGTGGACGCAATGGGATGGTGCGAACGTGCCTTCGGGCATCGTCTATGGCACGCATGGCACCGCCGTGTTGACGCGCAACGCCAAGGAGGAATACGTCAAGGTATTCCTGGGCGGCGGCGAGACGCAAGACATTCCGAACGAGCCGTTGCCGGCCGACCGCGATACGGTGGCTAAGGACTTTATCTACTCGCTACAGCACGGCGTTCCCGCGCACCAGACCATCCAGATGGACTTTAACCTCGACGTCATGGCCATCCTCGATGCGGGTGTGCGCTCGTCTCTGTCGCACCAAGTCGAGATCGTGCAGAATCCGGCCAGCAATTTCAACCGCTAAGCACGATCACAAGTGGCCAACAGGGTGAGCTTGTTGGCCACTCTTGTGTGTTATAGTGGAAAATCAGTCTTGCATGCGTCGGGCTCCTGCGCTACAATGAGTATTGTAGCTTGCGACTGGATGCCATGTGCTGGTCCATCCAGCCCATAGCTCATCGAATCGGTTGCCACGCACAAGATGCGATCTGCAGTTGGAGGCAAAGATGACCGTTCAAGAAGCCGTTCGCGAGCTCACTTATCAGGAGAGAATAGCGATCCTCCATGATAAGAAGCTTGCTGACACCAAGGCCAAGCAGGACATTATCGGGGCGATGGACCATGACGACTGGGCGCAGATCCTGCCGCCGCCAGAGAAGCGTCTGGTCACCGAGGCCATCAGCGGCTCGGGCGAAAAGATCGTCGACGTGCTGCTCGATGGCGTCGAGATCGAGACGAATCACCCCAGCGGCGGGTTCTTTGGGCCGCTCTACACGGGGCGCAACTTCCGCCATTTGTTGGACGCGCACCCGCCGTATGTCGACCCCGTAGCGTCGCTTGCTGGCGCCTATATGGCTAACTTTAACTCGTATATCACCGTCGGCTGGAACCCCGACTTTTCGTTCGACCACCTTCTCCCCGCGATCAAAAAGTACGACCTGCGGGCGGGCATCGGTGGCAAGCAGCACTTTTGTCAGGACCTGCAGATCGGCTTTGACCTTGGTTGGGGCGGCATCTTGGACAAGATTCGCAAGTACCGAGAGCTGAATGCCCCCTTCGGCGCCGAGTTCTATCAGGGCCTCGAAGAGGTCGTTTTGGGCATGCAGAGCTGGATCGGGCGCACGGCGGCTGCCTGCCGCGAGATGGCCGAGACCGAAGAGAACCCCCAGTTCCGCCAGAACCTGCTCGAGATGGCCGAGATGAATGAGAACTTGGTCACCGAACCGCCCAAGACATTCCGCGAAGCGGTCCAGTGGCTGACCTGGTATGACATGGCCGCGCGTATGTTCAACGGCTCTGGCTCGGTGGGGCGGCTGGACGTGCTGCTCACCCCCTTCTATGAGCGCGATATCGCGGCGGGCATCTTGACCGACGAAGAAGCCAAGTTCCACATCGCCTGCTCGTTGCTGCGCGATACGGGCTATCTACAGCTCGGTGGCCCCGATGCTACGGGCCAAGATGTGACCAACAGAGTCTCGTACCTGATCCTCGAAGCGGCGCACGAGATCGGCATTCCCGCCAACGTGGGGGTCGCGGTAGGCGACAATGTGGATGAGGGCCTGCTCAAGCGCGGCGTCGAGATCCAGTTCGACGATAAGAAGGGCATGCCCAAGTTCCTGGCCGTTGAGCAGACAGCCAAGGGCTTTGCCCGTAACGGCTATGACCTCAGCTGGGGCTATGAGCGCGCCTATTCGGGTTGCCACTGGTCGGCCATCCCCGGGCGCGAGTACACGATGAACGACATCACCAAGATCAGCTGCGCCAAGATCTTTGAAGTGGCCATGCGTGAGATGATGACCGACCAGACGGTGGCGCCCTCGATCGACCGCCTGTGGGAACTGTATGAGTACCATCAGCTCCAGGCCGTCAAGACCATGGGCGAGGCGCTGGACTTTCACTTGGCGCACATGGCGGACGTCATGCCCGAGCTCGTGCTCGACTTGCTCTCGCACGGCACCATCGAGCAGGGTCTCGATGCGACGGCGGGTGGTGTCGAGTTCTATAACCTGTGCCTCGATGCCACGGGCATCGCCACGGTAGCCGATTCGTTCGCGGCTCTCGACCAGCGCATCGAGCGCGAAAAGCGCATCACCTGGCAAGAGGCGTGGGAGCATCTCGAGAACAACTGGGCGGGCACCGAAGGCGAGCGCGTGCGACAGATGTTCAAGCACTCGCAGCGCTATGGCCAGGGCGGCTCGCTCGGCGACGAGTGGGCGGTCAAGGTAGAGCGCTCGTTCACCCAGTGCGTGCGGGCCAACCCTACGCCCAAGGGCCGTCTGATCGTGCCGGGCATCTTCTCGTGGGCGCAGACGATCATCTTGGGCAAGGCGGTCATGGCCACGCCCAACGGCCGCTTTGCCGGCGACCCTGTGTCGCACGGCGCAAACCCAGACCCGGGCTTTCGTCAAGATGGCGCGCCCAGCGCGATGGCCGTGGCCATCGCCTCGGTGCAGCCGGGCTATGGCAATACGGCGCCCATGCAGCTCGACTTTGACCCGGGCATCCGCAAAGACGAGGGCGGTGTCGATAAGGTCGCTGACCTGATCAAGACGCATTTTCGCCTGGGCGGCACCCAGATCAACATGAACGTGATGGACAAAGAGACGGTGCTCAAGGCCCACGAAGACCCGAGCAAGTACCCTGACCTGGTCGTGCGGGTCACGGGCTTCTCCGCCTACTTTGCCAGCCTGTCCAAGGAATTCCGACAGCTGGTCGTCGATCGCATCATCGCCGAGGGCTAGACGCCCGTCGCATCTTGCCAAGACACCCCGCTACCCAGCGGGGTGTCCTTTTCTATCACCATCATCGTGTGCGTCTCGTGTGCGCACGAGTTTGCCGAACCGTTCACTTGTGCTTGACAGCCGATCCAGGCTCGCTCTAGAATGCGCGCATCTGCTTGAAAGTGACCGCAAGGTTACTGGCCGGCAGTACAACATGTGGACGCGAGGCGGCGAATGAGACCAGAGGCGCCGAATGCCAAGCCGTCGCGGCGCGCAGGCGACGGTTTGTTGTTGGCGATCGACATAGGCACCACCACCGTGCGCGCGATTCTGTTCGACCTCGCCGGCCGACGGGTGGGAGAGGCGCGCTACGAGCCCCCCGTGCTCACGCCCGGCCCTTATCGGGCTGAGGTAGACCCTGGGGTGCGCTATCGGCTGACGCTGCGCGCCATCCGCGATTGCCTAGCAACCACGGGTACCTCCCCTGAGCGAGTTCTTGCGCTCAGCCTGAGCGGCCTCCAGCACGCCCTGGTGCCGATAGACGCTCAGGGCCAAGTGCTCGACAACGCTATGCTCTGGATGGATCAGCGTTGCGCCCCACAGGCGGCCTGGCTCAGCGCCGAGTATGGTGACCTGCTCACGCGCATCAGCGGCCGCGCCATGATGAGCACCACGATGTCGGCGCCCAAGCTGCGCTGGCTCGTCGAGAACCGGCCCGAGATCGTGGCCCAGGCGCGCTGGTTCCTGCCCATCAAGGACTATGTTCGTTGGCGGCTCACCGGTCACATCGCCACCGACCCCGGCGATGCTGGCGGCACGGGACTGTATGACCCTACCACGGGTAGCTGGTGCACCGCGCTCCTCGAGATCGTGGGTGTTCCCGAGAGCAAACTGCCGCCCATCTTGCCGGCAGAGACTCTGATCGGGGGCGTCTTGCCCGAGCCTGCGGCCGAGGCCGGCTTGCTTCCTGGCACGCCGGTAGTCCTCGGCGCGGGCGATGTCCCTGCGACGCGGCTCGGGGCAGGCACCGCCCAGACTGGCGCCACGTGCATGTACATCGGCACCGCTTGCTGGATCGCCGCGCCGCAGCGCCGCAGGGTCGGTTTTGGCTCTACGGCCACCACGGGGGCGGCACTCAAATGGGTCGTCGACCTGCTGAGTGGCCGCGGCGATGAAGGCGCGCGCAGCGAGGACTATGAACGGTATCTCCACGACGCGGCGCAGGTGCCCATCGGCGCGTGTGGGCTGATCTTTTTGCCGCACCTCATGGGCGAGCGTGGCCCGGTGGCCGATCCCCTCGCCAAGGGCACGCTGTTTGGCCTCACCTTGGCGCACCATCCGCCGCAAATCGTGCGCGCCGTCCTCGAGGGCTGTGCCTTGCACCTGCGCTCGATCTTTGATCAGCTCACCGAAGAGCGTCTACAAGAAGTGGTGGCTGTGGGCGGCGGCGTCAAAAGCCCGATTTGGCGGCAGATCATCGCCGACGCCACCGGCGTAGCGCTGATCATCCCCGAGGAGATCGAGGCCGGCGCGCTGGGAGTCGCCATCCTGGCCGGCGTAGGCGCTGGTGTGTATCCATCGATCGAAGAGGGTTGCCGCCAGACGATCCGCTACGTTGACAAAGCCGAGCCAGATCGGCTAGCCTATGAGCAGTATGGGCGCGTCTATCAGGTGTATACCGAGCTAGAGGAACGCGTTTCGCCCCTCTATGCGCGAGTGCCCGTGGTGGGAGGAGACGGACGATGCGAGTGGTAGCGATTGTCAACGGCTATACCGGTGCCTTGTGCCTACAAGAACTGGTCGACCAAGGCGATGAAGTGGCCGCGGTGGTGACGAGCCCCGGCGTTCCTCCGCCGGACACCGATCCCAAGACCTCGGTCAAGCTGACGGCCGATCGGAACCTATTGCCGGTATACCAGCCGCCGATGGGCGCGGTGAACACACCCGAGTTCATCGATAAGGTGCGCAAACTGGCGCCGGACCTCATCGTGGCCATGCACTATGCGACCATCTTTAGCCCCGATCTCTTGCGCATCCCTCGGTTGGGTTGCGTCAACGAACACCCCTCGCGGTTACCAGCCGGGCGCGGGATGACGCCCAGTTTCTGGCACATGATCCGCGGCGATGACCGCAACTGGATCACCCTGCACTTTCTCGACCCGGGCATTGACACGGGCGACGTCATCGCGCAGGGGTCGATCCCCATCTTGCCCGACGACACAGGGCGTACAACAGCGAGAAAGCTCTCGGAAGAGGGACATCGCATCTTTCGTGAGAACCTGCCGTTGATCCGCGAGGGTCGGGCGCC
>JBDKSN010000205.1:0-4089 GCA_039680625.1 Anaerolineales bacterium | reverse complement strand
CCCGACCTGCGCAGACTGCCGGGCGGCTCGATCTGGCCGGCGCTTATCCCCGATGTGCTCACGAACATCCGTCGGCACCGCACCACGCTCGTCTTTGCCAACAGCCGTCGGGGCGCCGAGCGCGCGGCCGACCGGCTGAACGAGCAGTATGCGCTCGAAGAGGAGGAGGTGGTCGAGCCCGGCTCGCCCAACGCCTTGCTCGAAAAGGGCACGCCGCGCGGCGAGGGCATGTTCGGCACCGGGCGCAAAGATGGGCCCTTTCGCGCGCACCACGGCAGCGTGTCGCGCGAGGTGCGCCAGCAGCTCGAGAAAGCGCTCAAGCACGGCGAACTGCCCGCGCTCATCGCCACTTCTTCCCTCGAGCTCGGCATCGACATCGGCACAGTCGACCAGGTGCTCCAGCTCCAGTCGCCGGGCAGCGTGGCCCGCGGGCTGCAGCGCGTCGGGCGCTCGGGGCACCTGGTGGGGCAAACCAGTGTGGGGCGCATCTATGCCACCCATCGTGAAGATCTGCTCGATGCCGCTGCCGTGGCCCATGGCATGTTGACGGGCGACATCGAGCCGACCAGCACGCCGCGCAACTGCCTCGACGTGCTCGCTCAACAGATCATCGCCATGGTCGCTGTCGAGAACTGGCCGGTCGACGCCCTCTATCGCCTCGTCTGCCAGGCCTATGGCTACCAGGAGCTGACGCGCGAGGCGTTCGAGGCGGTGCTCAAGATGGTCAGCGGCGGCTATCCCAGCGAACAATTCGCCGAGCTGCGCCCGCGCCTCGTGTGGGATCGGGTCAACCAGATGCTCTATCCTCTGCCTGGCGCGCGGCTGCTGGCCATCCGCAATGGCGGCACGATCACCGACCGGGGCCAGTTCCGCGTCTATCTGCCCGATGGCAAGACGCTCTTGGGCACCCTCGACGAAGAGTTTGTCTTTGAGACCCACGTGGGCGACGTGTTCGCCCTGGGCACGGGCACCTGGCGCGTCACCGAGATCACGGAAGACCGCGTGATGGTGGCCGACTCGACGGGCAGCATGCCTCGTATGCCCTTTTGGCGGGGCGATGCGCCGAGCCGTGACTATTACCTGGGCAAACGGTTGGGCGCCTTTCGGCGCGAGCTGGCCCTGCGGGTGGCCACCGTCGACAACCTGCCCGATAGCCCTGAGGGCGAGTGGCCCCCCGAGATGCAGCCGCTGATCGAGTGGCTCCACGATGAATACGCGCTCGACGAGCGTTCGGCGCGCAACGCCATCTTTTACGTGGGCCAACAGGTGAACGTGTTGGGCGGCATCTCATCCGACGACACCGTCATCGTCGAGCTGTTCAACGATGCCCTGGGCGACCAGCGCATGGTCATTCACTCCTGCTTTGGCGGGCGGGTGAACAGCGCCTGGGCGTTGGCGTTGGCGCACGCCATGCGCGATGAGTACGGCTTGCAGGTCGAGACACAGGTCAGCGACGACGGCATCCTCTTTCGCCTGCTCGATGCCGACCGCGAGCCGCCCGTCGATCTCGTCCACAAGCTCGGCCCCGATGAAGCCCGCGAGCGCCTTTTGCTCGAGCTGCCCAACTCGGCTGTGTTCGGCGCACACTTTCGCATGAACGCCTCGCGGGCGCTGCTCTTGCCCTCGACGCGAGGAGCCAATCATCGGACGCCCTTCTGGCTGCAACGCCTCCGCGCCCGCGACCTGCTCCGCGCCGCGCGAGGCTATGACGACTTTCCCATCATCGTCGAGACCTATCGCGATTGCCTGCGCGACGTGCTCGACCTCGACAGCTTGCTCGAGGTGCTATCGAGCATCCAGCGTGGCGAGATCCGCGTCCTCTTTGCCGAGACAGTGGTGCCCTCGCCCCTGGCCGCTGGCCTGCTCATGGAGTTTGCCGCGGTCAACCTCTATGCCGATGACACGCCCAAAGAGGTGCGCCAGATGCAGGCGCTGGCCGTCAACCGTGAGCTGCTCGGCCAGCTCTTGGACGAGGGGCTATTGCCCGACTTGCTGCGGCCCGAGGCGATCTCTGGCGTCGAACAAGAGCTACAGCACTTGGCCGACGGCTATCGCGCGCGCAGCGTCGACGAGCTCGATGCGATTCTGCGCGACCTGGGCGACCTCTCTTCCGACGAGGCGGCGGCGCGCAGCCTGGGCGATGGCCGCGCCTGGCTGCTGCAGCTGGCGGCTCAGGGGCGCGTGGTGTCGGTGCCGGTGCCGGTGATGGGGGGCGTCGAGCCGCGCTGGATCTCGGCCGAGCTGTACGCCCTCTATCGCGATGCCTGGTCGCTGCCCGCGCCGCCACCGGCGGGGTTGCCCGACGAGCTCTCGAACGGACGCCGCGATGCCCGCGAGGCCCGCGAGATCATCTTGCGGCGGATGCTGCGCACCCATGGGCCGCTCACCCGCGACGCCATCCTGGCGCGCTATGCCTTGGACGGCGAGTGGCTCGACGCCTGCCTCGAACACATGGCGGTCGAGGGGCGCGTGGTCACAGGCCACCTCTCGCCGGGCGCTGCACAGCGCGAATGGTGCGACCGGCAGGTGCTCGAACGCATCCACCGGCGCACTCTGGCCGTGCTGCGCAAAGAGGTGCAGCCGGTCTCGATCCCCGCGCTGGCCGATTTCATCCTGCGCTGGCAGGGGCTGCATCCGGCGCATCGCCTGCACGGCGAGGGCGCGGTGGAACGCGCGCTGGACAAGCTGCACGGCGCGCTCTTGCCCGCCGAAGTGTGGGAGCGCGACATCCTGCGCCTGCGCGTAGCGGGCGACACGCACGAGCTCGACGCCCTCATCGCCAGTGGGCAGCTCTTCTGGCTGGGGCAAGGCGCCAGCGCGCGACACTTGAACGTGCGCCTGGTCGAGCGAGGGGGTGCCGGTTTCTATGCGCCCGCAGAAGAGGCGCTCACCGGGCTGAGCGAGGACGCCCAGCAGGTGCTCGCCTTCCTGCGGGCCGAGGGAGAGAGCTATCCCCGCGATCTGGTTGCGGCCCTGCGCCTCAGCCGCGCCTCGGTCGAACAGGCCTTGGTCGAGCTGGCCCTCAAAGGCCTGGCCACCTCGGATCGCTATGGCGATGTGCGCGCCCTGGTGACGGAGGCCGGCCAGTTCGAGCCGACCTCGGGCGGGCTGCAGAGCGCCCTGGCCCAAGACCTGGCGGCTCGACGGGTGCCGCGCCCATCGCCAGAGCCGCGCCTGACCGCCCGCGAGGGCTGGCTGGCGAGCTATCAGCGGCAGGCGGCGGCAGCCCGCACTGGCCGAGAGGGAGAGCGCGAGGCACCGGCGGGCGTGCTCGAGGGCCGCTGGGGGCACACCGACCGCTTTGCGGTGCGCGGCCCGCAGCGCTCGTCGGCTGAGGTGGCCGAGCACCAGGTGCGGCAGCTCTTGTGGCGCTATGGTGTGCTCACCTATGAACTGTATGCGCGGGAAGAGGGCCTGCTGCCCTGGGCCGAGCTGCAACGCCAACTGCAGCTGCTCGAGTTGCGCGGGCAGGTGCGGCGGGGCTATTTCGTGCGCGGCCTGCGCGGCGTGCAATATGCCCTGCCCGAGGCCGTGCAACGGCTCCGCGAGTGGTCCCAGCCTGAGGCCCCTGGGCGTGGCGAGCTGGTGTTGGTGGTTGCCGTCGATCCGGCGTATCTCTACGCGGCACTGGAGGCCGACCAGGGCAACGTCCTGCGCTGCGCGCGTCTGGCGTCGAACGATGTGGTGCTGCAAGATGGGGTGCCCGTGCTCATCTATGAGCATGGCGGCCATCGCTGGCGCACCCTGCCCGAGTGTCCGGAGGACACGCAGAGCCGCGCGGTGGAGGCTTGCCGCGCGCACCTCACCGCTGTGGGCGGCCTTTGCCATCGGCCGCGCCGGGTGTTCGTCGATCTCTGGAACGACCAGCCCCCGGTCGGCAGCCCAGCCGAGCCGCTCCTGCTCGCACTGGGATTTCGCCCCGAGGGCCATGCCATGATCTGGGATGGCCTCTAGACGTGTACTGGGTCAATAGATCTGTACCCACCTCAGGATCGCAGGCGAGGAGGAGATCGGCGCTGATGCGATCGAGCAGGATGGGTGGTAGTAGCGCGATGTGGTCGGGTCCGTCATAGCCGCTGTCGCGTAAGG
>JBDKSN010000204.1:0-9387 GCA_039680625.1 Anaerolineales bacterium | reverse complement strand
CCAAGAGCCTCCCCTCGTAGGCGCGACGCGTCGCGCCCACATACGGTTCCTCGCGGGCCGGATTGGCCGAGCCGATCGCCAGCAGCTCGCCCGCGCCCGTCACCGTCAGCGTCACCGGCAGGTCGGCATAGGGCACGCGACACCCCTGCGCGTCGATGATCTCCACGGCCACATAGGCCACCTCGCCACGACCGGCGGGCAGCGCACCGCGATCCACGGCCAGCCTCAGCGCCGCGGGCGCGCCCGTGCTGCTGAGCGTGGCCCGACTCACCGGCTGGCCCGCGCAATAGCCCACGGCCTCGAGCGTGCCCGGCTCGTAGGTGACGTCAAAAGAGGCCTTGTTCCGCTGCGCCGGCCCGGCCGGCTTGCGCCCGAGCGACACGCCGTTGAGCAGCAGCTCGACCTCATCCTCCAGCGCATAGACGTCGACCCGCGCGGGCTGGCCCTCTTGCCCGGGAAAGCTCCAGCTACCGCTCACCGGCTCCCAGCCCCACGGCGAGAAGGCCACCTTGTGACCATACAGACGCGGCTCGAGCACGGCGATAAACGGCGCCGTGCGCCCGCCCCACAAGAGGTCGTGGTAGTACGACTGCGGCCGCTTTACACCAGAGAGGTCGAGGTCGCCACAACCCGCCAGGTGCACGGGCCAGGGGTCGGCAAAGAACTGCGCATAGGGCTGGTCGACGGCCACCCCACCGATGGCCGACTCGCCGAGGTAATCCATGGCCGTCCACACGAAATCGCCGATGACCCACGGCAGCCGCTCGGTCTCTCGCCACGACTCGAACGCAAACCAGGGATAGGTCTCGGTGCCCGCGATGACCCGCCCGGGGAAATGCTCGCCATCGCAGGCATAGCGCGCGTGCATATAGTTGTAGCCGACGATGTCCAGCGCGTCGCAGAACGGGCGCGTCAGCTGGCCCCAGATGTCGTGGGCGGCGTCCACAGGCACGTGCCGCTGCACGTTAAAGCTGTTCTGCGTCGGATCGCCCTCGGCCTTGGGCAGCAGCGCCTGAAATGGCTCTTCAAAGAGAAAGGGCAGCGCCGAGGTGATGGGCCGCGTCGGGTCGAGCGAGCGAATATACTCCGCCTGGCGGCGCGCCCAGGCATAGCCGTCCGAGAGGCCGGCGCGCTCGGGCACCTCGTTGCCGATCGACCAGGCGATGATCGACGGATGGTTGCGGTCGCGCACGACCATCGCGGCCACGTCGCGCTGCCACCACTCCTCGAAATAGAGGTGATAGTCGTTGGGATTCTTGCCGGTGCGCCAGCAGTCAAAGCTCTCGTCGATGACCAACATGCCCAGGCGGTCGCAGGCGTCGAGCAGCGCCGGCGCTGGCGGATTGTGCGCGCAGCGAATAGCGTTATAGCCCGAGGCCTTGAGCAGCTCGACCTTGCGCTCTTCGGCGCGCGCATAGCTGGCCGCGCCCAACAGGCCGTTGTCGTGATGGATGCAGCCGCCCTTGAGCTTGAGCGGCTCGCCGTTCAGCCGCAGGCCGTGCTGGGCGTCGATGCACACCTCGCGGAAGCCAAAGGTCGTCTCTTCGACGTCCACCACCTCGACGCCCAACAGCACCTCGCTGCGCAGCGTATAGAGCGCGGGCGTCGTCAGCGACCAGAGCTGCACGCCGGACACGTCGAGGATCTGCTCGACGGTGGCGCCGGTGATGGGCGTCTCGACCGAGGCGAGCGCCTCGCCCTGCGCGCTGACGATGGTCGAGCGCAACACCGCCCCCGCCGAGACGCCGGCCAGCGCGGTGAGCACGCGCACCGTCGAGGCCGCGGCCTTAGCCACCGGCGTGGTGACAAAGACGCCCCACGGCTGGATGTGCAGCGCGCCCCCGAGGCGCAGCCACACCGGCCGGTAGATGCCCGTGCCGCTATACCAGCGCGAGTTGGGCTGGGCCGTGTTGTTCACCACCACGCGCAGTTCGTTCTCCTCGCCCAGCCGCAGGTGCGGCGTGAGGTCGACGATAAAGCTCGTATAGCCATAGGGGTGCAGCGCCAAGAGCTGGTGGTTGAGCGACACCTCGGCGTTCATATACACGCCCTCGAACTCGAGCTGCACGCTGCGCCCACGCCACTCGGCGGGCGCCACAAAGCGCTTGCGGTAGGTAGCCAGCCCGCTCCACGCATAGCCGCCCGCGCCGCCCGTGGGATAGCACTGGCTGCGCGGCTTGCCGATGGCGAGATCCTGCGGGAGGTCGACCGCCTGCCACTCGGGCCTGCTCGCCGCGCTGCGGCCGGCCGCCTCGCGCACCTCCCAGCCCACATTCCACTCTTGTTTGTACACAGCGCCTACTCCTCAAAAGGGTAGCTACAGGATACGTCGCCGCACGCGGCGAGGCCAGTGGCGAGGGGGGCGTGCCCGCGGCCCTAGGCCTTCGGCCCAGCTGCGCCGTCCCGTTCATCTCGCTCTCGCCTCAACCGCTCGAGTGTGCGCCGATACTCCTCCAGCTTTGGGTCGTCGACCTGCTCGTCGATCGCTACGCAGCGCTCGACGTAGGCGATGGCCTGGTCCAGGTCCCCGAGCGCATAGTAGACTCCGCCGATGTTGCTGAGCGTAGCCGCCTCGCCCACACGGTCACCGACGGCCTGTCGGAGAGGCAGCGCCCGCTCGAAATACCCCAGCGCCTTGGCCTTCTCGCCGAGAGTATCCCAGACCCTGCCAATGTTGTTGAGCGTGGCCGCCTCGCCGCTGCGGTCGCCCACGTCATGAAAGAGGGGTAGCGCCTGCTCCAAGTACTCTAGCGCCTTGGCCTGCTCGCCTAGATCGGACCAGACCCGGCCGAGATTGTTGAGAGTGATCGCCTCGCCGTCGCGGCCGCCCATACAGCGAAAGATGAGCAGCGCCTCCTGGAGGCAGTCTAGGGCCTTGGCTTTGTCACCCAGGGCAGACCAAACCCTACTGATGGCATTTAGGGTGGCTGCCTCACCGGCACGGTCGCCCACAGTGCGTCTGAGGGAGAGCGCCTGTTGGAGATAGTCCAGGGCCTGGCTTTGGTCACCAAGGTCGGACCAAACGCTGCCCATACTGTGGAGAGTAGTCGCCTCGCCAGCACGGTCACTCACCGCACGTCTGAGGGATAGCGCCTGCTGGAGGTACTCCAAGGCCTTGGTCTTCTCGCCCAAATCAGACCAGATCTGACCAATATTGCTAAGGACAGCCGCTTCGCCAGAGCGGCTCCTCACAGCGCGTCTGAAAGACAGCGCCTGCTGGTAACAGTCCAGAGCCTTGGTCTTGTCACCAAAGACAGACCAGACCTGGCCGATATTGGTGAGCGTGGTTGCCTCGCCGCCGCGGCTACCTATGGCACGCCAGAGGGAAAGGGCCTGTTGGTAATAGTCAAGGGCCTTGGATTGGTCGCCCAGAACATGCCAGACCCGGCCGAGGTTGTTGAGCGCCGTCGCCTCACCTCCGCGGTCGCCCACGACACGCTTGACAGATAGCGATTGCTGATAATAGTCCAGCGCCTTGGTCTTTTCGCCTAGGCCGGACCACAGCCTACCAAGGTTGTTCAGGATACTTGCCTCACCGGCATGATTGCCCACTACACGCCAGAGGGATAGCGCTTGTTGGTAATAGTCTAGAGCCTTATCCATCTCACCTAGAGCAAACCATACTCTGCCAAGGTTGTTCAGAGTACCCGCCTCACCGGCATGATTGCCCACAGCACGCCAGAGAGACAGCGCCTGTTGGTAATAGCCCAGAGCCTTAGCCCTTTCACCTAGGGCAGACCAGGCCCTGCCTAGGGCGTTAAGGGTTGCCGCCTCATTAGCGTGATCGCCAACCATACGCCAAAGGGGCAACGCCTGTTGATAATAGTCCAGGGCCTTCGCCCTTTCGCCCAACTCAAACCAGGCCCAACCGGCTTCATTAAGTAACAACGCCTCAGCATCCTGCTCGCCCGCCTGGTGAGCGATGGCGCGCCCGGTCTCCAGCCAGTCCAGCCCACGCAGAGTAGTACCACTGGCAGTCGACACCGCCCGCCGCCGCTTATTAACATAGCGCGCGACGTTCCTAGCGAAAGCAACCATACGGTTCGCCCAGGTGGCATCATTGGAGGTGGCCCGCCAGCGGGCCAGCAGTGCGTCGCCCACCCAGTCGACATGGGGCAGATCCGGCTCCAGTGTATGCCACTCCTCTTGCAACAGTTCATCGAAGGCCCTCGCGAACTCGATCACCCAGTCGGCATAGCGGCCGAAGGCCGGCTCATCGCCGCCGCCTCGCTGGAGCAGCGCCAGGGCGTAAGCGCGCAACAGGTCATGCTGCACATAGCGCCCGCCCTCCGTGCGATCGAGCAGCGACTGCCCCACCAGGAAGCTCAGGCCGTCCTGCGCCTCATCCTCCGGGACGCCCCACAGTGCGGCGGCCAGCGAGCGATCGAACGAACTGTCGGGCGCCAGCAGCCCCAACAGGCGAAAGCGGCGCCGGTCTTCGGGGAGCAGGTCGTCATAGCTCTCACTCAGCGACAGTTCCAGGTTCGCGACGCGCTCGTCATCCTCGAGGGCCAGGTCGGCAAAGGGCGATGGCCCCTCCTGTTGCTCCTGAAAGCGCCGCAACAGGTCGGCCGCGGACACGTGGCGCTCGCTCTTCGGGTCCAATCGGGCGGCGGCGATGGCGATGGCCTGCGTGTGCCCGCCCAACACCTCGGCGATCTGCCGATGTAGGCCCTTATCGGCATACTCGCTTGCAGGATCGAGGCCCAGCCGTTGGGCGATCAGGGCGAGGCCCTCCTCCGGCGTGAGATAACCCACGGCAATGACGTTGCTCTGCAGCAAGCCAAGGAGATTGCCTAACGCCCGCTTGCGCGTCGTGATCAGCCAGCGGCAGTCCGGCACGTCGACCAGGAAGGGCCGAACGTCTCTGGCCTCCCAGCAGTTATCGAGGACGATGAGGGCGTGCTTGTCTCGCAGGATGTATTGCAGGCTCGCCTGGCCGCGCTCCTCGTCCGGATAGTTGAGGCGTGAGTCGCCGAACACCGCGCCGATGCCCGCCTGCAAGGAGGGGATGTCGGGCGTCTTGCCCACCTCGACCCAGATGAGGCCGTCGAAAAAGACGTGGCGTATCGCACAGTTGTGGACGAACTGGGCCGCGAGGACGGTCTTGCCCAGGCCCCCTGTGGCGTGGAGCGCGCCGACGGTGGCACTGCCAGTGATCGCGAGCACGCTCTTGTTCGGGTCGAGCAGCTGCAGCAGGTCTTCCATCTCGCGCCGGGCGATGACCCCGGCCGGCAGCAACGGCAGTGCGCCATACAATGGGCCTATGGGCACGATCGGCTCGTGCAGCCGCCGGATGAGCTGGGCCAGCTTCGCTTCATAGTCAGCATCACCCGGCTGACACCAGCGAAAGTCGAAATACAGCGGCCCGTCGGGGTTGCGCCATTCCTCGGGCATCACCTCCGGCCCGCTCAGCCGCAGGATGGGCGTGATGGCCTTGCAGGTGGCCCGCGCGTGGTTCCATTCGAGCTGCACCGCAGCCGAATGCACGGCTGCCGGGCCGATGACGGGCAAGAACCGGTCGGAGGCGTCGATGGCCATGCGAAGTTCGGTGCGCAGTGCCGGCCCGCGGCTGGGCATTTCCTCCTCATCGCGAAAGACAGCGAAACCCGCCTTTCTCAGGTCATCATCGAGCTTCCCGACGAAAGGCTTGTCGTCTTGCCAGCTATACGAGAGGAAAACATCATAAAGCTTGCCACCCGTGGACGGCCGGTCACTCATGGCGCCCCCCGCTCCCTTGATCGTGCGTAAGCTTGGGCAATAGCCTATATACATCCGTGGCGCGTGTCAACGCGCTATTCTCGTGGCCATTCGTACCCAAGAGGGGCCTTGCTCGTCATTCACACCGAGGGGTGCACCCGGGGCGGGCGTGGATTTGACACCCCGCCCGAGTCCGATATACTGGGGTGCGTTGGAGGCGTAGTGTAGCGGTTAACATGTCGGCCTGTCAAGCCGAAGATCGCGGGTTCGAATCCCGTCGCTTCCGCACCAAAAGAGGGGTGGGCTATCGCTCACCCCTCTTTCGTTGTCGCTCGCGGCACTTAGCCGAACAGCTGCCGGATGGCCAGCGCCACGAGCACGCCCGTGACCGCGTAGCGAAAGCCCTGCGTCGTCAGGCGGCGGAAGACGCGCGCGCCGAGGAACGTGCCCAGCACCGCCGGCACGATCAGCGCCAAGCTCGTCAACAGCACCTCGCCGGTGATGTCGCCGGCCAGCGCATACAGTGGCAGTCGCACCAGGCTGACCACCAGGAATACGATGGAAAAGATCCCCTTGCACGTGACCTTGTCCCACGCGCGCACCAGGGTGTAGAACACGAGCGGCGGCCCGCCCATGTTGACCGACCCGCCGAACAGGCCCGAGAGCGTGCCCGCCACATAGGCCCACGGCCAGGCGCGCTGCACCAGCGGCTTGGGCGGCGCCCAGAAGGTGAGCGCGCAGCCGATGAAGATCATCACGGCGATGGCGGCGCGCAACGTGGCCACGGGCAGGTTGTGCAGCAGATAGACCCCCACCACCGTCGCGGGCACCCCCGTGAGCAGCAGCGGCCACGCCTCGCGCCAGTCGATGCTCTTGCGCGTGCTCCACACGTTAGCCAGGATGCTCGTCAGCCCCACCAGCGACGAGATCGCCGTCGCCCGCGGCACGGGCATCATCAGCGAGAACATCCCCACGGTGAACAGGCCAAAGCCAAAGCCCGTGGTCCCCGAGATCAGGCCAGCGATCAGCACCGTGCCCGCGAGCAGTCCGATGTCTTGCACCAACAGCACCTCGGCGCGTGGATTTGACAGGCCCCCTGCCTGCCGGTACGATCAAGCTCACACTCGTGCAAGCGAGCACTCTAGTTCAGCGATAAGGAAGCGTCAAGAAGGGGCAGCATGGCCAACGTATACGACGTGCTCAAGGAGCGTGGCTTTGTCGAACAGGTATCCAACGAAGAGGGGCTGCGTCAGGCCCTCGAACGTCCGGTGACCTGCTATATTGGCTATGACCCCTCCGCCCCCAGCCTGCACGCGGGTAGCCTGCTCACCATCATGGCCATGGCGCACATGCAGCGCGCCGGCCACCGCCCCATCATGCTCGTGGGCGCGGGCACCGGCCTGATCGGCGACCCCTCGGGCCGCACCGAGATGCGCCAGATGCTCACGCCCGAGAAGATCGAGCAGAACTGCCAGGCGATCAAGGCCCAGCTCGCGCGTTACATCGACTTTAGTGATGGGCGGGCCTTGCTGCTGAACAACGCCGAGTGGCTGCTGCCGCTCCGCTATATCGACTTTTTACGCGAGATCGGCGTGCACTTTTCCGTGAACCGCATGCTGGCCACCGATGCCTACCGCACGCGCTGGGAGCGGGGCCTCTCTTTCATCGAGTTCAACTACCAGATCTTGCAGGCCTATGACTATCTCACGCTCTACCGTCGCTACGGCTGCGTGCTCCAGTTCGGCGGCAACGATCAGTGGGCCAACATCCTGGCGGGCGTCGACCTCATCCGTCGCGTCGAAAATGCCGAGGTGTTTGCGCTCACCTTCCCGCTGCTGACCACGGCCTCGGGCGCCAAGATGGGCAAGACCGCCGAGGGCGCCGTCTGGCTCGACCCGAACTTGCTTCCGCCGTTCAAGTACTATCAGTACTGGATCAACACCGAAGACGCCGATGTCGAGCGCTTTTTCAAGTTCTACACCTTCCTGCCGCTCGACGAGATCGCTGAGCTGACTCGCGCCGAGGGCGCCGACCTGCGCCAGGCCAAAGAGCGCCTGGCCTATGAGATCACGCGCATTTCGTATGGCGACGCCGTGGCCAACGACGCGCTACAACGCTCGCGCGACCTGTTCGGCAGCGGCGATGCCGAGGCGGCGCCCACCACCGAGCTCGTTGCGGCGCAGCTGGAGGAGACGGTCTCCGTGGCCGAGCTCTTTTGCCTGGCCGGCCTGACCAAGACGCGCAGCGAGGCCCGTCGACTCATCGAGCAGGGCGGCGCTTATGTCGATGGCGAGGTCATCACCGACCCCAACGCGGTCGTCGCGCGCGACCGTTTGCTGGGCCGCGGACTGCTGCTGCGTGCGGGCAAAAAGCGCTACCAGCGCGTTGTGGCGCGGTGAGCTCCCTCTGTTGCCACGCGAGCGAGCCGGCGCATCCCTCGGGAGCGCCGGCCTTGTCTTCACCCGGCGCGACGCAGCACGCTGGACGCGGGCTGGCGCTCTGTCTGGGGGTGGCTCTCGCCCTCGCGCTCATCAACCTGCCCGTGGGCCTCTCGGGCGACCTCGACGGCTATTTCGTCGCTGAGAAGGCCGCTGCTTGGGGCGCTCAGGGCTGGGCGCCCAGCCGCGGCTGGGGCTTTCCCGCCTACGAGGCGGCCATCTATCCCCTCGTCTACTGGTTTGGCCCCTGGGCGGGCAAGCTCTATGCTCTGGCGCACTATCTCGGCGCCGTAGCCCTCTTCTATGGGCTGGCCCTGCGCGTGCAGCGTGAACGCCCTCCTTCGGTGCCGCGCGCAGTAGCCGCCACCCTGGCCTTGGTGGCCGTGCCCATCGTCATCATCAGCGGCAACACCCTCCTCGAGACGTCGCAGGGCCTCTTCTGGGGGCTGGCTGCGCTGAGCGTGGCCTCGCGCTATCTCGAGCGCCCCTCGGTGGGCCACCTCGTCGCCCTGGCGCTGGCGCTGGGCGTGGCCACGGCCACCCGCCTGGATGCCGTCCTGCTCGCCGCCGCCATCGCCCTCACCCTGTGGCGTTATGCCCGCCCCACCCTCGGCCAGGCGGCCGTCGCGGTAGCCCTGTTTGCCCTCAGCGGCCTGGCGCCCTATGCCCTCTATCGCGAGGCGTGGCGCACGGCTACGGTGGTGCTGCCCGATCCGCTGGGGCAACGCGCGCTGCGCGCTGGCGTGGGCGTGGTCCAGGTGTTGGGGCCTCTGGGCTGGGCGGCGCTCGTGGGGGTTGGTTGGTGGCGCTGGCGACACGGGTTGCGCCCGCCGCCTGGCGCGTGGGAGTGGCTGTTCGGCGTAGCCGTGGCGCTCTATGGATTGCGCTTTGTGCTGCTGCCCGACGAGCTCGAGTACCTGATCCTCTTGGTGCCGCTACTGCTCTTGGTGTGCACGCAGCGGGGCTGGACCACGCGCCAGCTCGCCACGCTGGCCGTCGCCCTGTGCTGCGCCAACCTCTTCCAAGTGTACGTGCTCGCCGCCGACGTCGACGGCGCGCGCCACCTCGCGCTGGGGATCTCGCCTGGCGCGATCTGGCAGGACCGCACGGCGCGCCTACGCCTGGATTATGTCTATTCCACGCTACCCACCCAGTTCGACGAGCTCGCCGCTCAGTATGGAGCCAGCGAGTACTCGACCCTGCCTTCTGAACAAGAGGGCGCGCTGGTCATTATCCCGCGTGACCAGAC
>JBDKSN010000203.1:0-16500 GCA_039680625.1 Anaerolineales bacterium | reverse complement strand
TGCGCGACCATGCCCCGGGTGTCTACCGCGAGACGGCCCGCTTCTGCACGCTGGGCGGGTTCATCGCCTATCAGTTGGGCGTGAGCAGCTCGACCGATCGCACCCAGGCCAGCGCCACCTGTTTGTTGGATGTGAACGAGGCCGACTGGTCGAGCGAGGTGTTGCGCGCTGCCGGGCTGGCGCTCAGCAAGCTCCCCGAGGTGCGCCCGGCGGGCACGTTGCTAGGCCCGCTGGCGAGCGCAGTGTGCCGCGACCTGGGGCTCACCGGCCGGCCGATCGCCGTGCTCGGCGCTGACGACCTGGCCTGTACTTCGCTGGGCGCAGGCGTGGTGCGGCCTGGCCAGGCGCTGTATTACCTCGGCTCGCGCTTTCACCTGGTGCCACTCTATGAGGCCACGCCCATCCGGCGGATGCTCTATTTGCGCGGGCTAGAGACCTGGCAACATCTGCCGGTCGGACTCTTGACCAGCCCGGTGCACTATGACGTGGGAGGCAACGCCCTGAGCTGGTTCCTCGACGTGCTCAGCCCGCTCGAGCGGCGTGAGGCCGTGAGGATGGGGCAGAATCCCTATGACGTGTTGCTCGCCCAAATGTCGGCCGCGCCCGCGAAACCACTCATCGTGCCGGGCGACGCCCAACACCCGGGCTCGGTGAGTGGGCTGACCATCGGCACGAAGCGAGGCGACCTGGTGCGCGCGCTGCTCGAGGGCTTGGCGCTGCAAACCCTGGACGGCCAGGAGCGCTTGCTCGAGGTGGGCATCCCCATTGCGCTCTATCGCGCGGCGGGCGGCGGCTCGCGCTCGGCACGTTGGCTGCAGCTCACCGCCGACGTGACGGGCTATGCCGTCGAACGCACCGCCGAGGAGTGGGCCACGGCGCTGGGCGCAGCGCTCATCGCGGCCATGGGCGCGGGCGCTTTCCCCGACCTGCCGGCGGCCTCGTCGGCGCTCGTGCGCGTGGTCGACCGCTACGAACCAGACACGGCCCTGCATACGCACTACCAGGCGCGGTCGGCTCAGTTTCGCACCCAGGCCGAGCGCTGCGCCACGTTGGCCACCTTTGACAAGGCAGAACATTAGTGCTATTCTCTGGTTAGAACGTTAGTTCTACACGGGGGGGGCACCGATGGACCTCTGGCAAAAGGTGGACCTCTTGGGGCGTGCCGCTCAATGGGATGCCTGCCAGGGCTGCGGCACGCAGATGCATCGCAAGGCCGACGTCGCCGGTCAGTGGATCTATCCTGCCGTGCGGCCCGATGGCCGCCGCGTGCGCCTGCTCAAAGTGCTCCAGTCCAACGTGTGCCAGAACGATTGCCGCTACTGCGCCTTTCGCGCGGCGCACGATCTCCCCCGCACGGCCTTCACCCCCGATGAACTCGCCCACCTGTTTGTCGACCTCTATCACAGTGGGCGCGCTGATGGTCTCTTTCTCAGCTCTGGGGTGTGCGGCGAGGCCAATCACGCCGCCGAACGTATGCTTGCCACCGTCGAGCTATTGCGGATCAAGTATCGGTTGCGCTGCTACATCCACTTCAAGCTCTTGCCTGGCGTGCAAGACGGCATCATCGAGGCCGCCATGCGCTGGGCCGACCGCGTCTCGACCAACCTCGAAGCGCCCAACCCAGAACGCCTACAGGCGCTGTCGACAGCCAAAGACTTTGACGGGCAGCTGCTGGGCACGCTGCGCCGAGCCCAGCAAATGCGCGAGCAGCTGGGGAGCCGCGTCAGCCTGACCACGCAATTCGTGGTAGGCGCGGCCGGCGAAACGGATGCCGAGCTGTTACAGCGCGTTGCGGCGCTCTATCGTGAGCTACATCTGGCTCGCGCCTACTACTCGGCCTTTCAGCCAGTGAGCCATACACCGCTAGAAGCACACCCGCCTACGCCGCTATGGCGCGAGCATCGGCTCTATCAGGCTGACTTTATGCTCCATCAGTATGGCTTTGACGTCGGCGAGTTGGTGCTGGATGGCAAGGGCAACCTGCCTCGTGAGGCAGACCCCAAGCTTGCCTGGGCCAGGCAGCATCCCGAGCGATTCCCCATCGAGATCAACACTGCGCCACGCAGCGAGCTACTGCGCATCCCCGGCATTGGCCCCAAGACAGCCGATGTGATCCTACAACGCCGTCGGCTCGGCGGCCTGCGCGACCTGCACCATCTGGGCCTGAATAGCGCCGGCGAGCGCGCGGCCGCGCCCTATGTGCTGCTCGATGGGCGCCGACCCATCCATCAGCTCGAGCTCTGGGCCACCCACCTCGCCTGAGGCAAGGCTCCTGACCACCAGACCCCATTTGTGCCCCTCGCGTGGCTCGTGCTACCATGGCGCAGTTTGCATCACAATGGCTGTGCCGGCCTGACGTAGCCAAGGACGTGAACGGATGTCGACTGTGCTCGACGACTATGAGCGCGCCATAGAGCGCAATGCCCGCTGGAACTATAACGTCAATCTGCTCAGCAACGTCTTTTTCAACCTGGCCCTGAGCTTTATCTTTGGCTCGACGGTGCTGACGCTGTACGCCTCGCACCTCACCGACTCGGCCCTGCTCATCGGCCTGGTGCCCACGATCCAGAGCGTCATGACGGTGGTGCCTCAGCTCTTGATGTCGCGCCAGACCGAGCGCCTCCCCGTGAAAAAGAAGCTGTTCGCCAAGGTGAACCTCGTCGAGCGAGTGCCCTACCTGTGGATCGGGCTGCTGATGCTGCTGGTTCCAGAAATGCCGCCCATGACTGCGTACCTGATCCTGGTATGCTCGCTGGCGCTGGCCTGGACCGGCAGCGGCGTGGGCGCACCCGCCTGGAAGGCCATGCTCTCGAAGGTGATCCCCGTCAACCGGCGCGGGCGGTTATTCGGGGTGAGCAGCGCCCTGGGCAGTCTGTTGGGCATCGGCGGTGCCTGGCTCTCGCGGTATCTTTTGGCGACGCAGACCTACCCACGCACCTTTGCTTACAACTTTATCCTCTGCTTCGTGTGCCACATGATCTCGTATGGGCTCATCATGTTGACGCGCGAACCGCCCCGTGAGCCCGAGGGCAAGGACGTGTCGGCCACAGAGTACTGGCGGCGGCTCCCGGGAGTGCTATCGCGCAACCGCAATTTCGCACGCTACCTGGTGGCGCGGATGCTGATTGTAATGGGCGCCATGGCGTCGGTGTACTATGTAATCTATGCCAAAGCGCGCTTTGCCGTGCCCGATACGTTTGCGGCCGAGCTCACGATGACGGCACTGATCAGCCAGGTGGTGGCCATGCCGCTGCTGGGCGCGGCTTCGGATCGTCGGGGGTTCAAGTGGCTGCTAGAGCTGGCCACGGTGCTGCAGACGGTGGCGATGGTTGCGGTGCTCGTGTCTTCGACTCGGACCTGGCTCTATGGCATCTTTGTATTGGCCTATAGCGCCACCGCGATCATGAACCTCATCAGCATCAGCATGGTCATGGAGTTCTGCCTGCCCGAAGATGTGCCCACCTTCGCCGCGCTCGAGAGCACCATCATCGCCGTGCCCACCTTGCTGGCACCGCTACTGGGTGGCTGGCTGGTAGATCATGTGCGGCTGACTGCCGGTCTCGGTAGTGCGGCTGGCGCGGCCCTCTCGGGCTATCGGGTGATGTTCGTGGTAGCGGCGTTGTTCAGCGTCTTGGGCTATGTGATGCTGCACTGGTTCGTCCAAGAGCCACGCCACGAGGCGCCCGCAGTGGGCATGCACGCTGCCGACTAGGGCTGAGGAGAGAGCGGCGCGGCTTCGCCAGCAAGGACCAGAGCGCGAGGCGCGCGCATACGACAAATCCCTGGCTGCAGGACGTGCCCGGCCAGGGACTAGAGCCACCCTCGAGAGTTGAACTCGAAACCTGGCGCTTACGAAGCGTCTGCTCTGCCGATTGAGCTAGGGTGGCAGCGAGCGGGAGTATAACATGGAGCCTCTCGCCCGTCAAGTATTCTTGGACGTCGCCGCTCGCCGCGTTAGAATAGGGGCATGCGCTATCCGAGAACGCCCGCGCCTGGGCTCATCGCGGCAGCCGCCTATGCGGTGCTTGTCACCTCGGTCTGCCTCTCGCTGGCGGCCTGCACACCCGCGCCGGCCCAATCCGAGACGGCAGCCTCGTGCACGGCCGAGCTGGCCGTAGACTCGACCCCCGCTGGCGCGACGGTGCTGGTGGACGGCGTGGCGCGTGGCGTGACCCCACTGCGGCTCAACTTGGCGCCGGGCACAGTCAACGTCATCCTCGAGCGTGATGGCTTTGGTTCTGTGCAACGCAGCGTGCACCTCTCTTGCGCACAGGCGAGCCATGTGGCCGCGAGCTTGCAGGATATCCGCGCGCCACTGGTCAGCCTCCAGGCCAGCACCGGCCCTATCTTGCCCAGCGATGGCCTCAAGGTGAGTGTCTCTGCTGACGATGGCGCCGGCATCGTGCGCGTTGTGCTGCTGGTCGACGGGCAGGCGGCGGCAGAGAGCGCCGAGGGGACATTGCGCCATAATATCGATACCCGCGTGCTATCGCCGGGGATGCACCAGCTCGAAGCGCGCGCTTGGGACGCCTCGGGCCTGGTGGGCGTGAGCAAGGCCGCCTTTGTGGTGGCCACGCCAGAGCCACCGACACTCGTAGCGCCGACCTTTACCCCTCGGCCCACGCTATCGGCGACGCCTGTCGCCGGCATGTCGGCGACACCGCCACCGGCCGGAGCGCTCACCCCCACCGTCGGTGCCACGCCCACACCGGTCGACAAGGTCGTCGTCTCGCGACGCACAGTCGACATTGCCACCTATGCTTATCGCGAGGCGCTCTACACCGATGAGGCCCATGCTGGCCATCCCTATCCGCTGTTGGGCCAGGGTTGGGGCAGCGTAGCAGCACGGTCGTACGAGCTCATCGTCTTGCGCAACGCCTATCTCGAGGTCGAGCTGTTGCCGGAACTGGGGGGGCGCATCTATCAGATCCGCTATCTGCCCACCGACCAGACGCTGCTGTACAACAATCAGGTCATCAAGCCTACCCTCTGGGGGCCTAAAGACCAGGGCTGGTGGCTCGCGGTGGGCGGCATCGAGTTCTGCCTGCCCGTCGAGGAACATGGCTATGTCTCGGCCGAGCCCTGGGAGGCTAAAGTCATCGAGGCCGAGGATGGCAGCGCCTCGGTGACCCTATCGTTCCTCGAACAGACGCGGCAGGTCGAGGCGCAAGTCACCGTGACGCTGCGCCCTGGCGAGGCCACGCTCGACATCGACACCCGGCTCACTAACCAGAGCGGCGTGAGCCAATCGCTGCAATACTGGCTCAACGCGATGGTCTCGCCGGGCAAGCCCAGCGTAGGCCCGGGGTTGCGCCTGGTCTTGCCGGGCAAGCAGGCACTGCTGCACAGCACCGGCCAGGCAGCAATGCCCGCGCCCTACGAGACATTCGCGTGGCCGCTCTACAAGGGGCGTGACCTCAGTCTCTACCGCAATTGGGACAACTATCTGGGTTTCTTTATGCCCACGCGCACGGCCGACTTTTGCGCCGTATATGATGAAGACACGGCCATCGGGCTGGTGCGCGTCTTCCCCGGGACCGTGGCCAAGGGGCTCAAGGTATTCGGCTTTGGCCGCAATTTCGAGACGAACCTGTATACCGATGATGGCTCCCAGTATTTCGAGCTATGGGGTGGCTTGTCGCGGACCTTTGCCGAGCAGTTCACGCTCGCCGCAAGCGCTTCGGTCTTTTGGCGCGAGACGTGGTATCCTATCGTGGCGATGAAGGGGCCTAGCCTGGCCAACGCCCAAGTGGCGCTCTGGGTTGGGCAAGAAGATGGCCGCTTGACGGTGCAGGCACACTCGGTGCGCGAGCAACAGGCGGTGTTGGTGGTGATGCAGGGCAGCGTAGAGATCTCGCGCCAGCCAGTGGTGTTGGCGCCAACGCGCCTGCTGCAACTGACCTTGGGATTGCCTGGGAACTCGACCGACGACATACGCGTCTTGCTCTTGCGCCCCACGGGCGAGACGATCATCGAACAGACTATGGTCTGGGCTGGAGAATAGGTCATGCGTTGCCCCCGCTGTAATCACGATATCCATGGACACGCCCTTTTTTGCCCTCACTGCGGCGCCAAACTAGCAGAGCCGCCTCAACCACAGGTAGAGCCTGCCCAACCCACGCGCTCGTTGGCCGAGGACGAGACACCGTCGACGCCCAAGGCCAGATCCAAGGCGAGCACAGGCAAGGGCAGCGGTCTCACCTGGCTGGTCATCGGCGTAGCCGTGTTGGTGCTGCTGGGGATCGCGGGGTTGGGCTATGCGGGCGTGCAAGCCGGGCGGCGCGAACGCATGCAACAGATCGAACGCACGGCCGAGGACCTGTATCAGCGAGGCGAGGCCTACCGCGAGGCGGGGCAGCTCGAGCTGGCCATCGCCGCCTATGAGCAGGCCCTGCTCTATGTGCCCGACCACAAGGGCGCCAACGCTCGCCTGGCCGAGGTACAGGCTCAGCTCGAGGTGCAACCCACCGCCACGCCCGTGTTGCAGCAAGAGACCAAACAGGCCTATTGGAACCAACTGCTCGCAGCCTATGAGACGCACGCTTGGGATCTGGTGATTCAGCAGGCTGACCAGCTCATCGCCATCGACCCCACCTACAACCGCGAGCAGGTCGACGAGATGTTGGTCGAGGCGTTCTACGAGCTTGGCAAGGCACTCGCCGATCAGAATCAAATGGTCGAAGCCGTGCGCTATTTCGAGAGCGCCCTGGTCATCCGGCCCGGCGACACCCGCATTGTCACTGCCAAAGAGCTGGCAACCCGCTATATGACGGCAATTGGCTACTGGGGCGCCGATTGGGAGCAGGCGATCACCCACCAGGAGGCCGTCTATGTGCTCGATCCCGAGTACAAAGATGTGGCCTCGCGACTCTATCAGGCCCACGTATCCTATGGCGACACCCTGATCGCCACCGAGCGGTGGTGCGAGGCGGCCGAACAGTACACCCAAGCGCTCGCTTTCGGCTCTAGCGCGGGCTTGGTGGCCAAGAACCAAGATGCCACGCTCAAATGCGCGCAAACGCCCACTCCGAACCCCGAGGGCGAGGCGGTCGAAAGTGAACCCGCGGTTCCAGGCACATATGTGGGGCAGGTGGCGCGCGTCGAGGATGTAGCCTCGGGCCAGATGTACATCCGCGGCCAGGTGCTCGATGCGGCCCGCGTGGGCGTGCCAGGTGTCCAGGTCAAGATCCAAGCCTTCGATTGGTCTGCCACCGCCACCACCGACGCCAATGGCCTCTTCTCGTTCGACGGCTTGAACAACGCAGTCATGTATACGCTGACGTTGCCCAGCCTACCCTCGCGTTCGGTAGACGTCGAGGGCCAATGGGGCAAGCTGCACTGGGTCGAGTTCATCCAGGTCGAGTAGCCAACGAAGGGGACAACATGATCCCAAACCTCGAGACGATCGTCGAACGTATCGTGGCCGACTGGGCCAGCAAGAATGGCATTCGAGATACGAGCCTCGAGCGCTCTCGACAGGTGACGCGTTGTTGCGCTAACAGCATCCGCGCCACGCACCGGCACGAGTTCGACTTGGCGCGCACGTTGCTGGCTGACGCGCTCGCCGGTGCGGGCGAGATGTGCGCCGAGGCCGAGCCCTATGCCGACATCTACTATGCAGGCTATGTGCAAGACGCGCTCAAAGAGGTGGCTGAGGCGGCCCTGGTGCTCGCCCTGGTCAGAGGAGAGGCCGTGCCCACCCCCGAAGAGATCGGCGTGCCCTACGCCGCCTTTCTCAACGGCCTGGGCGAGGCTATCGGTGAGTTGCGCCGTTTTGCCCTAGACGCCATCCGCCGCGACGACGTGGCCGAGGCCGAGCGCATCATGGATCTGATGGACGAGGCCTATGGCTTGCTGGTCACGATCGACTTTCCCGATACGCTCACCCGTGGCCTGAGGCGCACTACCGACATGGTGCGCGGCGTCACCGAGCGCACGCGTGGCGATCTGACCACCGCGATCCAGCAACAAAAGCTCCAGTCCGCGCTGCGTGCGTTCGAGGCGCGTCTGGATGCTCACGAACACTAGGGAATCCTGCCCTACCGTGCCGCACAAGAGACGGCATGGCGGCGCAAGGGAGACGAGCGATCGATGACACGGGTACAGTTACTCTTTGTGGCGGCGCTGATCACCGTCTTTAGCTACGGCTTGCTGCCTGCCCAACCGGCGACGCCGGTTGCAGTGGCTGAGGCAGCGTCGCCCGCCGCCGTCGAGCCTGCGCTGGCTGAGGCCACACCTACGCCCCGGCCGACCTTTACGCCGGTGCCCACGGCGACGCCCACCGTCAAACCTACCGAGGGGGTGACTGCTACCGCCACACCCACTGCCACGGCTGAGGCGCCCGCCCTGCCCGAGGAAGCGGAGGTCGTCGAGGAGGCGCCCTTGCCGACGCCCACGGCGATCCCCACCATAGTGCCCGGCGACCCGCATCCGCATCCGGAAGAGCCGCGCTTTCTCTACATCGATCAGTACACCCAACGGCTGTACGTCTACGAGTATGGCGAGCTGATCCGAGAGATCCCGTGCAGCACGGGCCTGCCCGAGTCGGACAAGTACACACCGGCGGCTGTTGGGCGCGTGAGCGACTATTGGCCGACGTTCACCTCTTTCGGTACGCAGTGCGACAACGGCTGGCTCCTATTCAAGTCGAGCGGCAACATCCTGATCCACAGCCTGCCCTACTTACCAGACGAGCTCGGCAACAAGATCTATCAAGATGCCGATGCCTTGGGAGTGCGGCCCTCGTCGCACGGGTGCATCCGCATCTCGCCCGCCGACGCCGAGTGGCTCACGGCATACAATCCGCGCGGCGCGCTGTTCGAGGTCACCGAGCCGTATCTGGACAAGTGGCTGGCCTTTACGCCCGAGCCTACCGTGGCGCCCGTCGAGGCCGAGCCTGCAGCGGTCGAGGGCGTGCCGGCAGCCGAGCCTACGGCCACCGCCGCCGCCCCAGCTCAATAGCGGCCTGCCGCGTAGCGCCGCACCGACGCCTCTGTTGACTCGCGACAGAGGCGTTGGCTATCTCGGCGCTGCCCGCCGCAAGATAGACGCGGCGCGCCGATCGGGTATAATGTCGCCTACGAAGACGCTCCAGGAGAACCGCATGTACACCGCACCTCGCGGAACGATCGACATCCTGCCCGAGGACCAGCCCTATTGGCATATGCTGCGCAACGAGATCGCGCGCGTGACCGAGCAGTTTGGCTACCAGCGCATCGACGTCCCTTGCTTCGAAGAGACCAGCCTCTATGTGCGGGGCGTCGGTGAGGGCACCGATATCGTCGATAAAGAGATGTACTCGTTTCAAGACAAGGGTGGCCGCGACATCACCCTGCGCCCCGAATTCACCGCGGGCATCATGCGCGCCTATCTCGAGCATGGCATGCGCACCCTGCCACAGCCTGTCAAGCTCTATACCATGGGGCCGATCTTTCGCTATGAGCGCGTGCAGGCCGGGCGCTATCGGCAGCACACCCAGTTCGACGTCGAATGCATCGGCGAGCAGGACCCCGCCGTGGACCTCGAGGTCATGTCGCTCGCCTGGCAGCTCTATGCCAACCTGGGCTTTCACGGGCTGTCTTTTCAGTTGAACAGCACCGGCTGCCCCAAATGTCGCCCGGGATACATCGCGCAGTTGGTGGCCTACTATCAGGGCCACGTCGACGAGATCTGTGACGACTGCAAGCGCCGCCTGCAGCGTAACCCCCTGCGACTGCTCGACTGCAAGAACGAGGGCTGCCAGCCGATCATTGCCGCGGCGCCGCATACGTCCGACCATCTCTGCCCCGAGTGCGCCGATCATCTGGGCACGCTGCGCGGCTACCTGGATGTGCTGGAGCGGCCCTATACCATCAACCATCGATTGGTGCGCGGCCTGGACTATTACACCAAGACTGTCTTCGAGGTGTGGGCCGAGGGCATTGGCGCGCAGAACGCCGTGTGCGGCGGCGGGCGTTATGATGGCCTGGCCGAGCAGCTCGGCGGCCAGCCGACGCCAGGCATCGGCTTTGGCTCGGGCATGGAGCGGCTCGTGCTCACGATGAAAGAGCAGGGCTTGCCAGCCCCCACGCAGCCCGCGCCGCAAGTGGTGCTGGTCTACCTCGGAGCGCCAGCCAAGACTGCGGCCTTGGTGGTGTTGCATGGCTTGCTGAATCGCGGTATTCGCGCGCAGATCGGCTTTGGCGATCGCAGCATCAAGGCTCAGTTGCGCAACGCCAATCGCCTGGGCGCGCGCTATGTGCTCATCATCGGAGAACAAGAGTTGAGCGAGGGCGTGGCGGTGTTGAACGATCTCTCGGGCGAGCAGCCCGAGCGCCGGCTGGCGCTGGATGGCGCCGTAGCCGCGCTGGCGGCTCTACTCTAGCATGAGCGCCGAGCGCCAGATCGGAGTGCTCTATCAAGAGCACCGGCCCGAGTCAGCGATACTGGCCGATCGCCTCTGCGCTGCGCTCGCTGCTGGTAGCGCTCGTGTGTGGCGCGGCACCGTGCTCGATGAGGCGGCCCTGCGCGCCGTTGCACCGCAGCTCGATCTGCTGATCACGCTGGGAGGCGACGGCACGATCGTCCGCGCCATACGCCTCACGGCGCTCGCCGGTGTACCCCTGTTGGGCGTCAATCTTGGCCGATTGGGCTTCCTGGCCGAGATCGATCCCGAGCAGATCGACGCCGTATTGCCGCGCCTGCTGTCGGGCGACTATGCCATTGAGACACGGCTCTTGCTCCACGTGCAGGTGTTCCGCGGCAAAGAGTCGCTGCTGTCGACAGAGGCAGTGAACGAAGTGGTATTGGCGCGGGGCAAAGTCTCGCGCACCGTGCGTGTATCAGTGGAGGCCGACGGGCGACACATCATGACGCCCGCCGCCGATGGGGTCATCGTCTGCACGCCCACGGGCAGCACGGCCTACGGCCTGTCGGCAGGCGGGCCGATCATCTCTCCCGAACTAGACTGTCTGGCGATCACCCCCATCGCACCGCACCTGGGCAATGCGCACTCGTTTGTAGTGCCCGGGCGTTGTCAGGTTGTGTTGACTCTGGTGCGTGGCGAAGAGGCCGCCGTGACGGTAGACGGCCAGCTCGACGTCGAGCTCATCCCTGGCGACCGCGTGTTGGCGACAGCCAGCCAGCACCACGCCACGTTTGTGCGCCTCGGCGGCGACGGCTACTTTTACGAGACGGTGCTGCGCAAGCTGGGCTGGCCCGATCCGGCCTGACCTCAGCCAGACCAGAGGCTTGGGCTCGACTCTAGGCCGTCTGCTCGTCCGCAGGATCGTAGCGGCCCAAACGCGCAGCGCTGTTCAACCGCGCACGCTTAAGGAAGAGAGCCTGCGCCTCTGACACATGCGCTGGATCTCCGGCCCAGGCCTTGAGCGTAGGGTCTTGCAAGGCCCGGCCGAAGGAAAAGCTCAGTTGCCAGGGAAACGGGCCCATCTTGTTCATCGCGTTCAAGTGCGCTGTGGCCTGCTCGGGCTCTTGGCCGCCCGAAAGAAAGACGATGCCCGGCACAGCCGCGGGCACCGTGCGCAAGAGCGTTCGCACGGTGGCGCTGGCTACCTCTTCGACCGGGTTCTGCACCGGGCAGCGCTTGCCCGCGATGACCATATTCGGCTTGAGCAGCAGGCCCTCGAGCAGCACGCGGTGCTGGCGCAGCGCGGCGAACACAGCGGTGAGGACCGCCGTAGTCACCTCTTCGCACCTGGCGATGGTGTTGCTGCCATCCATCAGTACTTCGGGTTCGACGATCGGCACGAGATCCGCCTCTTGGCAGAGCGCAGCATAGCGCGCGAGGGCGTGGGCGTTGGCCTCGATACAGAACGGCGTGGGCAACCCCTCGCCGATGCTGAGCACGGCACGCCATTTGGCGAACCGCGCACCCAGCTCGACATAGGCCGCTAGGCGCTCGCGAAGCCCGTCCAAGCCCTCGGTGATCTGCTCACCGGGGAAACCGGCCAGCGCCTTGGCCCCCAGGTCGACCTTGATGCCAGGGATCATGCCCCTCTCACTCAGCAGTTGCGTGAACAGCACGCCGCTCAGTGACGTTTGGCGGATCGTCTCATCGAACAGGATGACCCCGCTGATGTACGCCTCTGCACCAGCGGTCGTGAGCAACAGGTCGCGATAGGCGCGGCGCGTGGCCGCAGTCGATTCGACTCCCACGCTCTTGAGCCGTCGGGTGATCGTGCCAGTGCTCTCGTCTGCGGCGAGGATGCCCTTGCCGGGCGCCACCAGCGCTTGGGCAGTAGAGCAGAGCTTTCCCTGGTTCATAGCCTGGCTCCTTTCAGTCGAGAGGGGGCTATCTTGGCCCAGACCTAGGGAGATGATAATCACCTGACGTGAGCGACGTCAAGGGCTGGCCACCAACGATGCCGAGTGACGTGGGGCCACTTTGGGGGCGCCGAGCCGAGTTGAGGCGCGATAATTGACGAAAGCCCCTATCGCACGTATAATCGCGAACCGTGCATGGGCCCAAATGGCCCTCGTGTTATGTACTCGGTCGTTGAGGAGTCGTAGCAATGTCCACCAAGCGAACCTGGCAGCCCAAAAAGCGCCGTCGCATGCGCGTGCATGGTTTTCGTCAGCGAATGCTCAGCCGCAACGGCCGTCGCGTGCTCAAGGCACGTCGTGCACGTGGCCGTGCCGAGCTCACGGTGCGTCGCACCGTCAAGTTGTAGCGCACGCCCCCCATGGAGCCCGGTGCTACCCAGGAGAAACCGGCTGACCCGCTCTGAAGACTTTGCGCGGATCCGCGAAGCGGGCGAGTGCCTTACCGCCAGACGCCTTGTGCTCTGCTATCAGCACAATGGCGGCGATAGCTTGCGCGTCGGTTTCTCGGTTAGCAAGCGCGTGGGCGGCGCTGTAGTGCGCAACCGGATCAAGCGTCAACTGCGCGCTGGCATCTACCCGCTCTGTGAGGCTATCGAGCCCGGCTGGGATGTCGTCGTGATCGCTCGGCAACAGGCCGCCACAGCCAGCAGTGCCCAGCTACACGCAGAGCTGGATCAGCTCTTGCAACGGGCTCATCTGCTCAAGGCGGCCACGCATGAGGCCTAGGTTGTTCACCGGTTGGGCTCAGCAGGCGGCCCTGGCGGGTATTCATCTCTACCAACGTGCTGTGTCGCCCTATCTTCCCCCCAGCTGCCGCTACACACCGACGTGTTCCGAATACACCCGCCAGGCGATCGAGCGATATGGCGTCTTGCGGGGGGGCTGGCTTGGTCTCAAGCGTATTCTGCGTTGCCATCCGCTACATGCCGGGGGTTATGACCCCGTGCCTTGATGGCGCACCACCGCGTCTGCATATCGCAGGGAGGTCTCTGGTCGCATGATCGTCAAGCGTAGAGCAGTCGCTCTGGTACTGGTCGCCGCTCTGGTGGCGCTCACTGGCTGTGTACAACAAGGCGCCCTCACCAACCCGGGATGGACGGTTGTTGCGGAGCGAGACGGCATCGTCTACGCGGCGCTGGCCACGGGCAGCGTCGTGGCGTTGGATGCGGCTCAGGGCGGCGAGGTCGTGTGGAAATACCCCGAGAAGGTCGCCGCGGTAGGTTGCGGCGTTGCGCGCACGACCGATGAGAGCGGTGAGTCTCTCCTGAACGCCGTGTATGGCGAACCGCTCGTGCTCGACGATGTGGTGCTGGTTGGCTCGTTCAGCGGCGATCTCTACGCCTTTGGACGGGAGAGCGGCAAGCCCGAATGGACCTATCAGGTGGATGGGGCCATCGTTGGCGGCGTGACCGAGGCAGACGGCGTGCTCTATTTCGGGTCGTCGGATGGCAAGGTCTATGCCCTCGACGCGGCCACGCGTGAGCCCGTCTGGGCCGAGCCTTTTGCCACGGGCAACCGGGTGTGGGGCACGCCACGCGTCGATGAGACGCGTGTGTACGTAGCCTCGATGGATCACTCGGTGTACGCGATCGAGCGCAGCACAGGGAAGATGGTGTGGAGCTACGATCTCGGCGCCTCGGCGCCCGGCACCCTCACCCTCGCGGATGGGCGCCTCTATGTGGGCAGCGTCAGCCGCTACCTCACCTGCCTCAGTGCCGCCGACGGAAGCGAGCTGTGGCGCAGCCCGCAGTATGAGGCCTGGGTGTGGGGCGAGGCGCTGGTGGTTGGCGACGGTGTCTATTTCGGCTCTCTCGATGGCAAGATGCATGCCCTGCACGCCGTCGATGGGTCCAAGCTGTGGAACGATGTGCAGCTCAACGGAGCGGTGCGCGCTGGCCCCGCCTTGGACGGTGAGTCGCTCATCGTAGGCACCGAGAGCGGCTATGTGTATACGATCGACATGTCCACGGGGAAAGAGAGCCTGCTGTTTGGCGACCGCGAGGGCGAAAAGCTCGGTGCGGTGCTCTCTACGCCCGTGGTCTCGGGGAACATGGTCTATGTTGGGACGTCGATAGGCAACGTCGTGGCCCTCGATCTGACGTTGCGTGATCCGGTCGTGTGGGTGTATCCACCGACCGAGGCCAAATAGAGCCCAGGAGGTCTACCTTGGCACAGCAGGCTGTACAGAAGCCGCAGGTCAACCCCAAGCAGCTGCGCAAATCGCTGCTGACTTGGGGCATCGTCGCGGCCGTAGTCATCGTGGGCTCGCAGATTGGCTGGAGCACCATCTGGCGCGAGGTCATCATTCGCCCGATGCTCAATGGGTTGTTGCTGTTCTACGCCATGCTCGGGCACAGTTTTGTGGCGGCGATCACGGCGATCACCATCCTGCTCCGCTTGGTCACCCTGCCCCTGCAGATCAAACAGGTGCGCGCGACCAAGCGCATGTCAGCGCTACAACCGCAACTCGCCGAGATCCAGAAGAAGTATGCGGGGAACAAGGAAAAGATCGCCCAAGAGCAGCAAAAGCTCTACCAAGAGGCCAAGATCAACCCGTTGGGCGGCTGTCTACCGACCTTGATTCAGTTCCCGATCTGGATCAGCCTCTATCAGGGCATCAACTCTGTGTTGGCCGACACGCCGCTCGAGCTGATGAGTCTGGGCAAGAACATCTACGCCGGCTTTGTCAGGGGTATCGAAGTCATCCCCTTGCAGTCGGTCTTCTTGGGCATGGACCTGGCTCAGCCCGACCCGACGCATCTGGTCTTGCCCGTCTTGGTAGCGGGTACGATGTGGCTGCAACAAAAGTTGATGACGCAGCCCACCTCTGACCCGCAGACGGCCTCGATGAACCAGACGATGCAGTTGATGATGCCGCTCATGTTCGGCTACTTTACGACCCAGTTCGCGTCGGGGCTGGCACTCTACTTTGTCATCTCTAACGTGGTCGGCATTGCGATCCAGTTCATCGTCCAAAAGATTTCGGACAAGGACGAGACTGATCAAGCGGCCGGCCAGGTCACCAAAGCAAAGAAGGCTGGCAATGGGATCAAAGCAGGCTGAGGGACTCGAGTTCACCGGCAAGTCACTAGAAGAGGCCTTGGCGGCCGCTGCACAGAGCCTGGGCGTACCCTCGTCGCAGCTCTCGTACGAGGTAGTACGCGATAGCACACGGACCATTCTTGGGCTGGTGCGCACGGGTGAGGTCACCGTGCGCATCACTGCTCATAGCACCCCAGCCAAGCCGACCGTTTCCGAAGTGGTCGATCGGCTCCTTTCGGGCCAAGACTGGCCCGCCCGCCCTGCACAGCTCGACGAGCTGGCCGAAGAGGAAGACGAAGAGGAAGAGGGTTGGGAAGAAGAAGAGGACGAGGACTTGGCGTTCGAGGTCGAAGAGGAGAGCCAGCGTGTAGCCGAGAGGCCCGCAAGCACTCGCTCGGCCGCGACTGCGCCTCGGCCCAGGGCGACAGACGAGTCTCAAGACCTCGAGACAGTGGCCACCGAGGTGGTGGCGACCCTGCTCGACAAGATGGGGGTGTTTGCCGCGGTCGAGGTAGCTGAACCCGCTGGGCAGGCGACAGAGGGTGAGGAGGCCTCGCCTCTAGTGCTCAATTTGGTGGGCGACGATCTGGGGATCCTCATCGGCCGGCGCGGCGAGACGCTGCGCGACCTGCAGTTCATCACCCGCCTGATCGTCAGCCGCCGCATAGGTTCTTGGCCCAACCTGGTGCTCGACGTAGAGGGATACAAGTCTCGACGCACCACCGCGCTGCGCTCGCTGGCCAAGCGCATGGCCGACCAGGTGCGCCGCACCCATCAGCCCGTGGTGCTCGAACCCATGCCCGCCAATGAGCGCCGCATCGTGCACCTGGCCCTGCGCGACGATCCCGATGTCTACACTGAGAGCACCGGTGAAGACGAGGCCCGCAAGGTGCAGATCCTGCCCAAACGAGGGCGATAACGCGCTGTGGAAGGCGCACCGCAATATCTCGTTATCGGCAACGTCACTCAAGACCTTCTCGCTGATGGGTCATATCGCCTTGGGGGCACGGCCACCTACTCAGCTTTGACCGCCGCTCGGCTCGGGCTGCGCACCGCGGTATTGACAAGCTGTCAGCCCGAGTTGGCACTGTTTGCCGACGAGCCTGGCATCCAGGTCGTGTGCGTGCCTAGCCCCAC
>JBDKSN010000202.1:0-7593 GCA_039680625.1 Anaerolineales bacterium | reverse complement strand
TCGATTTCGACTATGACTGGCGAGCTCGTGGTCTGGCGATCTTTGCCAACCTCGACTCGCTCTGGGAGACTGTGCCGCTGCCCATTGGGGTAGCCACGCGGGTGGTCTGGTCTGATCTACCGTACATTCGGCCGTTGACGGATGTGATCGACCGGTTTGGCGCATTCAATGTAGCCCTCGTCAACCGCGAGAGCGTACGCGTGTTCTCGGTCCGCATGGGCGAGATCCAGGCGCAGACCGAGGCCCTGGGCGAAGAGTTGAAACGCCATCGTCAAGGAGGTTGGTCGGCGCAGATCTATCAGCGCCGCGAGGACAACCTGGCCATTCAGAACCTCAAGCAGGCGGCAGAGGTGCTCTTGGCCTTTAGCGAACAGACTGGCGTGCGCCGCCTGGTGTTGGGTGGCAGCCCCGAGGTGCTGGCCCAGTTCCGCGAGGTCATGCCACGGGAGCTGAGTGAGCAGATCTTGGGCGAGTTCACCGCTGACGTCTCGGCCTCTGCACACAAGGCGTTGCAGCTCTCGCTGGATGTGGTCTATCAGGCCGATCTGGAGAAGGAACGCAGGTTGGTCGAGGAGGCCATCACCGCCGCGCGAAAGGGCGCCAATGGGGCACTGGGCGTGGCCGACACGATCTATGCCCTGTATCAAGGGCGGGTGCGCACGCTGCTCATCAACGCCTCTTTCCATGGCGAGGCGTATGTGTGTGATGTTTGTGGCAGCGTGAGCACCGCGCCGCTGCCCGAGTGCCCACTCTGTGGGCATACCGAGGTCCGCCATGTGGCCGACGTAGCCAACCTGGCCGTGCACAAGGCCATCGAGACCGGTGCGGCCATCGAGATTGTGCGCGACAGCGCCGAGCTAGCCGAATGTGGCGGTATGGCCGCTATCCTGCGGTACTAGCAGGGGTTGAACTTTTCTACTTTATCATTTGGAGTGTGTCATCATGTCAATGGATTTGAACCGATATACAGACAAGGCCCGTGAAGCGATTATCCAGGCCCAGGATCTGGCGCAACGAGAGAACCACAGCCAGGTGCTGGTCGAGCATCTGTTATTGGCCTTGGTACAGCAGCGCGAAGGCGTGGTGCCCCAGTTGCTGCTCAAGATGAACATCCCGCCGCGGACCGTCGAGCAGCGCCTGAAGGAGGAGCTCGCGCGCCAGCCCAAGGCCTATGGCTCGGCGCAAGTGTATCTCTCGCGCGAACTCGCGCGGGTGATGGCGGCAGCCGACGACCAGGCCGAGCGGATGCACGACGATTTTATCTCGACCGAGCATCTGTTGCTGGCCATCGTGGAGGCGCCGGGCAAGGCCAGTGAGATCCTCAAAGAGCTAGGCGTAACGTCAGAGGCGCTGTTGAAGGCGCTCTCGGCAGTGCGGGGGGGCCAACGGGTGACCGATCAGTCGCCCGAAGACACCTATCAGGCGCTGACCAAGTACGCCCGCGACGTGACCGAGCTGGCTCGTCTCAACAAGCTCGACCCAGTCATCGGGCGCGACGAAGAGATCCGCCGCGTGATCCAGGTCCTGTCTCGCCGCACCAAGAACAACCCGGTGTTGGTGGGTGAGGCCGGTGTGGGCAAGACGGCTATCGTCGAGGGGCTGGCCATCCGCATCGTCAGGGGAGATGTGCCCAAGAACCTGCGCGACAAGCGTGTGATCTCGCTAGACCTGGGCGCGTTGGTCGCTGGCGCCAAGTACCGTGGCGAGTTCGAAGAGCGGCTCAAGGCGGTGCTGAAAGAAGTGCAAGAGTCTCAGGGGCAGATCATCCTGTTCATCGATGAGTTGCACACGGTTGTGGGCGCGGGCGCGGCCGAGGGTTCGCTCGACGCGTCGAACATGCTCAAACCGATGCTGGCCCGCGGCGAGCTGCACTGCATTGGCGCGACCACGGTCAACGAATATCGCAAGTACATCGAAAAGGATCCGGCGCTGGAGCGTCGCTTCCAGCCGATCTTTGTCGAGCCGCCCAGCGTGGAAGACACCATCAGCATCCTGCGCGGCCTCAAAGAGCGCTATGAGGTGCACCACGGCGTGCGCATTCAAGACTCGGCGCTGATCGCCGCGGCCACGCTGTCGGACCGCTACATCGCCGACCGCTTCTTGCCCGACAAGGCCATCGACCTGATCGATGAGGCCGCGGCCAAGCTGCGCATGGAGATCGACAGCTCGCCGGTCGAGATCGACGAGCGCGAGCGTCGACTGGTGCAATTGCAGATCGAAGAGCAGGCGCTGAGCCAAGAGCGCGATGACGCCTCGAAAGACCGTCTCGAGCGCATCCGGCAAGAGATTGCCGACTTGAAAGAGGAACTGGCCGCCTTGCGCAGCCGCTATGAGCGCGAGCGCGAGGCCATCAATAGCATGCAAGAGGCACAGGCTCGGCTCGAAGACCTGCGTGCTCAGGCCGAGCGTGCCGAGCGCGATGGGGACTATGAGCTTGCGGCGCGTCTGCGCTATGGCGACATCCGTGAGCTGGAGCGCCGCCTGGAGGAATGGCAACAGGCCCGGCCCGATGAAGGCGAGCCCATGCTCCAGCAAGAGGTCACGGCGCAAGACGTCGCCGAGATCGTCTCGCGCTGGACGGGCGTGCCCGTCACGCGGCTGATGGAGGGCGAGGTCGAAAAGCTCATCCACATGGAAGAGCGGTTGCACGAGCGCGTGGTTGGCCAAGACCAGGCCATTCGCGCGGTGGCCAACGCTGTGCGTCGTTCGCGCGCGGGCCTGCAAGACCGCAACCGCCCCATCGGCAGTTTCATCTTCATGGGGCCGACCGGCGTGGGTAAGACCGAGCTGGCGCGTGCCCTGGCCGAGTTCTTGTTCGATGATGAGCGCGCCATGATCCGCCTCGACATGAGCGAATATCAAGAACGACATACCGTGGCGCGTATGATCGGTGCGCCCCCTGGCTATGTGGGCTATGACGAGGGCGGCCAGCTCACCGAGGCTGTGCGGCGGCGCCCCTATTCGGTGGTGCTATTCGATGAGATCGAAAAGGCGCACCCCGAGGTGTTCAACGTCTTGCTGCAGATCCTCGACGACGGCCGGTTGACGGATGGCAAGGGCCGCACGGTCAACTTTACCAACACGGTCTTGATCATGACGTCGAACATCGGCAGCCAATGGATCAGCGAGCTCGGTGGGCGCGATGATGCCCTGATGCGCGAACGGGTCACCGAGGCGCTGCGACAGCGCTTCCCGCCCGAGTTCTTGAACCGTATCGATGAGACGATCATCTTCCACGCGCTGACTCGGGAGCAGATCGCCCAGATCGTCGACATACAGCTGGGGCACCTGCGCAAGCTGTTGGCTGACCGTGGCCAGGGCCTCGAGGTGACGCCAGCGGCGCGCGAAGCCTTGGCCATTGAGGGCTATGATCCTGTCTATGGCGCACGGCCCCTCAAGCGCACGATCCAGCGGCGCGTGCAAGATCCGCTAGCGCTCGAGCTGCTTCGTGGGGGGTTCCCTGAGGGGAGCACGGTGGTCGTCGACTTTATGGATGGTGAGTTTGTCTTCCGTGCCGCCGAACCTGTGGCGGTCGGCTCCTGACTGGCGTCAGCGAGCCAAACCTAGTCATTGAGGTAAGTATGTTCAATTTCGAGCGATTTTCGGAACAGGCCCAACGCCTCGTGCAGCGGGCCTATGAGGTGATGGTGCGCCATCGCCATACTCAACTCGACGCCGAGCATCTCGTGCTGGCCATGCTCGAGATGCCTGACGATATCGTCAACGAGACGTTGGATAACCTGGGTGTCGACCGTGAAAGCTTGCACACCCAGGTCGAAGAGCTGCTGCAGACGGGTATGGGCCTGAGCATGGGCGTGACCCAGCCCCAGCAGCTGTATATCACGCCGCAGGTGCATCGCCTGCTCCAGGCTGCCACCGAAGAGGCGACCCGCCTGGGAGACAAGCTCATCTCAACCCAGCACATCATGTTGGGACTGCTCAAGGGAGGCTCTTCGCGCGTTGCCAGGCTGCTGGCCGATGCCGGCGTGACGTACGAAGCGTTCGATACGGCGCTGCGGCGCTCGGACGCCAAGCCGAATAGAGAGGCGCCTAGCTCGCTCAATGATCTGAAGACTCTGAAAAAGTATAGCCGCGACCTCACGGCCGCGGCTAGCGAGGGCAAGCTCGACCCGGTGATCGGGCGCGATAGCGAGATCCTGCGCGTGCTTCAGGTGCTTTCCCGGCGCACCAAGAACAACCCGGTGCTCATCGGCGATGCGGGCGTGGGCAAGACGGCCATCGTCGAAGGCCTGGCGTCCAAGATCGTGGCCGGCGATGTGCCCGAGCCGTTGATGAACCGCCGCGTGCTCGCGCTCGATCTGGGCGCGATGCTGGCTGGCGCACGCTTCCGCGGCGAGTTCGAGGAGCGGCTCAAGGCCGTGCTCGATGAGGTCAAGCAGGCCGAGGGGCGCATCATCCTGTTCATCGACGAGCTGCACACCGTCGTGGGTGCGGGCGCGGCGCAAGGGGCCATCGATGCCTCGAACATGATGAAGCCAGCGCTGGCCCGTGGCGAGCTGCAATGCATCGGCGCAACGACTCTGGATGAATATACCCAATACATCGAGCGCGATGCTGCCCTCGAACGGCGCTTCGCACCCGTCTATGTCGAAGAGCCTTCGGTGGAGGATACGATCGACATGCTCAAGGGCATCCGCGATCGTTACGAGGTGCATCACCAGGTCAAGATCACCGATCAAGCCCTGGTGGCAGCCGCGCGGCTCTCCGACCGCTATGTGCGCAATCGGCGTCTGCCCGACAAGGCGATCGACCTGATCGACGAGGCGGGCTCGCGCCTGCGCATCAAGATCAATAGCCTCCCGCCGGCACTCAAGGCGCTCAAGCTCGAGCTGATGCGCCTAGCCGTGGATGAAGAGACGGCGGGCACTGAGCGCAACTATGAGCGCGCTGCACAGCTCAAAGCCGAACGTCTGCAGAAGGAAGCCGAGTACAACGCTCAGCGCGCCGCTTGGCAGGCTGAGCATGGCATCGACGAGACCGTCGATGAAGAAGACATCGCCGACATCGTGGCTGCCTGGACGGGCGTGCCCGTCAGCCGCATGCAAGAGACCGAGACCGTGCGCCTGCTGGGCATGGAAGAGGCCCTCAAGCAGCGCGTGATCGGGCAAGACGAGGCCGTCGAAGCGGTCGCCGACGCTATCCGTCGGGCGCGCTCGGGCCTCAAAGACCCGCAGCGGCCCATCGGCAGCTTTATCTTCTTGGGTTCGTCTGGCGTCGGCAAGACCGAACTGGCCAAGGCATTGGCCGAGTTCCTGTTCGACGATCAAGACGCGCTCATTCAGATCGACATGAGCGAGTTCAGCGAGGGGTACACCCTGTCGCGGCTGGTGGGCGCTCCGCCAGGCTATGTCGGCTATGACCAGGGCGGGCAGCTCACAGAGGCTGTGCGGCGGCGACCGTATCGAGTCATCCTCTTTGACGAGATCGAAAAGGCCCATCCCGACATCTGGAATGCGCTGTTGCAGATCCTCGAGGAGGGGCGTCTCACCGATGGGCATGGCCGCATCGTGGACTTTCGTAACACGGTGATCATCATGACCTCGAACATCGGCACGCGCCTGGCCAGCCGCAAGAGCGGCACCATTGGCTTCCCGGGCATCAATGCCCTCTCGCGCGAGGAGCAGTTCCAAGACGAGATCGCCGAGTCGCTCAAGCGCACGTTCCGGCCCGAGTTTCTGAACCGGATCGACGAAACAGTGATCTTTCACGTGCTCACGCCCGAGGACATGGTCAAGATCGTCGACATCCAGCTGCGCGAGATCGAGACGCGCCTGGCCGACCAATCACTGAGTCTTCAGGTGAGTGATGAGGCCAAGCGTTGGCTGGCGGCCAAAGGGTATGATCCCAACTTTGGTGCGCGGCCACTCCGCCGCGCCGTGCAGCGGTTCCTCGAGACGCCACTGTCACAGCGGCTGCTCCAAGCGCCCCTGGCGCCGGGGAGCACAGTGTATGTGTCTCTCGATCGGGAAGGAGACAGGCTCATCGTCAGCGATGCCCCTGCGTCGGCAGCGGCCGAGCAAGAGGCCGACGCTCCGTTGCAGGAGCTCACCGTCTGATGGCCGCGTCGCGGCCCGCGATCAATGAAAGGGTCCGCCAGCTCCTCAGGGAGCTGGCGGATCACCCCGCCATCGGCACGATGGCCGGCGACATCGAACGGGCCTATTGGCTCATCGCCGACGCCCTCGAGGCCGGTGGCACTCTCTTTGTCTGCGGCAATGGCGGCAGTTTCAGCGATGCACTGCACATCTCGGGAGAGCTGAGCAAGTCGTTTGTGCTGCCGCGCCCGCTGCCGTCGACCCTGCGCGAGCGCCTGGCGGCCAGCGCCGAGGGGGCCGAGCTGGCCGCACACTTGCAGGCTGGGCTGCGCGCCCACGTCTTGGGCAATAACGGCGCGTTAGCCAGCGCGGTAAGCAACGACCTCGGCCTGCCGGGCATTGGCTTGGCGCAAGAGCTGGTGGCCTTGGCTCGCCCCGGCGACGTATTGCTGGGGATCAGCACCAGCGGGCGGGCGCGCAACGTGGTCTATGCGGCTACGGCGGCGCGCGCGCTCGAGCTGCCGGTCGTCAGCCTGACGGGTTCGGCAGAGAGCCCGCTCTCTGCCTTGGCGACGGTGGCCCTACGCGCCCCAGCCTCAGAGACATACCTCGTCCAAGAGCTGCACCTGGCCATCTATCACCGCCTGTGTCTGCTCCTGGAAGCGCACTTTTTCGGCTGATCGATGGGGTTGACCTCTAGCCCTGCCTCGCGGCCAGGGATGCGGCGTTGACCACAAAGCGCGGCACCCGCCCCTGACATACGTCGCTGGCGATCTCGCAGACGAGCGCATAGAGGTCAGCGCGCGACTGGGGTGAATAGGCCGCGGCGTGGGGGGTGACGATGACGTTCTCCAGCGCCAAGAGCGGCGAATCGGTCGGCAAGGGCTCTGTCTCAAAGACATCGAGGCCTGCTGCCCACAAGCGCTCTTCGCGCAGGGCCTCGGCCAGCGCCTGCTCGTCGATCACCGCGCCACGCGCATCGTTGACCAAGATGGCGGTTGGCTTGAGCAGCGCCAGCTCGCGCCGGCCGATCATATGGCGCGTCTCCTCGGTCAGGGGGCAGTGGATGCTAATCATGTCTGACGTGCGCAGCAGCTCGGGCAGCGAGACGCGCTCGGCGCCGGCGTCGCGCACCTGGTCATCGGTGAGGTACGGGTCATAAGCCAGCACGCGCAAATCCCAGCCACGCAGACGCTGAACCACGCGGCTGCCGATGCGCCCTAGCCCGATGATGCCCAGCGTCGAGCCAGCCAGGCGGCGTGTGTGGTCGATGATCGTCATGGTGTGATCTCCTCGCCGCAGTCCGCGGTCGAGCCGGGGCACATGGCGCAGGCAGGCCAGCAGCAAGGCGATGGCATGGTCAGCTACCTCGTCGGTGCAATAGGTGGGCGTGTTGCACACCAAGATGCCGCGCTCGGTGGCTGCGGTCACGTCTACACTGTCATAGCCGGCGCCCGCGCGCACCACGCAGCGACAGCGGGTTAGCTGCGCGAGTGAGCGGCGAGTCAGTAAAGGCCGAGCGGTCTGCACCACCACG
>JBDKSN010000201.1:0-12618 GCA_039680625.1 Anaerolineales bacterium | reverse complement strand
GGCCAGCGGACGCCCACAGTGCGCACAAAAGCGCGCCTGCGGGCGCAGCGGCTGGCCACACGAGGCGCAGACCGCCCCGGTCATCGCACGGTGAACAGCAGGCGCACCCGGCCGGCGCGGATCTCGTCGCCGTCGTGCAGGGCCACGGGCACACCGGGCTGTAGGCGCGTGTGGTTGAGCCAGGTCGAGTTGGTGCTGTGCAAGTCTTGGATGGCGTACTGGCCCTCACCGAGGGTCAGCTTGAAATGCCGCCGCGAGACGCCGCCCTCCTCGCCGCCATAGGGCGTGAGGTCGACATCGGGAAAGATGTTCGATTGCGGGTCATCGCGGCCGACGAGCACCTCGCCCACCGGCGTGAGCGGGATCACCGTGCCGCTGGCCACCACCGTCAGGCACGGCCCAGACAGGGCAGGCGCGGCGGCGAGGGGTGCGGGCGCCACGGGCGCAACCTGGGTCGGTGGTGCGGGGGCGATGGCCGTCACGGCCTGGGCCGTGGCCGCAGCACCGCCCACCAGCGCCGCGCCGCAAAAGTCACAGAAGGCCGCGCCCGGGGTGACGTCGGCGCCGCACGAGGGGCACTGGTCGAGGGCGGGCGTAGTTGGTTCTGGAGCGGCGGCCGGAGCTGCGGGCGCCGCGGGGGCAGGGGTCGCAGTCGAAACTGCGGGCGCGGGCTGAGCGGCGGGTTGCGTGGCCAGGCTCGCGCCGCATTGGCTGCAAAAGGCATCGCCCGGCTCGGCAGGGGCGCCGCATTTGGGGCAGGCGAGCGCAGGCGCTGGTGCAGCCGCGGGGGCAGCCGCTGGCTCGGGGGTGGGCGCAGGCGCAGCCGGCGCGGCTGCCGCAGCGGGCGCAGCCACCGGTGCAGCACTCACCTCGGGCGCGGGGGCGTCGAGCGGCGCGCCGCATTCGCTGCAAAAGAGCTCGCCAGGGGTGTTGGCCGCGCCGCATTGGCGGCACATGCCGGCGGCAGGGGCGGCGGGCGCGGCCCCGGGCAGCCGAAAGCCACACTGATCGCAAAAGATGGCGTCTTCTTGGGTCTCGTTGCCACAGCTAGGGCATTTCATCTCGTCTGCTCCTTATCCTCTGGTCGTTGAGCGGGCTAGCTTGCGCGGCGCTCGGGTCATGGCTCTTGAGATCCACGCTCTTGGGTGAGTTTGCGCGTCTGATAGTGCAGCTTCTTGGTGCCACTGGCCGACATCTGCCCGCTCTGTTCGAGGTTGGCGGCCTCTTGCTGGGCGGCGTTGGCCAGGTCGGTCTCGCCCAGCTCGAGCAGGCGGGTGGCCGCGGCGCGCAGCTTTTGCGTGGCGCCGAGGATGTTGCCCTGGCGGGCCTCTTCGAGCGCGCGCGTCTGTAGCTTGAAGGCAGTGACCTTTTCCACGATATTCATCAACCCGGCGTCATAGCGGCGGGCGAGATTGGGGTCGAGGGTATAGTCGATGGTCACGTCGCTCCGCGCCGACACGCCGGTGGTGTTGGCCAGGGGCAGGTCGTAATTGAGCTGCGCCTGGGCGAGGCGATAGTGGCCGGCCTGGCGCGGCGGCACGATCAGCTCGACGAGCAACGACTTGCCCTGCTCGGCGTCGAGCTCGCCCAGCTCGACCTGCACATCGTGCTCGCTGATGGGCGCATAGCCCAGGTTGGCGATCACCGGCGTCACCTGCCACACCTGCCGCGGCACTACGCCCGACACCAGGCGCAACGTCAGCCGCGCGTTGCGCACGATGGCCTTTTGCGAACGCTCGACGGTCTGCGTGAACAGCGGCGTGATCTCGTCGGCAGTCTCGATCAGGTCAGAGGCGCCGCCGCTGCGCCGGGCCATCTCGTCGAGCAGTTGCTCGTTCCAGTCGCTGCCCAGGCCAAAGGCCTGGATGGCGATGCGGTGCTCGCCGGCCTCTTTGGCCAGGCGCAGGCACTGCTCTTCATCGCCATAGGTCTGCCCATCGGTGAGCAGGATGACCTGGTTGACGCGGTTGCCGTCAAAGTGGCGATAGACCTCGCGCAAGCCCAGGCTGAGGCCGCGGCTGAGCTGGGTGCCACCGCCGGCGCGGATCCGCGCAATCTCGTCGCCCAGGGCGCGCTGCTCCGACATGGGCGCGCTGGGCGCGATGACCTTGGCGTTGTCGTTAAAGATGGTCACCGAGATGAGGTCGTCGGGGCTGACCCGGCCCAGGGCCAGGCGCACGGCCTCGATCAGCCGCTGGATCTTGATGCCGCGCATCGAGCCGGAGCGGTCGAGCACAAAGCCGAAATTGAGGCGCATCCGTGCCCGAGACACCGACTCGCCCGGCCGCGCGGTGATCAGCGCATAGATGAGCTGCTGCGTGCTGGTCACCGGCACGAACGTCTTGTTGAGGCGGGTCGTCAGCGTGACCTGGTCGGCCATGGCATGTTCTCCTTTACGCTGCGCCCAAGGGGGCGAGCTGGGCGATGATCACCGAGATATTGTCCTCGCCGCCAGCGAGGTTCGCGCGATCGACCAGCACATCGCAGGCGCGCTGCGGGTCGGGTTCACTGAGCAGGACCTCCTCGATGCCCTCGTCGCGGACCATCTCCCAGAGGCCGTCGCTGCAGAGCAACAGGCGGTCGCCCGGGCAGAGGGGCGCGCTGATGATGTCGACCTCGGCAGAATCGGCGTCGCCCAGGCTGTTGTAGATGACGTTGCGATGCGGATGGGTGAACACCTCGTCGGGGGCGATCTTGCCCGCATCGACCAGGCGCTGCACCAGCGAATGGTCGTGGGTCAAGCGGCGCAAGCCCTGGGGGGTCAAGAGGTAGGCGCGGCTATCGCCCACGTTGGCGACATAGACGGCGTCATCGACCACGAGCGCAGCCACGAGGGTGCTGCTCATGTCGTTGCCCTGCTCGGCGCGGGCGGCGGCCACGGCGCGGTCGGCGCTGAGGGCGGCCTCGCGCAACAGCTCGTCGGCCGGGCGAGCGGGCGGCGCGCTCATCATCGTCGGCGCCCAGAGGGCGGGGTAGAGCGCCTGCCACAGGCTTTGCACGGCCAGTTGGCTGGCCACCTCGCCCGAGGCCTGGCCGCCCAGGCCATCGGCCACTGCCAAGAGCGCCAGGCGGTGCTCGCCGGTGCGCTCATAGACGCGCGCGTCGATGCTATCCTCGTTCTTGTCGCGCTGGGCGCCCGGATCGGTGCGCGCGCCCACGCGCAGCACGGTGACACTGGCGGCAGGCGTGGCATGCGGCGCTCGTTCGACGGTGAGGTAATAGTCTCGGTCGGCCACGGCGAGGTGCTCGTCGTGAGCGGGAGGCTCGCCGCTGCTCTGCTCGGTGAGGCGCACAAAGCAGGGCGTGGCCCGCGCCGCGCCACAAGCCGCACAATAGCCATCGGACTGGCCCGCGCCCACCGCACCACAGGCTGCGCAGCGCTCGAGGTCGATGGCGCGGTAGAGGCGTGCCTCAGAGGGGCCATCGGGCAACTGCTCGACGATCTGAAAGCGCCCCTGGAACACAGCGCCCACGACCAAGGGCGCGGCCTCTGGCTCGGGAGCGACCAACAGCACCGTGGGCCGGCCGGTGGGCAGCGGCGCCGTGGGCGTGGCGTCGGCGGCAACGGCTGGCGACGCGGGCACGTCGGTGGGGCGGGCGAACAGCGCACCGCAGTGGGCGCAATAGAGGGCGCCGGCGCGATTGTCCCAGCCACAGGCGATGCAGTGCGTCATCGGCCCCCCTTGCGAATGCGGTATTGCAGGCCCAGCTTGCCCATGACGATGCGGTCGCCATCGCGCAAGAGCACGGGTCGTTGCGGCTGCAAGCGCACGCCGTTGACCAGCGTGCCGTTGGCGCTGCCCAGGTCGGTGAGGGTGTGCCCGCCCGGCACCACCTCGATGAGGGCGTGGTTACGCGAGACATAGGCGTTGGGATCCAGCGCCGAGAAATCTACGTCGATGGGGCGCTGGCCGTGCGGCCGCCCGAGGAGCAGGCGAGGCTGGGCGAGGGCGATGCGCCAGCCGCTGCCGGCCGGTTCGACCACGACCAGCTCGGCGCTAAGCGAAGCGCTAAGCGAAGCGGCAGGCTCTGCGGCCATCGCGCTGGCGGGCTCGATAGCCACCGCCGCGGCCAGGGGCTGGCCACAATGCCGGCAAAAGCGCGCGTGGCTCAGGTTGCTGCCGCCACAGACGGGGCAGTATTGCCTGTCGGCTACAGCGGTTGCCGCTGCGGGGGCGATGGGCGCCGAGGCCTCGACCCGGCCCGCGGGCGCTGCGCCACGATAGCGCAGCCGCTCGAACAGGGGCAGGCATTCGAGGAGCGCTTGGCGCAGGTGCGCCGCTGTGGGATAGCGCCGCTCGCGATCGGGCTGCATGGCCGTCTCGATGACGCGCACCAGCTCGGGCGAGACGGCCGGGTTCTGGCTGCTGAGCGAGGGCTGCGGGCCGGGCACAAAGGCGGGCAGGGGCGGCACACCGGCCAACAGGTGATAGAGCGTGGCGCCGAGGCCATAGATGTCGGCGCGCCCGTCGGATTGCGCGCGGCCCCACTGTTCGGGCGCGGCATAGTTCTCTGACCCCATGCTCACCGTGTCGTGCGCCTGACCCTGCTTGAAGGTGCGCGCGATGCCAAAGTCGATCAGCTTGACCTGCCCGGCGGGCGTAACCATGATGTTGCTCGGCTTCAAGTCGCGAAAGATGACGGGCGAGGGCTGCGCGTGCAGGTAGCTGAGCACATCGCAGACCTGGATGGCATAGGGCAACACCTCGGCCTGGAGCAGCGGGCCGCAGGCGGCGTCGAGGCGCTTTTGCAGCGAGGTGCCGTGGATGAACTCCATCACCAGGTACGAGCGCCCGTTCTCGGTGAAAAACGCCGCCACCTGGGGTAGGGTGGGGTGCGACAGCCGCACGAGGATGTTGGCCTCTTGCTCGAACAGGCGGCGCGCCTCGGCGAGCGTGCCGGCGTCATCCACGTCGAGGCGCAGCTCTTTGAGCGCCCAGAGCACGCCCGTGCCGTCGGGGCGCTGCTCTTGCACCTGATAGACCCAGGCCATGCCGCCGCCAGCGATGAGGCGCAATACCTGGTAGCGGTTCTTGAGAATCGTGCCGTTCGACAGGGGTTTGGTGTCCATGCCATCTCGCGCAGTGCTGCTGAACTCTTCCTCTGATACGCCGTGGCAGAGGCAAAGGTTGCGCTCTGCGGGCACGGTGCAGCGATTTGGTCGCCACGACGCGGGGCGGGCGGGGCAGATTGGCGCTCGGGCGCCACTGGGCTATCATCGAAGCAACGATTGTGCCTGGAGGAGGCGCGGATGGACCTGCTGACCGGTCTGCTCGACACCGGCATCGTCGCCATCGTGCGGTTGAGCTCGGCCGAACACCTGATGCGCGTGGCCGACGCCATCGCCGCCGGCGGTGTGCGCTACATCGAGTTCACCATGACGACGCCTCGCGCGCTCGAGACGCTCGCCGCCGTGACCGAGCGCTATGGCGATGACTTGGTGTTCGGCGCGGGCACCGTGCTCGATGCCGAGACAGCGCGGCATGCGCTGTTGGCCGGGGCGCGCTTTGTGGTGGCGCCCACCCTCGACGAGGCCACGATCACCCTGTGCAAGCGCTATGGCGCGTTGGCCATGCCGGGCGCGTTCACGCCCACCGAGATCCTGCGCGCGTGGGAGCTGGGCGCCGACGTGGTCAAGGTATTCCCCAGCGAGGTATTGGGGCCGGCGTTCATCCGCGCGGTGCGTGCGCCACTGCCGCAGGTGCGCTTGGCGCCAGTGGGCGGCGTAGGGCTGGATAACACGGCGGCCTACATTGCAGCGGGCGCGGCCTGCGTGGGTGTGGGTTCGTCGTTGGTGAGCAACGCGTTGGTGGCGGCTGGAGACTGGGCCACGCTCACCGAGCGCGCGGCCGGACTGATCGCCGCGGTGCAGACGGGCCGCGTTCAGAGCCTCTAGAGGGCTCGAGAGGAGCGCCGATGGGGACGGGAGAAGAGACGACCTTTTGGCATGTAGTGTTCAGCCCCGCCGTGCTGTTGACGGTGTTGATCTGCCTGATCTTGGCGGCGGGGGTCATCTGGCTATTGCTGTATCGGCAGCGGCGCACGCAGCGGCGGACGTTGAGCGAGCAGCGCGAGCAACAAGAGGGCACGGTCGACCGGCTGTTGCGCTCGTTCAGCAGCGACAAGGATGCCCTGGTGCACGACTATGAGGCCCGCCTGGCCGAAAAAGACGCGCGCATCGCCAGCCTGGAACGCGAGAACAGCCATCTGCGCGACCGGCTCACGTCGACGGGGATCATGGGCGTGTTCGGCGGGGGCAAGCGCGAGGTGGTGAGTGCGCTGTTGCTCGAGAACGAACAGCTCCACGAATTATTGGCCCAAAAGCAGGCCGAGCTGCGCGACTTGATGAGCGACCTTAGCACGCGGCTGGTCGAGCGGATGGACGAGCAGGCTCAAGAGAGCGCCCGCGCCGTGCGCTACAAGCAGGCGCTGCTTTCGGCGTTCTTGCAGCAGCAAGAGACGCGGCAGCTGCTCGACCGGCTCATCGCCGACGGGCGGCTGAGCGCGACGTCGCCGGCCAACGCCGAGCAGGCCGAGCCGCCCGCAGAGACGCCTCACTCATAGTGTAGGGCGTCGATGGGGTTGAGGTTGGCGGCGCGCGACGCGGGATAGATACCAAAGAACAGGCCCACCGCAATCGAGAAGGTGACGGCAAGCACCACCGATTGGGGCGTGATGACGGTGCTAAAGTTGCCCAGCGAGTTGACGATCAGCGACACGCCCCAGCCAAAGGCGATGCCCAGCAGGCCGCCAACCACGCTCATCACCATCGACTCGACCAGGAACTGCCACAAGATGTCGCTACGGCGCGCGCCCACCGCCTTGCGAATGCCGATCTCGCGGGTGCGCTCGGTGACCGACACGAGCATGATATTCATGATGCCGATGCCGCCCACCAGCAGCGAGATGCCCGCGATGGCCCCCAAGAAGATGGTCAGCACGTTGGTGATCTGGCCAAAGACGGCCAGCAGGTCTTGCTGCGAGGTCACCGTAAAGTCGTCTTCTTGATATTCGATGCCGTGCCGCTCGCGCAACACCCAGGTGATCTCTTCGATTGCCAGGTCGATGCTCTCTTCGTCGCTGGCCGAGACGCAGATATAGTCGATGACGCGGCCCGTGGTGGCCACCTGGCGGCCGCTGGCCAGGCGCCGCTGCGCCGTCGAGACGGGCACGATCACGATGTCGTCGGCGGTGCCGCCTGCCATGCCCTGGCCGCCCTTCTCGGCCAAGATGCCGACGACGGTGAACGGCACGCGGTTGATGCGTATGGTCTCGCCGAGTGCGGCGCTCGCGTCGCCAAAGAGCCTCCTGGCGGTGCCCACGCCGATCACGGCGACGCGCGCCTCGGAGGTGAGGTCGGCCGCGCTGAAGAAGGTGCCCAGCTCGACGGGATAGTTGCGCACATACTCGAACTCGGGCGACGTGCCCACCACCTCGACCTGGATGCTCTCGCCGCCGCTCGACACGGTAAAGCGGCGATCGATCAAGGGGGCCACGGCCACGACGTGCGGCACGCTAGAGACGTCGTCGAGCGCCTGGGCATCTTCGAGCGTCAACGGCGCATAGTTCTGGGTGCTGCCCGTGGTGGCCTCGATGCTGCCGGGCAGGATAAAGATCAGGTTCGAGCCGATGTCTTGGATCTGCCCGGTGATCGCCGCGCGCGCGCCCTCGCCGACCGAGAGTAGCGCGATGACGGCGCCCGTGCCGATGATGATCCCCAGCATGGTCAGGCCGGCGCGTAGCTTGTTGGCCGTGAGGCTACGCAGGGCGATGCGCACGCTCTCCCACACGTTCATGCGGGCGCTCCCTCCACCACATCGGCCTCGAGCGGCTCGGTCACGGGCTGGTCGCTCTCGATGAGGCCGTCGCGCAGGCTGATGATGCGCCGCGTATAACCGGCGATCTCGGCCGAGTGGGTCACAAAGACCACGGTGATGCCCTGCTCGCGGTTGAGCCGCTGAAAGAGCGCGATGATGCCCAGGCCGCTGCGGCTATCGAGGTTGCCGGTGGGTTCGTCGGCGAGGATGATGGCTGGCTCGTTGACCAGCGCGCGGGCGATGGCCACGCGCTGTTGTTCGCCGCCGGATAGCTCGTTGGGGCGGTGGTTCAGCCGGTCGCCCAGGCCCACCTGTTCGAGGGCGCGGCGCGCCCGCTCGCGACGGTTGCGCACGCCCGCATAGATCAGCGGCAGCTCGACGTTGTCGATGGCGCTGGTGCGCGCGAGCAGATTATAGTTCTGAAAGACAAAGCCGATGCGCTCGTTGCGGATGCGCGCGAGTTGGTTGTCGTCGAGGGTCGAGACGTCGATCCCGTCGAGGGCATAATAGCCCGAGGTGGCCTGGTCGAGGCAACCGATGATGTTCATCAGCGTGCTCTTGCCCGAGCCTGAGGGGCCCATGATCGCGGTCAGCTCGCCCTTGGCGATGTCGAGGCTGATGCCGCGCAGGGCGTGCACCTGCACCGCGCCCATCTCATAGACCTTGGTGATGTCGCGCAGTTCGATGAGCATTATTGGCCTTCGATGACACCGAGCAGACTCTCGCGAGGCTGGGTGACCACCACCACGTCGCCCTCCTGTAGGCCGCTCAGCACCTCGGTGTACTCGGCATCAGTGACGCCGACCTCAATGTTCACTCGCTTGAGGGCGCCCTTCTCGACCACCTGGACATAGCGGCTGGTCGCATCGCGGCGCACCGCGCGCCGGGGCACGCGTAGCACCTGGTCTTTGCGCTCGGCGACGATGTCTACGGTGGCGGTCATCAGCGGGCGCACGGCGAGGTCGCTCGGCTCGAGGTCGATGCGCACAGGGTAGGTGACGACGCCCTGGCTGTTATCGCCCAGCAGCTCGATGGCGGCCACGTGGCCGAGGAGCTGCTCGTCGGGGTAGGCGTCGAGCTGCAGGCGGGCCTCTTGGCCGACCTGCACCTGGTGGATGTCGGTCTCGTCGATGGCGACGCTCAGGTGATAGCGCGAGTCGTCGACCAGCGTGCCGACGGCGACGCCGGGTGCGGCCCAGTCTCCCGGATAGACCTGCCAGCGCGCGAGCACGCCAGCAGCGGGCGCGACGAGCACGGCACCGGTGAGCCGCGCCTGGGCTGCATCGACGCCCACCTCAGCCTGGGCCACCTGGGCCTCGGCGATGGCCACCTGTTCGGCCAGGGGGCCGCGTTCGGCGCGGGCCAGGTCGGCCTGGGCCTGGGCCACCATGGCCCTGGCCTGGTCGCGCTGGGCGTTGGCCTGGCTTACGGCAGCGCGTGCCGAGATGACATCTTGGGCGCGGGCGCCCTGGACCAGCGACTCGAGCTGTAGCTCGGCGATGCGCACGCGCTCTTCGGCCTGGTTCACCGAGGCGTTGGCGCTATCACAATCGGCCTGGGGCGCGCCGTACTTGACTCGGCCACAGATCGAGTCGCGTTGCGACTGGGCGCTCCACAGCGCGTTCTTGGCCTCTTCGATCTGGTGTTCGGCGATGGCGACCTCTTGCTCCGACGCGCCCGCCAGGAGCAGGTCGAGGCTGGCTTGAGCGCGCTCGACGGCGGCGTCAGCGCTGTCAGCGTTGGCCTGGGCGCTGTCGACGGCGGCGCGGTAGCGGGCCAGCTCTTCGCTGGTCGAGCCGAGCCGCGCCTGCACGAGCTGCGCCTGAGCCACGGCCAGGGCGGCCTCGGCCTGGCGCAGGTTCAGCTGCAGGTCGGTATCGTCGAGGCGGGCGAGCACCTGGCCCTTGGCGACGCGGTCGCCCTGTTGCGCCAGCACCTCGACCACCTGCGCCGCGAGGCCAAACGAGAGCGGCTGCTCGTGTTCGGCGGCCACGCTCCCCGTGGCGCTGACGAGCGACTCGATGCTGGCGCGCTCGACCACGGCCGTGGTGATGCCCTCGGGCAGCGTCGCGGTCTCGGGGGGCTGCTGGCTATAGAGTATCCAGCTCGCGGCGACGATGACGACCAGCAGGGCGATGACATAGGGTCTCTTCATGCGTACCTCTTTGCGCCTAGACCGAGCCCAGCACGGCACGGCTCAGCAGTGTCGGCAGGAGGCCGGCGCCGAGCAGTATCGCCCAGGTGAGCACGGCGAGGATGGCGCCCTTGCGCTTGCTGACGTGGGCGCACGCGGCAATAGCAAAGGTGAGCAAGAACACGTGCCACACAGTAAAGGGGTCGATGCGCGCCAGCAGGTTAAAGAGCAGGTTTCGGCTATCGGTGAGCCAGTTGCCACTGGCCACCAGCCGCGACAGCCCCGCGTACTCGATGGCGCGCTGGTTGACGAGCACCCAGATCGTCTGCAAGAGGTTGCGGGCGACGTCGGGGAGCATGCTCCACACGCCCGCGGCGGCAAAGGTGCCGCCCCAGCTGCCGTGGCCCCCCGTAAGGAGGATGAGCAGCTGCACCAGGGCGGCGCGTACCACCCAGCCCAGAGCCAGTGTGGCCGCTCCCCCCAGCAGGCCGCTGACCACGAGCTGCGACACCGTGGTGGGCTTCATCTGGCTGCGCACTGCCTCGGCCTCGGTGGGCGAGAGGTTGGCGGCGATCCTTTCGAGCAACTCTGCCTGGCGAGTGTTGGCGAGTTCGACGCTGTAGGGCGCGCTGACGATGGTCAGCGCGGCCAAGCTGGCGATGATCAAGACGGCGGGCAGCCACCACGAGCGCGGTCGGGCGACGACCTCGGCCATCGCCTGCGCGGGGCGATCGATGGCGGCGACGAGCATTTGGAAAAGGGTCATTCGCGGAACACTCCTCTTGACGCCGACGAGAGGGCGCCAAATCGCCCTTACTGTAGATGGGAACGTAGGGCGCGTCAACCGCTCGGTGAGGGTGGCTCTGGGGGCGAGGGGGCCTCTTCGGGGATGGCGATGAGGGCGGCCAGGCGGCGACGCCAGCCGCGTGCCCAAGGAGGGCCGGCCGCATCGAGCAGCCAGAGGTCGCCATCGGGCAGCACGGCGAGCCAGGCGCGCCGACCGGGCCAACAGGCGTGGGCCACCAGACCGCCGGCGATGAGGAGCAGCGCCGCGAGCCAGGCCACGCGCTCGGCCAGCGGCTGGGTGCGCACCTGCACCGCCACCTCAGGCAGGATGGTCACCCGATAACTGGGTGTGCTCAGCGTGGTCCCGCCGTCGACCCGGCCCTGCGCAAGCAGGGCGCCGCTGGCGCCATCGAGCAGCTCGGCCGAGAGGCCGCGGTCAGGGCCGCTGGCATAATAGACCAGGCGCACGAGCAAGCGCGCCTGGGGCGCGGCGACGAGCTGCTCTTGTTGCCGCGAGGTGAAACTCACGCGGGCGCGGTCTCCCTCGGGGCGCGCGCCGTCGATGGGGTAGGCGGGCACCGAGTGGCCGCTCGCCTGTTGGACATAGACGCTGGCTGCCTCGCGGCTGTCGCCGAGCCACAGATAGCGTCCGGCAGCGACGGCGCCCAAGCCACGGCGGAGGGTCAGGGGCCGCCACTGGCCCTGCTGTTCGAGCGAGAGCCAGGCAGCCTGCACGTGGGCGCGGCCGGCCGCGTCGCGCGAGACGGCGACCTCGTCGAGGCGGCAGATCAGGCGGCTGTTGGCGAGCGGCGTGCGTTGGCCCAACAGCAGGTAGGCGGCGGAGGGGGCCGGGTCGGCGAGCCAGGCGCGGCCCAGGCAACCGGCGCAGAGGGCCAGCCCGACATAGAGGCAGGCGCGGCGCCAGCGCTGGCCACGAGGGCGCGCCACCAACAACACCTGCGGCGCATCGCCCTGAGAGAGGCTGTCGGATAGGCCCACGAGCCGCGCGCAATACAGCGCCCAGTCTCGCGGGGGCAGTGGATAGGGGGCGCTGGCCAGGTGTTCCCCGCGACCGGGGCGCAGCGCAGCCGCGTGCCACGAGAGGCAGGCCTCGTCAAGCGCGGTGCACAGGGCGCAGGCCGCGGTGAACAAGGCCCACAGGGCCACGGCGCGCTCGGCCGCGCTGACCGCGGCATCGCCCACGGCCCCCAACGACCCTTGCGCGCGCAACACGCCACCGGCCGCGCACCCTGCGACCAGGATGAGCAGCGAGCGTCGGCGCGTGGCCAGGCGCCACAGGCGGGCGCCCAAGACATAGAGCTGCTTCATGGCTGTGGACCTGCTGCGGCCGCGCGTTCGGGCGGCGAGACAAGCCAGGCCCGCGGCGGGGCGGGCCCGGCAGGTGGGTGCTAGCTCAGTCGGTGACGGTGAACTGCTCGGGTGCGGCCACCATCGGCGCGTTGTTCAGGTCAGTGTACGGGCCACAGACGGGCGCCGCCCAGCGCACCGCGTTGGTGATGACCGTCTGCACCTCGGGCTGATAGTAGATGGGAAAGCTCTCATGCCCCGAGGAAAAGTAAAAGATCTTGCCCTTGCCGCGATGATAGGCCACGCCGCTGCGAAAGACCTCGCCGCCCTGATACCAGCTGATGAACACCAGGTCGTCGGGCGTGGGGATGTCGAACAGCTCGCCGTACATCACGCATTGGGGGATGACGAACGACTCGGGTAGGCCCTTGGCGATGGGGTGCCCGGGGTTGACCACCCAGACGCGCTCGCGTTCGCCGGCCTCGCGCCACTTTAGGCTGCAATTGGTGCCCATCATGCGGCGAAAGATCTTGGAATAGTGGCCCGAGTGCAGGACGATCAGGCCCATGCCGT
>JBDKSN010000200.1:0-33134 GCA_039680625.1 Anaerolineales bacterium | reverse complement strand
ATCATCGGCGCGCCCGTCACGGCGACGGTGGACGTCACCGAGCTCATGGGCAACGAAGTGTTCTTGTATCTGAACTATGGCGAGAACCGCACCTTTATCGCCCGCGTCGACCCGCGCACCTCGGCCCGCGTTGGCCAGCAGGTGCAGGTGTTGTTCAACATGGACAACATGCACGTGTTCGACCGCGATACCGAGATGAGCCTTTACATGTAGGGCGTTTCGCCTGGTCGAGAGGGGAGGGGCCGTAGCTCCTCCCCTTTTTCCTGTGTGCCCTTGGTCTGGCCATGGCCACGTGTCAGCGGTTGTCTCGCTTGCGCGGCGCTGTGCACCAGGGTATAGTCTCTGCATATTGCTGGGAGGCATGTCACCATGAAGGTCGGCCTGTATTCCATCTCGTGCTCGGGTACCTGGTATAACGACAAGCCTGCTTTGACGGTGGAAGAGTTCATCGACACCGCCAAAAAGTACGGCTATGAGGGCGTCGAGCTCGACCTCAAGCGCCCGCATGGCTCACCGCTCGACCTGGATGCTGCCCGTTGCCAGCAGATCAAGGACTATGCGGCCAAGAAGGGCCTCGAGATCTGTGGCGTGGCGGCCAACAACAACTTTACCTCGCCCGTGCCCGAGCAGCTAGAGAACGAGCTGCTCATGGTGCGCGAGCAAATCCGCGTGGCCAAGCAGCTGGGCGCGCCCGTGCTGCGCCTGTTCGTGGCCTGGCGGGGCATCACCTTCCGCAATGGCATCGCCACGTATGAAGAGACGGCCCGCTATCACACCTACTATGGCTCCACGGACTATGAGATCCGCCAGCGCGCGACCAAGGCGTTCAAAGAGTGCGCCAAGTGGGCCGAAGATGCCGGCGTGGTGTTGGCGCTGCAGAACCACCACCCGATCATCGAGACCTATCAAGACATGCTCGACTTTGTCCACTGGGTCAATTCGCCGGCCCTCAAGTGCTGCCTGGACGCGCCCTGCCTGGGCTGGAACGCCGAGATGCAGTCCGACGAGCATGTGGCCGAGGCCGTGCGCGCGGTGGGCGACCTGCAGATGATCTCGCACGCCAACGCCGAGTTTGTCGAGGACCCCGATGGCTCGGTGCGCATGATCTCGTTCGACCCGCACGAGCAGCCCGTGCTCACCAACTATCCGGTGTTCATTCGCACGCTCAAAGAGATCGGCTATCGGGGCTATATCAACTACGAGTTCTGCCACATGCCCTTCCATGATGGCCAGATATTGGGCTATACGTACATCGAGAAGCAGATCGAGCTGGCCCAGCGCTACTTTAGCCACCTGATCGCCACCGCGTAACGCGGGGCGAAGGCGAGCTCGACTGCCAGGGGCCTGGGGGGCTAGAGGCGGTGCTTGCGCCGCCTCTGGGGCAGATACGGTGTGACTGCGCAACGACGCCAGGGCTTGGCGCAACGTTCGTCGAGCTACTGGGGTTGCTTTGCGCGAGCGGCCAAAATCTCGTATAGTCTGGCGCAAACACATGCCTATCGGCGGGCGCAATGATGGCGACCCGAACGGCCGCTGTGCCTCGTCGAACCAGTCAATCGGCCTCTGGGGTGGAGGCCGCCGAGGCTCATCGCCACCAGAGACAAGGAGGTGCCACATACCCACAGTCGGTTTGGCCGTCGGTACACTCGTTCCTTGAAGATTTTGGGAGGAGCAGTGATGAAACGTCTGTCGGTTCTGTTGGTCATCTGCCTGTTGGCCGTTGGGATGATGGGCTGTGGCACGCCGGCCACCGAGCAACCTGCGCCCGCTGAACAAGCTGCGCCGGCTGAAGAGGCCGCCCCCGCCGAGGTTCGCAATGTCAAGCTCGCCTCGCACAACGCGGTCATCGAAGGCAACGCCTATCGCGTGCGCTATGAGCAAGACATCCAGGATGCGGCCAAGGCCGCCATCGATAGCGGGTTCAACGTGTCGTATTCCTCGTTCGTCTCGAACTGGGACCCGGCCACCGAGTCGCAGCAGCTCGAGAACAGCATCAACGAGGGCTATGACATCATCCTGGTCAACCCCGTGGCACCCACCGGCTTGGACCCGATCATCGACAAGGCCCTGGATGCCGGGATCACCTACATCAACGTCGACTGCGAATACTACTCGGACAAGATCCTGAACATCGCCACCGACCAGTACTATCTCGGCTACAAGACCGCGACGTATGCCGGCGAAGTGCTGGGCAAGGGCGCCAAGGTCGTGATGATCGCCGCCCTCGAAGGCAACGCGGCGAACACCGCCCGTCAGGCTGGGTTCGAGAAGGGCATCGAGGAGCAAGGCTTGGTGGTCGTGGGCCGCTACAACCACGACTGGAACTCGGTCAAGGCCCAGCAGGTGATGACCGAGATCCTCAACTCGGGTATCGAGTTCGACGGCGTGCTGACCTCGCAGGGTGGGGAGAGCATCCTCGCGGCCTATGAGGCTGTGGGTGCGCCGTGGCCCAAGTTCATCGGCTTTTCCGACAGCGGCGAGTACATGCAGCGCCTGCTCGAGATCAACAAAGACAGCGAAGTGCTGCCCTATATCGTCGTCTCGAACCCGCCTGGCGTGGGTGGCTCGGCCCTCAACTTTGGCCTGAACCTCCTGCAGGGCAAAGAGCTCAAAGACGACGTGTATGACAAGCCCGAGTACAACAGCATCTATCTCGAGTCCAAGGTGTGGTACACCTACGACAACCAAGAAGAGTATCGCGCAATGGCCGAGGCCATGGCCCCGGGCGACGTGATCTCGTACTGGCTGACCATCGACGAAGTGGCCCAGGAGTATTTCAAGTGAGCTGGGCGCACTGACGCCATGACCTGATGCACCTGGTCGACAGAGGCTCTCTGTCGGCCAGGTGCCGAACCGCCACAATGCGCCGACCAGCCTGGGGGAGGTCGCGACCGGCGCCCGCGTAGGCTGGGCGGTAACCACAGAGGTGACCACACGTGTTTGAGATGCGTGGCATCGACAAGCGCTATGACGCCGTCGTGGCCCTCCGCGGGGCCTCGCTGCAAGTCGAGCCGGGAGAGATCCGCGCCCTCTTGGGCTCCAACGGCTCGGGCAAGTCTACCATGGTCAAGATCTTGGCGGGCACCGTCAAGCCCAACGCCGGAGAGATCCTCATCGACGGCGAGCCGGTGACCATCAACTCGGGCCACGATGCACGCCGTCTGGGCATCGCTACGGCCTTTCAAGACCTCTCGCTCATCCCCACTATGTCGGTGATGGACAACATCCTGCTCGGCAACGAGCCGATGGGCCGCTTGAACATGGTCGACCGCGCGCAATCACGCCGTGAGGTCAATGCGTTGCTCGCGCGCTTTCACGTCGACTGCGACCCCGAGGCCTATGTGCAGACGCTGATGCCCTCGCTCCAGAGCATGGTCGAGGTGGCCAAGGCCATCTACAACAAGCCCCGTCTGTTGCTGCTCGACGAGGTCTCGGCCCCGCTGCACCGCGACGAGGTGCAGGTGCTCTTTTCGGTCTTGCGCGAGCTCAAAGAGCAGGGCACGGCCATCGTCTATGTCACGCACCGCATGAACGAGATCTTTGAGATCTGCGACACGGCGACGATCATGCGCAGTGGCGAGACCGTGGCCAGCGTCAAGACCCAGGAGGTGACGCTCGACGAGATCGTCTATCACATGACCGGCCAGCGCCCCGTCGCCGAGGCCGAGCCAGTCAGCACCACGTCGCACCAGGCCAGCAGTGAGTTGGTGCTCGACGTGGAGCACCTGGCGCTCTATCCCAAGGTGCGAGACATCTCGTTCCAGGCGTTCAAGGGCGAGATCGTCGGCATCGGCGGCCTCGAAGGGCAGGGGCAGTCCGAGTTCATCCGCACCTTGCTGGGTGTGTCGCGGCCCGACGGGGGCACGATCATCTATCGGGGCGAGCCGGTCGAGTTCCGCTCGCCGGCCGACGCCGTCTATCACGACATGGGCTTTATCTCGGGCGAGCGCAACCGCGAGGCCATGTTCCCCGATCGCTCGGTGGCTGAGAACATCTTTGCCGGGCGAGCGGCCAAAGGGCCTCTCTTCGCCTACCTGACGTCGCGCCTGGTGCACAGCTTTGCCCAGGCGGCAGTCGATTGTTACAACATCGTGGTGGGCTCGCTCGACGACCCGGCTAGCTCGCTCTCGGGCGGCAACCAGCAAAAGCTGGTGGTCGCGCGCTGGATCGCGATGAACCCCGACGTCTTGTTACTCGACGACCCCACCAAGGGCGTCGACGTGCACTCGCGGCGCGAGATCCATGCGATCCTGCGGGACTGCGTCGAGGCGGGCATGACGGTCATCCTGTCTTCGAGCGAGAGTGAAGAGCTGCTCGATCTGGCCGACCGTATCTATGTCTTTTACGAGGGCCGAGTGAGCGGGATGCTCGCCGGTGCGAACAAGACCCCCGAGCGGTTGGTGGCGGCTATGATGGGCCTGACGCGCGAGAACAACAACAAGGAGGCGGCGTGAGCAAGATCGGTATTCAGCGAGCGTTTGCGCGCCTTCGTCGCACGCCAGCCTTTGCGGGGTTCACCCTTTTCATGGCTGTGCTGATATTGAACATCATCGTGCAGGGGCCGAAAGCGTTCTTTAGCGCGCGCAACATCAATACGCTCTTTTCCAAGAATATGCCCCTGTTGCTGACCACCATGGCGATGGCGCCGCTGTTGATCTCGGGCGTGCTCGACATCTCGATCGGCATCCAGCTGGCGCTGGTCAACGTGGTGTCGATCATGGTGATGCAAGAGTGGGGCGTGTCGCTGTGGGTGGGCTTTGCCCTGGCTATCGCCGCCTCGTTGGCCGTCTCGGCGCTGGGCTGGCTGACGGTCTCGGTGCTGCGGCTGCCGGCGATGCTGGCCACCTACTCGCTCATCTATATCGTGCGTGGCATCAACGTGCTGATCATGAGCAACCCGCAGGGTAAGGTGCCCGACGCCTTTTACAAGACGTACGACTCGCTCATCTTTGGCGTGATCCCCGTCTCGGCGCTGCTGTTGGTGTTTGTGTTCCTGGGCTGGACTTTTTTGATGCGCACCAAGTTGGGGCGCAACCTCTATGCCGTGGGCGGCAACCCGCGCAACGCCTTTGCCGCGGGCATCAACCCCGTGTGGGTACAGTTCCAGGCGTGGATGATCAAAGGGTTCATCACCGCGCTGGCGGGCATCAGCCTGACCCTGATGACTGCCTCGGGCAACCCGTTGCAGGCCGAGGCCTATGGCATGCGCTCGCTCTCGGCATGCATCATCGGCGGCCTGGGCTTTGGCGGGTGGGGCTCGATGAGCTGTGCCGTCTTTGGTGCGGGTTTCCTGGTGCTGATCCAGAGCGCCGTCTACTACGTTTTCGACCTGCTCTATCGGCTCATCCCTGGCTTTACCGTCACCTCGTATTGGCAGAACCTGGTCTCTGATATCATCATCTTCCTGGGGTTGCTGATGACCATCGTCACGGCCAAGGGGCAGCGCGAAGCCCTCAAGCAGGGCTTTGTGAAGCAGTTCAAGGGAGGCGAGAACCTTGTCAAGTCATGAGTCGACGATGACGGCGAGTCAACGGCTGCAGCTGTTCGTGCGCAGCAGCCCGGCGCGCATGGCGGTGATCATCTCGGCGTTGCTGTTTGTCATCACCGTGGCGATCAACCCCAGGTCGTTCAACATGAATGCGTTCAGCTCGATCTTGTTGCTGACGCTGTTGCTGAGCTTTGCGTCGGCGGGCCAGACGATGGTGCTCATCGGCGGGGGCCTCGACTTTACCGTGGGTGCGGTCATGTCTTCGGCGGCTATCCTGACCACGTATGTGATGAACGGCCAAGACGGCAAGTTCATGCTGGTGTTCGTGCTGGCCATGGCCATGGGCGCCGCCGTGGGCCTGTTGAACGGCTTTTGCGCGGTCAAGATCGAGCTGCCGCCGATGATCGTGACCATGGCCATCAGCAACGTGGTCACGCGCATGCAATATGTGCTCACCCAGGGCAAGCCAGGCGGCTTTGCCGCGCCGAGCTTTGTCCGGTCGGTGATCGGCAAGCTGGGTGGCATCGAGAGCCTGGGCATCAAGGGGTTCATCCCCTCGCTCACGCTATATGCGCTGGTGCTGTTCCCGCTGGTCTTTTTCTTGCTGAACCGCTCGCGGTTCGGCAAGCAACTCTACCTGATGGGCAACAACCCCACGGCCGCGCAGCTGGCGGGCATCAAGGTGAACAAGATCCGCGTGCTGATGTACGTGTTCTCGGGGCTGCTCTCGGCGTTCGCGGGCATGGTGGGCGCGGCCTACATGGGCACCGCGCGCTGCCAGATCTTTGACGAATACGCCTTTAGCTCGCTAGTGGCGGTGATCGTGGGCGGCACGGCGTTCAGCGGCGGCATCGGCAACTATGCGGGGAGCATCGCCGGCGCGCTGCTGATGGTCGTGCTGAGCAACGGCCTTACGGTTTTGGCGCTCTCGCAGCCGATCCGCAACATCGTGCAGGGCGTGGTGATGGTGCTCTTGCTGGTGATGTACAACCGCGCGCGCGCCGTGCGCCTGTAACCGGCTGCCTGCGCGACAAGGGGCGCGATCTCGAGCGCGACGAGCGATCGTCGCGCTCTCTTTGCGTCACCAATCGGTCTCGATGGGCGCGTCAGTCCACAAAACAGCCAGGGCCTGTTGCACGCGCGTGACATACATCTCGCGCATGGCCAGCTCGGTCACGCCGTTGAGCTGCACATACACGCGGCGCGTGTCTCCGGGGTACAGCGCCATGACATCGGGCGCCTTGGCCTCATCGAGATAGTGATAGGTCACCTGCAATAACGGCTCGCCCGACACCGTCACGTCAGACAACAGCTGGCCATCGTGAGCGGCGCTGATCAGCAGCTGGTAAAAGGTGCGAAAGCGCTCGATGTCCAGCGGCTGGCCGTTGCAGGTCACCTGGCGGTCGGCGTTGGTGTCTCCGCTGAGGGCCAAGTGATAGCGCTCACCCCCGCTGACGATGTCGATCGCGCTCACATCGGGCAAGAGCGGCGAGAGGAACCAGCGCACGATCAGCTTGTCGTACGACAGCTGGAGAAAAGCCGGCTCGTCGATCACATAGATCACGCCGTTGTCATTGCAGGTGAGATAGCACCCGTCTCCCTTGCGCAACACGGCTAGGTCATAGTGTTCGAGGGGCGCGTCGAGGCCGTTTTGCAGCGCGAACGAGACCTGCATGGTGGGCTGGTCAAAGCCAAAGGCGGCGATCTGGTCGGCGCTCAGCCCATAGCCCACCACATCGCGCGCGGTGATGCCCAGCAGCGCGCCGAGCATCTCGACGCCATAGGTCTGATCCAGCTCATAGACGCTGCGGCCCCGCACGATGTGCGTGGGCGCGCCCAACGAGAGCGCGGCGCGGGCCACGTCGGGGCCGCCCGTAGCCACAGCCTCGATGGTCACCGGCGTGGCCAGCTGGCCCCCGCGAAAGGTCACGTCGCGGATGGCCGACAGCGGCGAAGAGAGCGCCAGGGGAGGCGTCACCTGGTCTTCGATGTAGGCCGTCTCGGGCAGCAAAAAGCCCTCGACCCGCTCGCCCGCCAGCAGATACACGGCTGGCTCGCCCGCCAGGGCCACATAGTAGCCGCCCGAGATGCGCTCGCGGTCGCCGATGAGCAGCGTGAGCGCCGACCCGTCGGCATAGCTGATCTCGATGCGCGCGGCAGGCTCGGCCAGGCCATAGAGCGCCAGGTCGGCCGGGGCCTCGGCCACGCGCTGCAGGGCCTCGATCTGGGCACAATTCGTCAGCAAGGTGCGCAGGTCGGTCAAGTCGACCAGCGCGGCGGGCAGGTCGCCCACGGCATAGCCCTCGCCGTTGAAGGCGATGGTCCAATCGCCGTGCGCGTTGTGCAGAGCCACGCGGCGCACATCGAGATAGGCCACATCTTGAAGCGTCACCTGCTTTTGGGTCGGCTCTTGAGGCGCCAGGCTCAGCGCCAGCGCGGCCGCCCCGAGCACCGCCACCACGGCCGCCGCCAGCAACACCCATCGGACCTCTCTGCGCATCCGCCCGCCCCCTATTGATAGCGCCGCGAGAGCCACACGGCGATGCCCGCCAGCAAGATGCCCAGGGGCACCACGCCCACGAGCACGATGCCGAGGGTGTTCGTCTGCGCGGTCGAGATGGCCAGCGCATTGCCCGCCAGCGACTTGGGCGCGATATCCACCGTGTCAGTGCGCTCGCAGAGGTCGTTGATCAGGTTGAGCAGGTAGGGGGTGTTGGCCAGCGAGGTGCTCTGGAGCGCCGAGGCGTCGAGCATGGCCGTGGAGGCCGACACCACCAGGTTCGAGCGGAACTGGGTGACGCCCGTGTTGCCATAGATGCGCGTGCTGGCCAACACCAGCGCGGGCAGCGGCCCTCGGCGCTCGGCGTCAGCGGGAACAAAGTCGTCGGCGGCGTCAGATGGGCGCACGCCGGCCGTCTCGCTGAACTGGAGCAGCACCTCAGTGTAGCGATTGTCGCGCATGGAGAAGAGCACCTCGAGCGGCCGCGCCAGGGGCAACAGCATAGGCGCAGACGGGTCGAGCAGCGCGTCTCGGCGGGCCTCGTCGACGTAGGCCGCCGTGGGGTAATAGGGCTGATACTGGAAGGTGCGCTCGGCCGTGGTCTCGAACACGGCGCCATCGCCCACCACCAGGCCCCACTCTTTGAGAAAGGCGTCGAGGTTGGGTAGGTCTGGCTGCGCCACGTCGGTGGTGTAGAACAGCGTCTTGCCATACTGGCCCTGGTTGTAGAGAAAGTCGTCGAGCTTCTTGAGGGCCTCGGGCGACAGGTCGATGCGCGGCGCCAGCAACAGCGCCAGGTCATAGCGGTCGTCGAGCGGCTCGGTGGTGAGGTTGACCTGGCTCACCACATAGTTGTTGGCCGTCAACAGGTCGGTAAAGGCTGACATCTCGGCTACGTCATAGCCGGTGAGCACGGCCACGTGCACATCGCGCTCGCTGGTGACATAGAGGATCGCGCTGGTGAGCGCCTCCTCGGCGCGCGACGAGACGATGGTCAGCTGGCCCGTGTCGGTATAGGTATAGTTGAACAGCTCGCCGAGGCCGATCTGCTTGACGCGGTCTCCGCAGGTCACCAGCACATCGCCGCGAGACAGGGTGAGGTCCGGGTAGCGCGAGGCAAAGGTCGGGTCGAGCACATAGTCGATAAAAGTGAGGCTGACGCGCGGCGACAGCCGGGGATACTGGGCGATCATCCGCTGGGCCTGCACCAGGTAGGGCGAGCCGCCAAAGGCATCGGGAGTGGCCAGCACATAGATGGCCACGTCTTGATCCAGCCCGGCGAGCAGGGCGCGCGTCTCGACGCCCGGCTGAAAGGCGGCATTGGCGGTGAGGTCGAGCGTCAGCCCATAGCGGTCATCGAGCTGCAAGACCACCAGGTTGAGCAAGAAGGTGGCGGCCACGAGGAGCGCTAGCAGCAGGGCGAACAGGGCGCGCGGTGCGAGGGCGCGTTTGGGGCGCGGCGGCTGGTCGGGCGAGCGAGGCTCACGGGGCGCAGAGCGGTGCAGAGTTTGCATGAGCGCCTCCTCAGCCCCAACGCTCGCGGTCGAGCCGGGCCACGGTGAGCAGCACGAACAGCGCGCCGATGCTCAGGAAAAAGACGACCCCCGGCAGCTCGAGGATGCCCAGCGTAAAGGGTTCATAGCGCTTGTTGAACGAGAGCTGCCGAAAGAACTCTTGCCAGAAGGCGCTGTCGACCACCAGGGCGAGCGCATCGACCAGCATGAGGAACAGGCTCACCACAAAGCCCGCGACGGCGGCCACCACCTGGCTCTCGGTCAGCGAAGAGAGGAACATGCCGATGGCGATCAGCGCCGCGCCCAAGAGGAACAGGCCGAGCCAGTTGCCCACCACGGCCGGCCAGTCGAGCGGGCCGTAGAACGAGAGCACGGCCGCGTGGAGCAACGGCGCGAGGATGCCGATGACGAACACGGCCAGCGCCGCCAGGTACTTGGCCAGGACGATGTCGAGCGGCGTCACGGGCGAGGTGAGCAAGAGCTGGTCGGTCTTTAGGCGGCGATCCTCGCTCAAGAGGCGCATGGTCAGCACGGGCACCAAGAAGAGCACCACCGGAAAGAGCAGGCCAAAGAGGCGGGTCATGTTGGTGGTGCCGCCATACAAGTTGTAGGTGAACAGGTAGTAGCCCGAGAAAAAGTAGAGCGCCGCCACGAACACATAGCCCAGCGGCGACTGGAAATAGGCTCGAAACTCGCGCTTGAGAATGGCTCGCATCGCCCCTCGCTCGGTCTAGGCGTGCCCGTGTGGTTGTGCGGCGGCGGGCTGGCCCTCGACCGGCTCGTCAGCCACCAGGTGCAGAAAGACGTCTTCCAACGAGGCCTCGTGGGCCTGGGTGCTCAGCAGGGGCAGGTCGGCGCGAGCCAGCGCGCGAAAGACGTCGGCGCGGATGTCTCGCCCGGCGGCGCTCTCGATGAGGACGTCACAGGTGCCTGGCTCGGCTTGGTCGAGCAGGGCCACCTGTTCGAGCTCGGCCAGCGGCGCCAGCGCAGCCTGCACCTGCTCGGGCGTGCCCTGGATCCGCGCCACCACGCGATGCACCGGTTGCAGCGCGCGGCTCAGGTTGGCCGGCGTGTCATCGGCCACCACGCGCCCGCGGTGCAGCACGATCACTCGCGAGCAGATGGCCTGGATCTCGGAGAGCACGTGCGACGAGACGAGCACCGTGCGCGTCTGCCCCAGCTCGTGGATCAGCGCGCGGATCTCGACGACCTGCGAGGGGTCGAGGCCCGCGGTAGGCTCGTCGAGGATCAGCACGGGCGGGTCGCCGATGAGCGCCTGGGCCAGGCCGAGGCGCTGGCGATAGCCGCGCGACAGGTTGCGGATCAGCCGGTGGGTGACGGGCGCAATGCCCACGCGGGCGGCGATCTCGGCCAGGTGCGCCGCGCGGTTGGCGCGCACGCCCTTGAGGTCGCAGCAGAAATCCAGGTACTCGCGCACGCGCATCTCGGCATAAAAGGCGAGCTGCTCGGGCAGATAGCCGATGAGGCGTTTGGCCTCGCGCGGCTCACGGGCCACGTCGTGCCCGGCCACAGTCACCGTGCCGCTGGTGGCGCCGATGTAGCCGGTGAGGATATTCATGGTGGTCGACTTGCCGGCGCCGTTGAGGCCCAAGAGGCCGACCACCTCGCCGCGCGCGATGTGGAAAGACACGCGGTCGAGGGCGAGCTTGTCGCCATAGCGTTTGGACAGTTCGTGGACGTCGATCAAGAGCGCGCCTCCTCGGGAGCGCAGGAATGCGTAGAGGATATTCTATGAGCAGCGGCGGTGCAGGGCAAAGTGAGGGGGGTGGTTGACGAGGGGAGAGAGGAACGCGAGAACACGGGGCCACAGTTCTGGTTGTATTCAGACCCGCCTGACCACGCACCTCAGGTGTAGCAAGCCCACACTACTTGCGGCGCGGACTGTCGCTGGCGCGCGAACCACGGGCCGTCAACCATCATCGTGGCCGCCACAAAGCACAGTGATAGGTAGCCGGTTCGCCATGCTGAGCTTGTTCACTGGGGAGGCACCTCGATCAAGAGGGCGACCGCGCAAGCGATCTCGTCCATGAGGGCGGCAGATAGATGCCCACGCAGGCGGATGAATCGCTCGATGGCGATGCTGCGCACCTGCAGCGCGTCCACCGCAGAGGGCTTTTCGAGACCGGTATGAGCGTCGGCCGGAACCTGTACATGCCAGTAATTCGCCTGGAAAGCAGGCTTCCAGCCAGTGATCGGCGCGACGATGCGCAGCTTGAGACGTGCGACACCATCGGAGCTGATCACAACCGCAGGGCGGAGCTTTTGAATCTCGTCTCCGACCGTAGGGTCAAAGTCAACCATCCAAATCTCGCCTCTGCGGGGATCAGGCAAGGTCGTCGTCCTCGTCAACGATGTCACCTCCCTGGGTATCGCGCCACGACTGGTCTAGGTCATAGGTTGCCGAGATCTCACAAGCCTGCTGTGCGAGCACCGCGCGCCGTTGCGATGGCGGGAGGCTAAGCAGCGCACGGCGGGCACTAGCTAGGTCCGTACTGGGCGCTGCACCCAGGGCCGGAGTGCGGTAGGCCTCGGGGCTTCCCAGGCCTTCCTGCTCTGCGCGGGCTTGAGCGAGTTCGCGCCACTGCGGCTTCTCTACTGGTAACTCGTCTGGTTCTTTCTGGCGCCAACCTTGCTGGTTGATTCTGATGCACCAATCTTGGTAGTGGCGTCGAGAGATGATGCCGAGCTCCCAGAGCCACCGCGCAGCAGCCTGGAGACTGATGCCAAAACGGGCCTTGAGCGCGGCAAGCTCCTGGAGCGAGACGCTAGAGCGGCGCGCACCAACAAGCTCTCGGACAGTCGCCGGCGGGGCAAGAAAAGCCTTGCCAAATACGAACGCGGCGTCCTCCTCTTGAACACCGGCTGTGGGAGCCAGGACCAAGTGCCCAAGTTCATGGGCAAGGCTCAGTCGTTGCCGTTCACCGGAGCGTTCGGGATGGATGCCGATGGCGACGGCGCGCAGCTGGCCATCCTGCAAGGCCTCAAGTGCTAGGCCATCACAGGCATCATCCTCCGGCAAAAGCAATACGTGCACAAAGTGATCTTCAAGCATCGACGTTAGGTTAGCAATGGGATCGTTACCCAAAGCCCAGTCGGACCTCAGAGCCGCAGCGGCGACCTGCGCCTCGGGGAGGCTTGCCACCGGGTATTGCCTAACAGGAATGGCTGGTTCCGTCGGAAGGCCGAGTCGATCTTGCAGATCGACTCGTTCGCGTAACTCTTCGCTGGCAGCAGCCTCAATCCGCCGCGCCTGATGTGCACCAAGACTGGCCTTCTTGCGGAAAGCAATGACACGAATCGCGATGTCTGGTTCCGTCAACAGACGCGCGGGCTGGACCCCCAAGGCACTCGCAAGGTGGCGGATGACGGTAGGAGAAGGGAAAGCTTTGCCAGACTCGTACTTGGAGATGGCTTGCTTCGTGACGATGCTACCCATGCGAGCCACCAGTTCGGCCTGGGTCCAGCCGCGCGCCAGGCGAAGCGTCCGGATCCTTTCGCCGATCATATGGACCTCCTCTACTCTAGAAACAGCCCAGTGCTCTCTAGTTGACTAGTGTATCTCTTTGGTTCCCGTTTGTCAACTGAAGACGCTGCAGGCTATTGAGACAGGTACTTGTTTCAAGATCGGCTTTTTTCCCTTTCCCCCTCTTTGCCTACACTCTCTCCTAGAGGTGCTCATGCCCTATCGCCTGCTCATCGACGCCGACGACACGCTGTGGGAGAACGACCGCTACTATCGCGCGGCCACGGCGCGCCTCACTGCGCTGCTGGCGGGCCTGGGCGTCGACGCCGCGCGTGTGCAGCCCCTGGTGGACCACTATGAGCGCGTGCACATCGCTAGCTCTGGCTTTGGCCCCACCTCGTTCACCGCCGCGCTGGTCGACACCTACCGTCACCTGCTGAGCGAGCTGGGCCGCACGCCCGACGCCGCCGGCGAGGCTCGGGTGCGCGCTTGCGCGGAGAGGCTGTTCGATCCGCGCGTCGAGCTGTTCGCGGGCGTGCCCCAGACCCTCGCGGCCCTGGCCACGCGGTGCACGCTCGTGCTGGTGACCAAGGGCGAAGAAGAGTTCCAGTTGGCCAAGCTGGCTGGGTCGGGGCTGGCGCCCTATTTCGAGCACGCGCGCGTCTTGCGGCACAAAGATGTGGCCGCCTATCGCGACCTCGTCGCCGAGCTGCGTCTCGACCCCGCCGAGACCTGGATGGTGGGCAACAGTCCGCGCTCGGACATCAACCCCGCGCTGAGCGCAGGCCTGGGCGCCGTCTACATCCCCAGCCTGCACACCTGGCCGCAGGAGCTCGAGCCGCTCGCCGAGTCGCCTCGGCTGCGCCAGCTGCGCCGCTTTGCCGAGCTGGCCGGCCTCTTTCAGTAGCCGTTGTGATGCACGCGCGCCGGGTCGTACTGCGTGCGCGGCGGCTTGGTCTCGGCGGGGTGGCCGATGTAGAGCGCGCCCAGCGGCACGACGTGGTGGGGCAGGTGCAACACGGCTGACACGCCTCGCTGAAAGTGCTTGATGGGGTAGACGCCGATCCACACGCTGCCCAGGCCCAGCCCCGTGGCCGCCAACAAGATGTTCTCGGCGGCGGCGCTGCAATCCTCGATCCAAAAGTCGCGCCCGGGCGGAGGATACGCGCGCTGCAGGTTGCCGCAAACGACGATGGCCAGCGGCGGGTGATAGCGCCCCAGGAGCAGTCGCTGCTGGATGCCGTCGAGGAGCGTGGGGTCGTCGACCACCACAAACTCCCACGGGCGCCTGTTGCTGGCCGAGGGCGCGGCCATCGCCGCCTGCAACAGGCGTTCGACGAGCTCGGGCGCCACGGGTTCGGGCGTGTAGCGGCGAATGCTCCGGCGGTTGAGGATGGCCTGTTCGATGGCCGTGAGTTGCTCCATGCTGGCGAGACCTCCCGGGCTGACCGTGGCCTCGCGCACCCACTCGGCGAGGCTCTTGGTCGCCTCTAGAGGCGATGATATAATGGCGCCGCTCGCTTGCCAAGGGGCGAGGCGGGCCTGGGTGGCGCGCGCCGCGCCGGCGCCATACTCTCGCGGGGAGGCAGCTCATGCGCATCGTCATCACTGGCAGCAAGGGGCAGTTGGGCGCCGCGCTGATCGCGGCCTATAGCCACGACGAGCGGCTCGAGATCGACTTGCCCGAGTATGACATCACGCGCCTCGACATCGTCGACGCGATCGTCGCCTTTCAGCCCGAGCTGATCATCCACGGCGCGGCCCTGACCAACGTCGATGGCTGCGAGGCCGACCCGGCGCTCGCCTATCGGGTCAACGCGATCGGCACGCGCAACCTGGCCCTGGCCGCCGCGCGGGCCGATTGCCCGCTCATCTATATCAGCACCGACTATGTGTTCGATGGTGCCAAAGGCTCGCCCTATTGGGAGACCGACGCGCCCAACCCGCTCAGCGTCTATGGCGCCACCAAGCTGGCCGGCGAGCAGCTGGTGCGCGAGCTGGCCCCCAAACACTATGTCACGCGCATCGCCTGGCTGTATGGCCAGAGCCCGCGCAACTTTTGCCAGACGGTGTTGCGCCTGGCCCGCGAGCGCGGCGAGATGACCATGGTCACCGATGAGGAGGGCTCGCCCACCTATGCGCTCGATGTGGCCGCGGCGCTCCAGCGGCTGGCGCCCACCGGCGCCTATGGCACCTATCACCTGACCAACCGCGGCGTCTGCTCGCGGTATGCATGGGCCTGCGCCATCCTCGAGCTGGCGGGCTTGAGCCACGTGCCCGTGCACGCCGCGCAGGGCTATGTGCGTGCGGCGCGCGTGCCCAAGCGCGTCGAGCTGGCCAACGCCTTTGGCGAGGCCATCGGCATCACCATGCGCCCCTGGCGCGAGGCGCTGGCCGACTATCTGGGCACACTGGGCCAGGGCTAGCGCATGGGCCACCCGCGGGTTGCGGTCATCATCCCTAACTGGAATGGCGCTCGGCTGCTGCGGCCCTGCCTGGCCTCGCTGGCTCAGCAGACCTACCGCGACGCCGAGGTGATCGTCGTCGACAACGGCTCCACCGACGACTCGCTGGCCATGGTGCGCGGGGAGTTCCCCACGGTGCGCACGTTGGCTTTGGCCACCAACGGTGGCTACACGGGCGGCTGCAACGCGGGCATCCGCGCCAGCACGGCCGAGATCGTGGTGCTGCTCAACAACGACACCGAGGTCGAGCCAGACTGGTTGGCGAACCTGGTGGCCGCGCTGGATCGGCACCCCGAGGCGGGCATGGCCACCTCGCGCATCATGCTGTACGACCAGCGCGACACGCTCAACGCCGCCGGCGACCTCTATCGGTGCGATGGCACGCCCGACTCGCGCGGGGTGTGGCAGCGCTATGGCCCGCCCTACGACCAGGAATGCCTGGTGTTCGGCGGCTCGGGCGGCGCGCTGGCCCTGCGTCGCGCCATGCTCGACGAGATCGGGCTGTTCGAAGAGCGCTTTTTCATGTATTGTGAGGATGTCGACTTGAGCTGGCGGGCGCAGCTGGCCGGCTATCGCTGTGTGTATGTGCCCGATGCCGTGATCTATCACCACCTGAGCGCCACGGGTGGCGGGGCGCTGGCCTCGTACTATGTGGGGCGCAACACGCTGTGGACCGTGGCGCGCAACTATCCACCGCCGCTGTTGCGACGGAACTGGCCGGCCATCGCACGGGCGCAACTGCGCATCGCCTGGCAGGCGTTGCGCGCAGTGCGCAGCGCACCGGCTCGTGCGCGCTTGCGCGGGCAGTGGGCCGGGCTGTGCACGATGCATCGCTGGCGAGCCCACCGGCGCGCCCTGTGGAACCAGGCGAGGGTCGATGCGTCTTATATCGTAGCCATACTGGATCGGTGATGTGAGCAAACCCTATCTGACCGTAGTGGTGCCCTGCTATAACGAACACGAGAACCTCGCGCGCGGCGTGCTCGAAGAGATGTACGCCTATCTCTCGCGCCAGGACTATGCCTATGAGGTGCTCATCTCGGACGATGGCAGCTCGGACAACAGCCGAGAGCTGGTGCTCGAACGGCTGCCGCACCTGCCGGGCTTTCGCCTGCTGCAGAACCCGCATGGCGGCAAGCCCGCGGCGCTGTGGGCGGGCATTCTAGAGGCACAGGGCGAGGTGGTGCTGTTCACCGACATGGACCAATCCACGCCCATCGACCAGCTCGATCGGCTGCTGCCGCGCCTGGCCGAGGGCTATCCCGTGGTCATCGGCTCGCGGGGCACCGATCGCGCCAATTTCTCGCCCGTGCGCAAGCTGGGTTCGGCGGTGTTCCGCAACTTTCGCCGGGTGTTGATGCTGCGCAACATCTCGGATACGCAGTGCGGGTTCAAGGCGATGCGCACCGACGTAGCGCGCGAGCTGTTTGCGCAGCTTGAGGTGATCCAGCGGCCGGTGCAAGTGACGGGTTGGAAAGTGACGGCCTTTGACGTCGAGCTGCTGTATCTGGCCGAGCGCGCGGGGTACCCCATCGCCGAAGAGACGGTGGCCTGGGCCAACCGCGACGTGGCGCGGGGCAAGAACAAGAGCTATCTCGGCGAGTCGAAAGAGATGGCGACGCAGGTGGTGCGCGTCAAGCTGAACGAGTGGCGCGGACTGTATCGCCAGCGGCGTGGCCGGGAGTAGGTGGGTGAGAGGGGGCGAGAGGCCCCCTCTTTTCTTGCCTACCAGCGCAGCGAGGCGCGGGCCTGGCCCCCTTGTACGATGGTGGCGATGGCCTCGCCCAACAACACGGCATAGTTCACCCCACGATCCTCGGGGTACACCTGGGTGGTGTTGGCCAGATACAGCCCGGCGATGCCCGTCTCGTGCGCGGGCATCCGCTGTGAATAGTTGGTCTCGAACACCGGCTGCCCGTAGCGGTCTCTGAACAGCCAGCTCTCAACGACCCAGTCGCGCTGAAAGGCCGGGTTCAAGCGGCGCAGCGCTGGTTCGTACAGGGTCAGCAGCTCCTCTTGGCTCATCTGGAACTGTTCGCTGTCGCCCGACGCATAGTTGCTGAGGTAGACGAGGCGCCGCCCGCCATAGTGCTCGGGCGGGATAAAGTTGGTGTGCTCGAGCGCCACCACGAGGGGGATGTCGACTTCGGGGATGCTCAGCCAGTAGTTGCGCACCAGCGAGCGGTTGAGGCTGAGCACCATGACGATGGCGCCCTGGTAGCGCACGTCAGCGAGCCGCTCGCGGTAGCTCGCCGGCAGGTCGGGCGCGATCTGCAGGGCAATGGGCGAACCCACGGTCATGATCACTGCGTCGAGCGCGTCGGTGTGGGCCACGCCCCCTTGCTGGTAGGTGAGGCCCGTGCAGCGCCCGTCGACCACGTGCACGTGCTCCACGGGCGCGCTGGTGTGGATCACGCCGCCCGCCGAGGTGATCTGCTCGGCCAGCGCGTCGATCAGCACTTGCAGCGAGCCCATCAGATAGCCCAACGTCTCACGCCACTCGTTCTTCTTGCCGCGACGCACCTGAATCTTGGTGGCCAGCCAGGCCATGCTCACGTTGTCGCTCAAGTCGCCATACTTGCTGCGCAAGAGCGAACCCCAGATGATGTCATAGATCGAGCGCGGGCCGTGCTTGAGCAGCCATTCGCGCGCGGGGATCTGTTCGAGCTTGCGCCAGTCGCCAAATCGCTGGAGATAGAGCGTCTGCAGGCCCGTCACCACTCGCGCATAAAAGGGCAATGGCTTGAAGCGCAGCAGGTCGAGCGGCGTGACAAAGTCATAGATGTGGTTGCCATAGAGATAGCCCGACTGGTTGGGTCGCCAGACCACGCGGTCGCTCAGGCCCAGCTCGTCGAGCAGGGCGAGCACACACGTATCACTGTGAAAGAAATGGTGATAGAACCGTTCGAGGCGGGTATCGCCGACGGGGAAGGTGCCCGCCTGGCCGCCCAGCCAGTCTTGCGCCTCATAGACGGTGACTTGATGTCCCGCCTGGCTCAGCCGATAGGCCGCCGTGAGGCCGGCGATCCCTCCGCCCACAATCCCGATGCGCATCCTCACTCCTCTCTGGCGGCCGAGCGCGCGCCCACAGCGATGTCTAGGTGGTCGGGGCGCAATCGGGCGCCGGTGTAGCCGTCATACAGCCCGATCTGCACCGTGTATGGGCCGCCCGCGCCCAGCGTAGTGATGGCGATCGTATGCGGATCGTCGATGCGCTCGCCCGGCTGCCACACATAGGTGGGGCACAGCCACTGCCGCGGGCGCGCGTCTTCTTGAGCGATGAGGGCGCCGTCGCGGTCGAGGACGTGCACAAACACTTTGTAGTCGCTAGCCGGGCGGCCCGTGGCCTGCCAATAGAGGGTCAAGGCCAGGCTCTCGCCCGCAGCCACCGCCTCGTTCTGCCAGGCATAGCCCAGCAGGACGATCGGCTCGGCACCGTCGGCCTCGGCAAAGGGCTGGTCGAGCCGCTGCAGGCTCGCGGGCAGCGGCGACGGAGTCCGCGGCGTATAGATGCGATGGCGCTCGTCATAGGCCACCGCTTGATCGTACTGACAGGCGACCCAACTGGCAAAGTCGTCGGCCGAGTCGAGCTTTTTCTCCCAAAAGACGATTGCCGCGGGCGCTTGCTGGCGAGCGAGGTCGATCAGCTGCTGGTCGGTCAGCTCGTGAGTATAGAGGCGCATCCGCGAGGTGTTGATCGCCTCAATGGGCACGGCGCGCTCGGCGTGGATGGCCAGGATCGGCGCGTCGGTGAGCACGAGGTCGCCCGGCTCGGTATGCGCGGCCAGGTAGGTCACGGCCTGCTGGCTCACGTCGAGCGCATCGGCCTCGGCCGTCTGCACCGTGGCCAGCGCCGCCCAAGCGCCGCCGCGCAGCTCCACGAGCAGCCAGGCGAGCAACAGCCCCGAGCCGAGCTGGCGCCAACCGATGCCCCCGTGGCGCAGCGCGCGCGCGGCCACGCCCAGCCCACCGCCCGCCAGCACGGCCAACGGCGGCAGCAACAGCACCTGATGATGGCGATAGAGCGGCGTGTGCGTGAGCAGCGACACCAGGCAGAGCACCAGCCAGCTGCTCAACAGCCAGGCCTCGCCGCGCCGTTCGCGCCACGACGCAGCCAGGCCCAGGCCCGCCAGCGCGAGCAGGCTCACGTGAGACAGGCCATACTTGTCGGCGAACAGATACTCGGCCAGCGAGCGCGCGTTCTCACCCAGCGCCAGCGGGAAGGCCTCGCGGCTCTGGTGATAGGTCACCCAGAGCTGGTGCACAAACAGGGCCGGCTCGTGCAGCAACACATCGCCCGCCAGGGGCACGGCCACAGCCGCCGCAAACAGCAGCCCTTGGCGGATGATCGGCCCTGGCCGACGGGCCACCCACACGATGGCCAGCGCCGGCGCGGCCAAGGCTGGCCAGACGGTGGGCTTGATCAGCAGGGCCAGCGCCAGCGCCAGCCCACTGCCCACCAGCCAGGGCCAGCGGCCGCGCTGCAGATAGATCACGGCCAACGCCACGCCCAGCGTGGCCAGTCCTAAGGCGGGCACCTCGGCCAGCGCGGCCGACGAGACCACCACGAAATGCGGCACCGTGGCCAGCAAGAGCATGGCGCCGAGCGCCGCCCCCGCGCCCCACACGCGCCGCGCCATGAGGCCCACCGCGCCCAAGGTCAGCAGGCCCGCCAGCAACGAGCCTACTCGCGCCACCGTCAGCGAATAGCCGAACAGGCGATAGAGCAGCGCCAGGTATTGCGCATAGCCCGGGGGATAGTTGAACCACACGTCGCGATAGAGCGCTTGACCGTCGTAGAGCGCCTTGGCGGTGAGCGCAAACACGCCCTCATCGTCGTGCCAGGCGAAAAAGCCCAGCCCGCGACTCACCAGGGCGACATAGCCGAGCACCAGCAACGCGACCGCCAGCCAGCGCCAGGCGGGCGTGGCTTGGTGCGGCGGCTCAGCTGCGGGCGACATCTTGGGGCCAAGATCGAGCATAGGGCAATGATACCGCGTCTGGCGGCCAAGCCCAAAGGGGAGTGCAAGAGGGGGCTGCGAGGGCTTGCCAGCCGTGCCGCAGTCGTTCTATGATGCGCTGAAGGTCGCAGGCCTCGGCTGCGTTCTGGCCCATCACGGCCTCGATGACCTCGACTATCGCTGCTCGCCGTTCATTGCGCCCGAGATCAACCGCCTTCCAGATTCACTACAGCCGCATAGGCCGATCTCTACGGCCGCACTCGAGCCAGCGAGTACACGGAGGTGGCTCATGAGTTGGAGTCTGTCGAGCAACACGCGGATCGTCATTAGCGCAGGCGCGGCCAAGCCGACGCAGCGGGCGGCGGCCTATCTGCAGAGCCAGGTCGAGCGGCGTACGGGCTGGCGCTGGCCAGTGGTGACTGGCGGCGAGCGGCAGGCAGGCGACATCGTGCTGGGCATCGTCGGCGACGGCTCGGCGCCAGGGCCGCTCTTGCCCGAGCATCCGGAAGAGATCACGCTGTGGGCCGGCGAGCAGCCCGAGCTGGGTCTCTATGCCACCGCTGGGGGGCCAAGCGTCATGATGGCCGCGGCTGGCACGTTGGCGCGGACGCTGGTGCTCCAGCGCGGGCAGGCGAGCCTGCCGCAGCTTTTGTCGTATCGGCACCATGCCTCGTTCCCGGTGCGCGGCCACACCTATGCCAACCACAAGCAGAACAACACCTGTGACAAGTGGAGCGCTGAGCAGTGGGGAGAGTATCTCACCGAGATGGCCGCCTGGGGCGACAACATCGCGGTGTTGTATCCGCTGCACCCCGCGCGTTCTTTTGGCTGCCTGCCCTTTGGCGACCCGCCGTGGTTCGACAGCCCCCTGCGCGAGCGCGAGTTCTATCGCCAGCTCGAGATCCAGCTCAAGCTGCCGGCGCTCTGCCACGAGCTGGGCATGCGCTATGGCGTGTGGTTGCCGGTCAATGACGTGTACTATGAGCAGGTGCGCCGCAACCCGCACTTGAGCAAGAACGGCGGCTCTTTTGTGTGCCCCAGCATCCCCGAGGCGCGTGCGGCGATCCTCGAGCTTCGGCACCGCATCTTTAGCCTGTTACCCGAGCTGGACGTGCTCTTTTTCCCCTCGAAAGACGACGGCGGCTGCCCCGGCTGCGAGGACTGCAACCCCTGGGCGCCGGTTTACCTCGACCTGGTGCAAGAAGAGGCCGCTATCGCGCGGCAGTATCACCCCAACTGTGTGGTGTGGCTGGCGCAGCAGGGCCTGCCCACGGGAGAGGCGCGGACGGTCATCGACTGGCTCGATCGCGAGCGGCCCGACTGGGTCGAGGGCATCGCCTACGGGCCATTCAGCGAGCTGATGACCTTTGCTGAGGGGCCGCAGGATGACCCCACGCTGCTGCTCGAGCCTTACGGGCGCAGCGGACCCATCTCTGGGCCGGTGCAGCGCCTGCGCGCCGCCGTGCCCGGGCAATACAAGGTGATCCTCTACCCCGATGAGGCACACACGCGCAACTGCCAGTATCCCGTGGTGACGATGGATCCGGTGGTGCAGTATGTGTGGAACCGCGAGGATGGCCCCGCGCCCCGCGCACTCGAGATGTGGGACAGGTGTGGGCAGACGGCGCCCGCTGCCGATGGCTCAGCACCGTACTCGGAGGGCGACACCGACGACCTCAACAAGGTCGTGTGGTCGGTGCGGGCGTGGGATTTCGGCCAGAGTGCGACGGACATTGTGCACGCCTATGCGCGCTGGCACTTTGGCGAGGATTGCGCCTCCGAGGCCAGCGAACTGCTGGTGCTGCTCGAGAAGGCGCTCAACAGCGCTGTCTTGGGCAACGCAGACATCGCGCGAGCCGCCGCGCTGGTGGCCAGCTGCGAGGCCAAGAACGCCGCCCTGCTGGACAACTGGCGCTGGCTCAACGTGCGCATCTGCGCGCTGATGCTGCAATACATCCAGCGCGTGATGGTGCGCGACCGCGAGCTGCTCGCCGAGCTGCGCTATCGCATCGCGGTGTGGCGCTCGCTGCCCGACCCGCGCCCGGGGCTGAAAGAGACCATGGCCTTCTTGGAGCGGCGCTTCCAAGAGACCGAGGGGCTGCTGCGCGAGATCGTGTGGACGCGCGACCGCCTGTTTGCGCTGCACAAGCTGGCGATTCGCGGCGTGGCCAAGCTGCACCACAGCTTTATGCGCTTTGACGTGGTGCTGCAAGAGTGGCGCGAGCTGCTGGCACGGCTGGAGCGTGGCGAGCTGAGCGACTTTTCTGAGCGCTACCAGGCGCTGCTGGCCGCGCCGTTGGCCACCGAGAACGGCTTTCTCAAGCTGCATGAGGGCGTGCAGATCGTGCCTGATCTGCAAGAGTTCCCCTGGGAGACGGGCAAGACGCACTGGCACTGGTCGTGACGCCGAGTATGGAGAGAGGGGGGCGCGGCTCGAGCGCCCCCTTGTACGGCGAGCAGGCCCTTAGCGGCCGACGAGCTGTGCCACCAGGCGGGCGGCCTCTGCGGCGTCGCGGCCATAGCCGTCAGCGCCGATCTCGTCTGCGTATCTCTGCGTCACGGGCGCGCCGCCGATCATGATCTTGATCGGGCCATGCACCCCGGCCTCTTGCAGCGCCTCGACCGTAGCCTTCATGCTCGGCATGGTCGTGGTCAACAGCGCCGACAGGCCGATGACCTGAGCGCCCTCTTCGATCGCCGTACGTACAAAGCGCTCTGGCGGCACATCGACGCCCAGGTCGATCACCTCATAGCCGGCGCCCTCGACCATGATGGCCACCAGGTTCTTGCCGATGTCGTGTAAATCGCCCTTCACGGTGCCCACCACGACTTTGCCCTTGGGCTCTACGCCGGTGGCCACGAGCAGGGGCTTGAGGATGGCCAGGCCCGCCTTCATCGCGCGGGCAGCGATGAGCAGCTCGGGCACATAATACTCGTTCTCTTCGAAGAGCCGCCCGACCTCGGCCATGGCCGGGATCATGGCCTCGTTCAAGACGTCGCCGGCGGGGATGCCGCTGGCTAGGGCAGCGTGGGTAGCCTGTTCACAGGCCGCCATATCGCCATTGAGGATGGCGTCATAGATCGCTTCGGCGAAAGACATGGATAGCTCCTTTAGCGTCCAGCGGCTACGCGCCGCCAAGGGTCGGCCTCTAGAAACGCATCGAGCATGACCTGCTTCTTTGCGGGGGGCACGCCGATGGCCTCGCCATCACCATAGTCGCTCAAGATGAACCCACCCTCGGGAACAGCCCATTCGGCGAGCAACAGCTGCGCCTCTTCACGGATCTCGTCATCACTCTTGAAGGGCAGGGTATGCTGAATATCGCACAAGGACTCGAAGCAGATACGTCCGCGATAGCGCTCGCCGATCTCGTGAATGCCTAGCGCGCGCGGCTGCTGCAGGTTGATGACATTACAGCCGATCTCGATGAGAGGTTCGATGATCTCGTTGACTTTGCCACAGCTGTGCATCCACACGTGCCAACCCTTGGCATGCATGGAGTCGAACAGTATCTTGTAGCGTGGCTTGAAGAACTCGTTCCACATCTTGGGCCGAATGAAGGTGGACAGTTCGGTGCCCCAGTCATCGGTGAAAGAGAAACCGTGGATCTGACCGGGGAAACGAGCATGGATGTTCTCCATGATACCCAGGTTGTACTCGACGACCTTGTCTGCCAGCCATTCCATGCTCTGCCGTTCGGCATAGAGGTCGGTGAGGGTATTCTGGAACCCATGCAGCATGTGCATGCGCTCAAAGAGGAAAAAACCAATGCCCGTCATGATATACTTGCCTTCAGAGCCCTCAAACCGCTCCTCCATGCCTTCGTAAAAGAGCGGGTTGTTGGGGTCGGGCCACTGGTAAGAGTCGGCCTTGCTCAGGTCCTCTAGCGGGTGCCCTTTGACCTGCCCCATGTTGGACATCTCTGTCCGCTCCCACAGGCAGCCGAACCAGTCATAATCCTGGCGCTTGGCTCGATCGCCCACGCCCTTGTTGTTCCAGGCGACGCCAAAAGTATCGTCTATGCCCAAGAGGGGAAAGCGTACTGGCAATCGATCAGGCGTCTGAAACTCGATTGCCCGCCGAACAACTTCATACGACGACATCGCCATAGCAATCGCTCCTTGTCCTGTCTCCGGTCTGGCGCAACCTCTATCCCTTGAGGCCACTCATCGCCATACCCTCGACGAACTGCCTCTGGAAGATAAAGTAAAGAATCAGGATGGGCACCGTAGCGGCGGTAGAAAAGGCCATCACACTGCCCCAATCGGTCGAGAACTGACTATAGAACCTCGTCACCGCGAGCGGTATGGTGAACATCTCGGTCTCGTTGACGACGATGCTGGGCCAGAGAAAGTTGTTCCACGAACCCATCGCCGTGAATACCAGGAGCGTAGTTAGCCCGGCCCGCGATATTGGCAGGACGAGGCTAAACAGAATGCGCATATCGCTCGCGCCGTCGATGTACGCAGCGTCGACGAGATCACTGGGCATGATCATAAAGTGCTGGCGTAGGAGGAAAATGCCAAAGGGTGACATCAATCCGGGCAGGATAAGGCCCAGATAGGTGTTGATCAGGTGCAGGTCGCGAGCCATCATGTAGAGGGGAATGAGGATCACGTAGGACGGGATCATCATCGTCAACAGACAGGTCGTGAACACCACATCGCGTCCTGGGAAGCGAAAGCGCGTCAGCCCATAGGCGACGATCGACGAGAACAACAACGTAGTGATCACCTGAAAGGCAGCGGTGAACGTGCTGTTGAAATAGACTCGGGGGATGTCCACCAGCTTGGCGGCCTCGCGATAGTTGCGTAGCGTGCCCAGCCCTGGGGTGATCCACTGCGGCGGATAGGCCATCACCTCAGTCGGTGGCTTGAGCGAGGCGAGCAGCATCCATACCAAAGGTGCGAGCATGATCACCGAGCCAAAGGCGAGTAAGGCGTAGACAATCCCCAGTCCCAGGGACTTGGCCACTCGAGGCCATGTCACGGCCGTCATATCCAGCTCCTCCGTCAACCGAAATCAGGCAATGCTTTGCCTAGTACGCTATTTCACGTTCTACCAGGCGGCGCTGTAGGATCGTCACCACAAGGATGACGACCGTCAGCACCAGGCCCATGGCGGCGCCGTAGCCGAGCCGCAGGTACTGGAATGATTCGCGATACAACAGATAAACGGGCGTCCAGGTGCTATCCAGTGGGCCTCCAGCCGTCATCAAGAACGGCTGCATAAAGACCTGGAACCCCCAAATGCCATTCAAGAGGACGCAGAGCACGATCGTGGGATTGAGCAATGGAATAGTGATGCGCAGCAACTGTTGCAGGCCATTCGCCCCGTCGATGCGTGCGGCCTCATAGTATTCACCGGGGATATTCTGCAACCCGGCTAAGAAGATCACGGCATAGTAGCCAACAGCACGCCACACATCCATCAGGGCGATGGATTCCATGGCTTGCTTGGGCGAGTTCAGGAACTGTTGTGCGGGAATACCGACTTTGCCCAAATAGTAGTTGATCAAGCCCATGGAGGGCGAGTAGAGCGAGGTAAAGAGCACCGCCACCACAGTTAGCGAGACGACGTTGGGCACGAAATAGATGGTGCGGAACATGCCCCGCATTCGCGGCAGGTTGTTGAGCGCCAGAGCCACTAGCAGGGAGAGGATCAGCGTCAAGGGGATTTGAACGAGCATATAGCGCCCGACGTTGCCATAGCTCTTGATATACAAGTCATCCTTGAGCAGCATGGCAAAGTTCTCTAGCCCCACAAAGCGGGGTGTCTCATAGAGCGTCTCGAACTCGTGGAAGCTCAGCCAGACCGCATAGACCAAAGGGAACAACCACGTCAGCAGGAAAAAGAGGATGTATGGCGATATAAAGGCGTATCCCTTGACGACCTGGCGATGGCGGTAGAGGAACTGGTCCTTCTTCTCGCTGAAGGTGAGCGTTTCGGGCCTGACACTGCGCGTGACCATACTTCTACCTTCACGGCCATCATCTATCGACTATAACCAGGATGAGCGCCATGGCGCTCATCCTGGTCGCTCGCTGAGCGAACTCGCCTAGCTGGCCGCACGCGCCTCTTGCAGCGCCTTGAGAAGCTCGTCGTACTGCTGGCTAGCAGATTCCATCGCTTCTTCCACGGGTTTGTCTTCAAAGAGGACGCGTTGGTACTCTTGCTGGATGATGGCTTCTACACGGGTGTACTCCATGCCGACCCGTGGGATGCCATTCTTGGCCAACGCGACGGCCTGCTTGTGTTGCGGGATGCCCTCATCCAGATAAGGATGATTGGCCATGTCTGCGCGCGCCGGCGTGTAATAGTTTCGCCCAAAGTCCGCTTGCTGGTCGATCTCGGTGCAGAACTTGACCCACTCCCAAGCCTCTGCCTTGTGCTCGGCGATCTTGAAGATCACCTGGCCCATCCCGTCGCCCACGCCGGTGACGGCCGGCTCTTGCATCTTGGCGTTCGGGGGCAGAGGATATCCTATGGGTGCCCAACGGAACTTGTCGCCGATCGCCCGTTGCATCTCTGCATAGCCGCGGTTAGACGGCGTAAACGCGATCGGGACGAGTTGGTCGTTGAAAAAGTTCGCCCCAGGAGCCGCCTTCTCTGGCGCTACCCAACCCTTGTCAAAGATATCCTTGAACAGCTTGACCGAGTTGACTACCGGCTCGGTGTTCAGGAGAGACTTGTATTCGGTGGTGTCGGCGATGGTGACGATCGAGTCAGTGTACATGCCGGGATAGGACGCCAAGTACAACATGATGGCCCAGGCTGTGTGTACCAGCAAGTCCACTGGCCAGTTGCCATATCCCTGCAGCGCTTCCAGCCACACCAGCAACTCTTCCCAGGTCTTGGGCGGATTGTCGGCATCCAGCCCTGCCTGGTCGACCATATCCAGGTTGTAGGTTGGGCAGTGGATGTCGATGCAGTTGGGCATGATGTAGACGTCTAGCATGTCGAGCTTGAGCCGCTCGATCATCTGCGGATAGATTGCCTGTTCGAGGTCGCTGTAGCCCGGGAAGACGGTGTCGTCGTTTAGCTTCTCGAGCACCTGGAGGCGGTTGAACTCGAAGGTGCGCAGTGTGTGCAGCCACATGCTATCCGGTCGCTCGCCCGCCGCCAGACGAGTGATCATGCGCTCCTCTGTCTCGCCTGGTGCACCGGCGTATGACTTGGAGAGCACATCGATATTCGGGTATTGCTCCATGAACCGCGGAGCGATGGCGGCGAACGTTGGCTCCAGAGCCGCTCCCTGGAAGCCATAGATCGCCAGTTCGATCTTCTCCTGGGGTGCAGGCGTTCCGGTCGCGACTTTCTCGACCACCTTTTCTACCACTTGCGGCGTGCCTTCGACGATGACGGTCTCTTTGACGACCTTCTCTACCTCAACGACCTTGGGCTGGCATGCGGCCAGCAACGCAGCGCCCGCGCCGATACAGCCGAGGCGCAGCAATCCACGACGCGTCAGAGTCTTGTCTTGTAGAGTCATGGTCTCACCTTCTCCTGGAATTGCCAATCCCTGGTCTTGGATAGCGTGGGCTTTGCCTCCCGGCGGGTGCCAGCCGCTGCACCTCGCACCTAGTCACCGCACCCCAGTGCGCCGATATCGGGAAGTTTTTGTCACGCCATCGTATTAGATACAATCCTATCATGTCCTCACAGGATTTCGATCCCCTTCCTGCCGACGTTCGGCCCAATAGCGGCTATCAAGCGGACATGGCCTCGCCCAATGACCTGGCCATCGCCCTGCGCTGGGCGCTGCGTCGCCTCTATGATCCCGTTGCGCTGCGCTCTAGCCCGCTCATCCCGCTCTTGGGACTAGACAAGGATCCCAACCCGGCCAAACGCCTGCGCCAGGTGCTCATCGACGGCATCGCGGCGCTGGAGCCAGGCCCAGGGGTGCCCGAGCAGTCTCGCGCCTGGCGCCTGCACGAGATCCTGCTCTACCGCTATGTGCAGCAATGTGGCCAGCAAGAGGTCGCCGATCAGCTGGGCCTTGGTGTGCGGCATCTGCGCCGCGAGGAGGCCGATGCCATTGCTGCCCTGGCTCAGGTGCTGGCGCCCCAAGTCACGGCGGCCACTCCGCCGCCATCGGCCGCCGCCGAGCCAGGTGAGCATCAGCCGGCGCCATCGGCAACGGACCAGGCCCGGTGTGTGACGCCGCTGACGGATGTCTTGCCTGGAGTGCTCGAGACGGTGGCGGCCCTCGCGGCCCAAGCAGAGGTGCAGTTGGACGCCACGGACCCCGCTACCGACGCCCTCTGTTGCGTCGAGCCGATGGCCCTGCGGCAGGCCTTGATCAGCCTGCTGTGTGTCGCCGTGCGGCAGACGCCGGGCGGTCGGGTGCAGGTCGACGTGCGCTCTGGGCCAGCGCAGACGGAGATCAGCATCGTCGGCTCGCGCCGGGTCCGGCCGGTCTCTCGCGATGCCGATGATCTGGACAACCTGGCGCTCATCTCGCGGCTGCTCGCGGGCACAGATGCGTTGCTCACCCTCTCGGCGCCCGAGGAGGCGTTCGCTGCTAGCCTCACCTTCCCCTCACGGGTCGCGGTGCCGGTGCTGCTCATCGACGATAACCCAGACACGCTGACCCTGCTGCAGCGCTATGCCGCTGGCTCTGCCTATCGGATCCAAGTCTTGGCGCAGCCCGAGCGTGCGCTAGAGGTGGCGCGCCAGAGCCAGCCGCAGCTTATCGTGCTCGACGTGATGATGCCGACGATCGACGGTTGGGAGTTGCTCGGCCGCCTACGGCAACACCCAGCGACGCGGCACATCCCGGTGATCGTCTGCACCGTCTTGGCACAAGAAGACCTCGCCCGCTCGCTTGGCGCTAGCGACTTTGTACACAAGCCCGTCACTCGACAGGATTTTCTGGCGGCGCTGGAACGGCAATCGCCGACGGCTGGCGCTCAAGGGCGTCGGTGACCTGGAGCACCTGCCCGAGCAAGTCGGCCAACGGCACGCTGGCCGGGCGCACCACCGTAACGCAGCGGCCGTCGGCGATCGAGGCCGCCGCTACCTGGCCGGTGATGGCGATTACGGGGATCTGCCGCAGACGTTCGTCGCTGCGTTTGTGACGTAAGAACTCGTAGCCATCCATGTCGGGCATGATCAGATCGAGCAGCACCAGGTCGGGTGTGGCGTGCCGCATGAGGGTGAGCGCCCGCCGCGTGCGGGTCGCTTTGAGCACCTCATAGGGCCGTGGCGCCCCCTTGAGCAGGCGCGCCAGGAGCTGGACGGCCTCTTGGTCATCGTCGACGATCAACACGCGATGCACCGCGTCCCCCAGGCGATCGAGCACGGCCAAGAGGCGCTCACGATTGATGGGCTTGACCATGTATTCCAGCACGCCGAGCTGCTCGGCCAGCTCGGCCTCGCTCGGTGCCCAACATAGCACGCCCGGGGTATTGTGGGGTAGCGCGGCCAGGCCGCCTTGGTTGCGCAGCACGTCCTCGGTGATGGCATCGTTCAGCAGCAGCGCATTGGCTGGCGATTCGGCCAGGGCGCGCAGGGCCGCGTCGAGATCGGTCACGGGCACGATGTCGGCATCGTAATAGTAGCGTCGCAACATGCGCTGCACTACCTCGCCCGACTCGACCACCACAAAGCGCGGCCTTTGCCTAGGTTGCGGCGCTCGCGAGGGCCTGGTTCGCGCCTCGTACTGCGTGTCTGCGCCGAACCAGCGCATGACGTCGGCGGCGCCGCTGGCTGGTGCCGGAGAGATCGGCAGTTCGAACGACACGGTGGTCCCTTGGCCGGGGACGCTGTCGATCCACATACGGCCGCCGTGCAGCTCGACGAACCGCTTGCTGATGCTCAAGCCCAGCCCCGAGCCCTCTGCGCGTCGCCGGGTAAGGCTGCCCGCCTGCCGGAAGGGCTCGAACACGCGCTCTTGGTCCTCGGGGGCGATGCCGGGGCCGGTGTCACGAACGCTGCAGACGATCGCGCGCTCCGTCGCCCGCACGGTGACCTCGACGCCGCCCTTTTCGGTATAGCGGCCGGCGTTGCTGAGCAGGTTGAGCAGTACCTGCCTCAACCGCGTGCGGTCGCCATACACGGGCGGGAGGTCGGGTTCGATGGCCGTGGTCAGGCTCAGTGCCCTGGAATCGAACAACGGCTTGACCGCCAAGATGGCGGCCTCGACGATCTGCTCGAGCGACACCCATTCCTTGGTGAGGGCCATGCGGCCGGCGTCGGCGCGGCTCAGGTCGAGGATGTCGTCGACCAGGCTCGACAGATGCTCGCTGTTGCGCTGGATGGCAGCGATGTCGGCCAGCAATGCGGGCGGCAGGGCGGCGCCATACACCTCGGGCGATTCGGTCATGATCTCGCTAAAGCCAATGATGATGTTGAGGGGCGTGCGCAGTTCATGGCTCACGTTGGCCAAGAAGGCCTCTTTGGACGCGCGGGCGTCCTCGGCGATCTGGGTCATGAGCTCCAGCCGCTCTGACAGCCGCGCCAACTCTTCGTTGGCCTTGACCAGGTCCTCCTGGGTCTCTTTGAGCACCACGCGCTGAGCCAACGCCTCGTCCAGGCTGGCCCGCATGTCTTGGTATGTCTGCCACGACCAGTCCAACACGCTCAGCACCTTGCCGCGATAGAGCCACAACATACCGGGGACTACCCAGCAGAGGGTGCTCGTGAGCAACAAGAGGAGCAGATCACCGGGGAGCCTTGGTGCAACGGCCCAATACAGCGCGCCCGTCAGACCAGTCAGCACGGCGCAACCTATCGCTGGCCGGCAGGCCACGGCGATGAGGGCCGCCGCCACAACGAGGGCCAACCCAGCCAGGCTATGGCCGAGATACCTCGCGTTGTACAGCCCGGCGGACGCCACCACGGCCGCCAACAAGCCCGCGCCCAGGCGCGGCTTGCGTTCGCGCACGAAAAAGGCCAGGACGCCCGCGACGATGCCGATGGCGGCTTGGGGCATCAGCGTCCAGGATGCTTGATAGACATCGACGGCCACGATGGCCCCCATCGAGGCTGCGATCAAGAGTCCAGCGCCCAAGGCAAGGGCGCCGCTGCTGGCTTCGATATCGAGATCATCGCGCGAATAGCGCACGGTTTCTGGCTTGGTAGACATCGGATGCTCCTACGAGCGCCGCTCGAGCGATGGGCGTGTGGTCGAGGGCGGCGAGAGGTGGCGAGGCGCCTGGGTTGGCTCTGAGGGCCATTCTAGCGCGCCCACGGGTCGCGGCAAGTGCCTCGCGTCGCGGCCCTCTCCTCCGCCCTTAGCTGGTCACGGGTGCGCCCTCGCCGCGACGGGCGACGACGAACTGCACGTCTTTGAGTGGCTGGCCGTCGATCGGGTCGAAGGCGGTGAGCACCGCTCCCCGTGCGCGCGTGTTGAGCCAGTCACACGCCGCAGCGCTGGGCACGCCCAACACCAGCACGCCGTTCTCTGCGCCCAGCGGCCTCGCCTGGCGCAGGTGCACGCGCACCGCTTCGGGATCCCATGTGGTTTGCAAGCGCGCCAGCGCCCGCGCCCACGCCTCGCGTAGCGCCTGCGACACCGATTGGGCGGCAGGGGGCGCCTCTTGCGCAGCCGCTTGGGAGGCCGCCCTTGTCGCGGCCTGGCAATGGCGGCGTGGCGCTGAGCGCGCCAAGGCGACGGCCCCCTGTTCGTTGCGCAAGACGGCGGCCAGCAGTGCGGGCAGGCTATGCACATCGCGGCGCGTCCGCAGGGCCAGCACCGAGCGGCGCACCAGCGACGCCGTGACCCAGGGCAGCCTCGCCAGCTCGACGGCGAGCTCGGGATACACGCCCGCGCCGACGAGGGCGGCGATCGCGGCGTCATCCGGAGTGGAAGAAGGCAATATCCCCATAGTAGTAGAAGAAGCTTCTTGCTTCTGGTCTTGAGGTCTTTTCTTATCTAGATGCGCTGGCGCGGTCGCCCTTTCGGTCTTTACGGCCGAGTGCGCTTCGGCGGGCGTGGTTTCGTCCCGCAAGGGCGGGGCGCAGCGCAGGGTGAGGTCGTCGGCCTGGATGAGCAGGGTGCGGCCCTCTTGCCGCGCGAGCACCCAGCCCTCGCGGGCCAGGGCGGCGAGGTGCCGGCGCACCGTCTCTGGCGAGCGACGCCGGGCGGCGGCCAGCGCGGGCAGGGTGATGGGCGAGTGCGCAGCATCGTTCGCGCGGCAGAGCGCCAGCGCGGTGGCCAGGGTGACCTGCAGAGCGTCGGGCAGCACGAGTATGCGCGCATCGGTGAGCAACAGGGCGTCGAGAGCCTCGGTCATGGTCTGCCTCCCAGGGAATAGAACATATGTTCTTATTGTGCTCGCGTCCCAACGCGGCGTCAAGGGGGCGTTTGGGTGGCGCGCTGGCGATGATTCTGACGTATAATGCCCACAAGCGCCGCGCGGCGCACCATGCTCAGTAGATGAAAGAGAGGTGCGATGCCTGCGACCGGCCTGCGTTATGCTACTCGACGCTCTCTCTGCGAGATGATCCTCCGCGTGGGGCTCGCAGTGGCCTGGGTGCTCGTGGCCCTGCTCCCCGCGGCTTGTGCCGACCGTGGCGCAGCTGCTGGCCAGCGCGTGGTCTATCTGCGCGATGGCCAGGTGTGGGTAGCAACCATTGGTCGTCGGGCCGGTGCGGCGGTCACTGGTGAGGCGCTGTCTCTGCCCGCAAAGGGCTATGTGCTCGAAGCAGCGCTCTCGCCCGATGGGGCCACGGTGGCCTATCTGCTCGTGCCCCAAGAGGCCCTGGGCCAGGCGCC
>JBDKSN010000199.1:0-8398 GCA_039680625.1 Anaerolineales bacterium | reverse complement strand
CCCCCTGCGCGTTGGTCGGGCAGAGCACGGCGACGGTGTCTTGGGGGTTCCGCCGCACATAGTCCGCAGCCCACCCGGCCACGGCCTGGGCCTCTTGGCTCACCTCGTCGAACGGGCGCGAGGCGATGCGCACGTGGCAGCTCTCGTCGGGCGGGTTGGGCTGCGGATCGCCCGGCGGCGTGGGCGCCATGCGCTGCGGCTCGAACGAGAGCGCGCGTACGGCCTCCACGGGGTGCTCTTGTGCGCCCCAGAAGGCCAGCGCGTCGGCCATGGCCATCAGCGGCCGCGCACAGCGCCCCGTCTCGAGCAGGGCGCGCCGCGTCACCCCGGGCTGGCGCATGTACGCGCGGAAAAAGCGCGGGTCGGCGGCGGTAAAGGTGCTGTTGATGGCTTGATTGGGGTCGCCCACACGCACCCAGTTGCCGCCTGGCCCGGCCAGCCGGTCGAGGATGGCCTCTTGCAGCGGAGACGAGTCTTGCGCCTCATCTTCGAGGATATAGGGCCAGCGGTCGTGCAGGTGCGCCAGAAAGGTAGGGTCTTGGTCGAGGGCGTCGGTGGCGCGCCAGATCAGGTCGTCGAAATCCAGGCCAGCGCGCGTGCGCAGGTATTGCGCATAGAGGGCATAGAGCGCCACGCCCAGCCGCGCAAAGGCGACGCCCGGGCCATCCGCCGGCAGCAGCGCCTCGGCCTCGGCGGGAGACAGGCGCAGGTGCTTGCAGAGCTTGGACACCTCGCGGCCGATGGCCTCGGTATCACGGCGCCAGTATTTCTGCATCGACTCGTTCGGCTCCTCTTCGGGCAGGAACGAGAGCCACAGCGCGCGGTTCTGGCTGATCCACGTCTCGGCGGCCAGGTGCATCATGCGCGCAGAGGCGGCCTCGTCGACGATGGCGAAATAGTCGTCGACGCCGGCCAGGTCGCGGCGGCCGCGCAGGATGTCGGCGGCGAGGCGGTGGAGCGTGCACACGCGATAGCCCACCGGCGGCAGCCGTTGCTCGACGAGGATGCGCCGGATGCGCGCGGCGATGTTATCGACGGCGCTGTTCTGCACGGTGACCACCAGCACCTCGCCCTCGTCGCCGATGCGCCCCTCGACGATCAACCGCGCGGCGAGCAGGGCCAGGGTGAGCGTCTTGCCGCTGCCCGGCACTGCCGAGACGGCCATGCGCCCGCCCTCATAGGCGAGCACCTGCTGTTGATGCGGCCGCAGCCGATAGCCAAAGAGGGTTTGCTCAGCCACGGCGACCTCCTGCGACCGACGCCCGCAGCACGGCGCGCTCGAGCGGGCCGGCCTGCTGCAGGCCATCGACGCCCAGCTCGCTGGTGCCCAGGGCGATGCGCTGCTCGCACCGCGCGGCCAGGCCATAGACGAGCTTGCTCAGCGAGGCGCGGCGGGCCTCGTCTTCTTCGATCTCGCGCCAGGGGCGGCCCACCGGCCAGCGCCGCGAGAGCACATAGGGGTGCGTTAGCGGCTGATTGGGCCGATCCCACCAGCCCTCGGCGCCGACATCGAGCCACACCTGCACGTCAGAGCGCAGGTCGCGCGTGACATAGGCCCAGGCCGTGGCCAGCACCACGGCGTTCTCGGGCAGCGCGGTGGGCCAGTCGAGCAGATACTCGGCGCTGGCCATGCCGCCCAGCACCAGCTCGACATACGCGCGCGACAGCTCGTCGGGGGGCAGCGCCTCGCCCCGCCCCACCGCCGCAAAGAAATTGCGCGCCGACTCGACCAGGCGCCCGCAGGCGCGGATGCGGTCTGGGTCGCTGTGCAGGCCAAAGCCCGCCCGCGAGAGGACGTCGCCAAACAACCGCGCGACAAAGACGTCGAGCGGCAGCGGCTCGCCTTGGGCATACACAGCCAGCCACTGCTGCAACGTCTGATAGCGCTCGCGCACCTGATAGCCCACGTCGGCCCACAGGCTGCCCGCCGCGGACGGCGTGCTGGCCAGGTCGGCCAGGGTTCGCGCACCAACGGGCCAGGCGCTCATGGCGAGCTGCCGCGCACGCACGGGATCCAGGTCGCCGAGCGCCGTCTCGAGGGCCAGGGCGACCTCGGCCGTCGAGGGGAGCCATTCCTCGCCCTGCAGGTGCAGCACCCAGCGAGGGTGCGCCAGCGTAGCGAGCACCAGCAGACCGCGCAGCGCATCTTGGTCGCGCAGCGGCGTCGACGGGCGCAGGAGAAAGAGGGCGATGCCGCGAGCCGCCAGCTCCTCTTGCAGGGTGAAGCGCAACACCTCAGAGACATAGGGCGCGACAACGGCGATGCGGTGCGCGGGCGTGCCCGCGGCCACCAGCTCGGCGATGTGCGCGGCCGCTGCGCGCACCATACCCACCCAGTATTTGGCATCGGGCAAGAGGTACACGGCATCGCGCGGGTCGGCGGCGGGCAAAGGCTCGGGCTCGACGGGCACGGGCGCGCGCAAGGCCCGGCCCACCGCCTCGGCAAAGGCCACCGCACTCGGCGAGCCGGCCACGCGGCGGGTGAGGTGCAGGTGCTCGCGGCAACCGTCGGCCACCTCTTGCGCGCCTGCGGCATCGGCGCCGAGGAACAGGCGATGCCCCCCGCCCTCGTCGAGGGCGACCACGGCCGAGTCGCAGTGCGCGATCAGCCAGGCCACCAGGCGCTGGGCCACGGGGACGTTCTCTTCGAGGTTGTCGACGATCAGGTGCCGGTAGCGCTCGGCGAGGTAGCGCTGAAAGGCGGGCTGGGGCAGCAGGTAGCGGTCGAACAGCTCGGTGGTCAGCGAGAGGTCGAGCAGGCCGCGCTCGCGGCAAAAGGCGCGAAAGCGCGTGGCGCAGTCTTGCGCCTGCCAAAAGCTCTGCACGCGATCTGGCTCGCCTACCCACGCCCCGCGCAGCCGCGCAAAGATCTCGGTGTGGTCGAACCCGACCAGCGCCGACTTGTTGAGGTTGTCGATCAACTGCGAGAGCAGGCGGTCGCGGCGGATGGGCACGTCGGCGAAGTACCCCTCGCTGCGGATGAGCGGCTCGACAATCTGCCAGAGATAGTACTGCGTGGTCTCGATGGTGAGAAAGGTTGGCTCGCGCGCGGGATCCATGCCCGCTTCGGGCGCCAGCAGCGGCCAAAAGAGGCCGACCAGGCGGCGACAGAGGCCATAGTAGGTGGCGATCTCGGCGCCCCCGCGCGTGGGTGCATCGGCCACGGCCAGCGCAGCCTCATAGCGCGCCACCGGCGCGCGCTGTGGCACCAAGACGAGCAGCTCGTAGGGCCGGCGGCCCTCGCGCACGAGCGACACGAGCCGGGCCACGAGCGCGGTGCTCTTGCCGGTGCCCGGCGGGCCGACCACGGCCAGGCCGCCTCCCCCGTGCCGCGCAAATTGAACGATGCGTTGCTGCTCAGCCAGCAGCTCCATGGCGCCTCCTGCGAGTGAATCGGGCCAATCGGCTCGATTGGATGCAGTATGGCGAACAACTGTTCGGGCGTCAAGTTGGCTGTTGTGGGCGACAAGAGCGCCATGGCGCGCGAAAGGAGTTGACGCCACGGCGCGACGCTCGTAGCATGAACGGCAAAGAACCCCGGAGGAGCACAAGGTGCCCGAGATCGCCGCCGACCTGTTGCGCGCCTGGCAAGAACAGCCCGCCGCCCGCGTGCGCCTCATCGTGAGCGTCGACGGCGCCCTCGACGAGCGCCGCGCGCAGCTCGCCGCATTGGGGGCCGACGTCGGCCACACCTATCGGCTGACCAACGCGCTCAGCCTCGAATGCACCGGCGCGCAAGCCCTGGCCATCGCCGCGCAACCGTGGGTGCGCCGCATCTCGCCCGACACGCCGCTCAAGGCCCTGAGGAGATCGCCGCATGGATAGCCCTCGCCGCAAAGTCACCAGCCAACTGCTCCAGAGTATGTCGACCGTGCGCGGCAGTGAAGAGCTGCCCATCATCGTGCAATATGTGCCCCACCGACGCGTCTTGCGCCATGCCGAGCCTCGCGAGGGCCTGCGCGAGTCGTACGCCTACCGGCTGGCGCCCCTGGCCCACGCCCACGCCACGCGAGATGCCATCCTCGCCCTGGAGCAAGACGAAGAGGTGCTGCGCATCTACCAAGACAGCCCGGTGCACGCGCTGATGGATCGCGCGCCGACGCAGATCGGCGTGCCCTATGCCTGGGCGGCCGGCCTGACGGGCGCGGGCGTGGCCATCGCCTTGGTCGACACGGGCATCGACCCCACCCACCCCGACCTGAAAGAGCGCATCGTCGACCTGGCCGACTTTACGGGCCAGGGCGAGGTCGACGGCAACGGCCACGGCAGCCATTGCGCGGGCATCGCCGCGGGCACGGGCGCGGCCAGCGACGGCCTGTATCGCGGCATCGCGCCGGGCGCGGCGCTCTTTGCCGCACGCGCGCTCGACGCCTATGGCAACGGCATGATGAGCGACGTCATGGCGGGCATCGACTGGGCCGTCTCGGCCGGGGTGCAGATCGTCAGCCTGTCGCTGGGCGGCGCAGCGGTGACCAGCGGCGAGGATCCGCTCGTGGAGCTGTGCAACGCCGCCGTCGACGCGGGTGTGGTCATCTGCGCGGCGGCAGGCAACACTGGCCCCGCGCCCTCGACCATCGGCTCGCCCGGCGTCGCCGAGAAGGTGATCACGGTGGGGGCCATCGCGCGCGACAACACCATCGCCTCGTTCTCGTCGCGTGGGCCGACCGCCGATGGCCGCGTCAAGCCCGACATCGTCTTGCCGGGCACGGCGATCATCGCGCCGCGCGCCGCGGGCACGGCCCTGGGCACGGTGCAAGGGGAGTATTACACGGCGCTCTCGGGCACGAGCATGGCCTGCCCCATGGCCGCCGGCCTCTGCGCGCTGGCCCTGGAAGCCAAGCCCAGCCTGCGCCCGAGCGAGCTGAAAGACGCGCTGCGGCGATCGGCGGTCGACCTGGGCCTCGACACGAACACCCAGGGCACCGGCCGCGCCGATACGCAGCAGCTGTTCAGCCTGCTGGGGGTCGACCTTCCCGCCGAGCCAGCCGCGCCGCCGAGCACAACACCCAGTGAGCCAGCTCAGGGCGATGAGCCCGCGGGCGAGCAGCCCACGGGCGAAGAGCCCCCAAAACCCCAAGGCTGTCTGTTTGGCTGGCTGAGCGCGTTCCACAGGAGAGCGCCACGTTGACCGACGCCGCGCAACTGCGGCCGACGCTGGGCCGCCGCCTGGGGCAGAGCCTGCTGGCGGGCGGCAGCATCGTCGTCATCTTGCTGGCGCTCGACCTGCTGCTGCACACGGCCATCGCCAGCTCGCTCGGCGCCACGGCGTTCATCGTGCTGGCCATGCCCCACACGCCCGCCGCCCGGCCGCGCAGCGTGTTGGGCGGCTACCTGTGTGGCTTGGCCGCCGGCTTGCTCTGCTGGCTGCTGGTGCTGGGCGTGTCCACCCTGTGGCCCGCCGTGCCGCTGCGGCCGGTGCAGATCGCGTTGGGCGGCGCAGCGGTGGCGCTGGCCACCTTGCTGATGGCCAGCGCTCAGACCCCTCACCCGCCAGCGGCGGGGTTCGCCCTCGGGCTGGTGCTCGAGTTCTGGGATCTCTACACGCTGCTGTTGGTGGCTGCCGCGGTGTTGCTGCTCTCGGGCCTGCGCCTGGCGCTGCGCCGCTGGCTCATCGACCTGGCCTAGGCGAGTCGGCGCCGGCCCGAGCGGAAACTACGCTTTGAACTGGGGCAGGTAGGGAGCCTGCACGGCCAAGAGCTCGTCGGCCAGCTGCTCGGCCATCTCGAGCGAGCGCACGGCGCCATCGAGCACCAAGGCCTGCACGAACTTGCTCCTCGAGCCTTCGAGCGCGGCCTCGACCACCGTCTCGACCCAGGCCAGGCGCGTGGCCAGCGTGCCCACAATGCCCGAAGGCAACGGCGGCTGGCCGATGGCGCGCACGCCGGCGCCATCGGCGATGGCCGGAGACTCGATGATCGCCTCGGCGGGGAAGTTGGGCACCTGTCCGCGGTTGGGCAGGTTGACCGAGTAGACGCGGCCGGCGTCTTGCCGGATGCTACGCACGATCTCGAGCACCTGCTCGTGCTCGCCACCGATCTGCACCAAATAGTCAGCGGGCAGCGGCTCGTCAGAGAGCGCCAGGGCGCTCATCTCCTGAAAGATCTCGTCGCCCTCGGCGATGGTGCCCTCAAAGCTAAAGGCATCGATCCCCAGCTTGTGCCCATAGTACTCGCCGTTGCTAAAGAACTGGGGGAAGAACTCGGTCACGTGCCGATCCATGGCGGCGGGAAAGCCGCCGAACACTTCAAGCAGGTGCCAGCTGAACGGCCCAAAGCGCTCGAACGAGGAGATGTCGTCGGCGCGTTCGAGCTTGCGCGTGGCGGCCATCTCGCGCAGCTGGGGCATGACGTCGCGGCCGTTGTGGCGCACCTCGACGAACCAGGTGCAGTGGTTCATGCCCACGGCGCTGTAGCGCAGCTCGGACACGGGCACGCCCAGCGCGTTGGCCAGGTAGCGGGCCACGCCGAACACGCCGTGGCACAGGCCCACCATGTTGGCTCCCGTGGCCTTGCGCACGGCGCGGCAGACGGGCGCCATGGGGTTGCCATAGTTGAAGAACAGCGCGTCGGGCGCCAGGTCGAGCACATCTTGGGCGATGGCGACCATCGCCGGGATCATGCGCAAGGCGCGCGAGGTGCCGCCTGGCATCACCGAGTCGCCCACCGGCTGATAGATGCCATACTTGCGGGGCACGAACACATCTTGCTCCCAAGCGCGGCGCCCGCCCACACCGATGGTGCAGATGACGACCGTGGCCCCATCGAGCACGCGCCGACGGTCGGTGTTGGCGGTGAGCGTGATCGGCGCACCCGAGAGCGCGATCATCTTGGCGGCCAACCGCTCGGCCACATGCAGCGCCTGGGGGTCTACATCCACCAGGGCCAGGGCGCAAGGCTCACCCTGGCGGATCATGTCGGCCAGCAGCCCGCGCGTGAACATGGCGCTACCCGCGCCGATCAGAACATACTTTTCCACCGTGCCCTCCTGATGCCTAACGTAGTTTGCCGTCAAAGCGGATGACGTCGTAGGGCGGCGTCGTCACGTCATCGATGGGGAGAGATTGATCCTCTGGCGCTGTCTTCGCGCCGGCCGGGGAGCTAGCCGCATCGGCCAGGGCGCCGGTGGCCTCGAGCTCGCCCAGGCTGGCGACCTCGTCCCAGCGATAGACGGGCACCAACAGCGCCTCGGCATAGAGCTGGACGATATAGGCGCGGCCGCCAAGCTCGATGGGCACCTCGTTGCTGATCGGCCCTAACAGGCCGCGCTGGCGGGCCGCGTCGGCCAAAGCCGTGCCGTTGGCCGCGGGAAACAAGAGCTCGCCGGCTAGGTCGGTCAGCCGCTGGCGCAGCGCGGTGTCGCGCGCCCGCCGCGCGGCGCGATCTTCATCGAGCCAGCGCTGCACCTGGGAGATCACCCACGGCTTTTGCACCATGCGGCCCGGGCAGGTCTTGGTGGAATAGTCGCGGTGAAAGCTGAGCTGCTCGGGCTGCAGGCCCAGCCGCTCGAGCAACAGGGCCGTGGCCGCGACGGTATTGGCCCACGTGCGGCCATCGGGCAGAGCTACGTCAAAGTTGCCCACCATCTCGATGTGCCGCGAGCCAGTGTTGTGCCCGGCCACGCCCACGCCGTCATAGTTCAGGTCCGAGAACAGCCAGATGCCATCGTCGGCGATGAACAGGTGCGGCCCGGCCGTCCAGCCCTCGTGCTGCCGCCCCTGCTCGTCGACCCAGCGTTGCTGCTCGTAATAGGCCTTCATGCCCAAGATCGACGTGCGCCCGGCCCACGTATCGCGCGTGGGGCGCCAGGTGTGGTGCAAGAACACGCGGTTGGGCCTGCCCTCGGGGAAGGTCAACCCCTGCAGGTGCTCACGGAACTCTTCGATGGTCAGGCAGCGCCCGTCGATCTCCATCGGCGGTTCGCGGATGACGCCGCCGTTCTGCGCGACCTCGCCCTCGCCCGCCTCACGGCGCGGCGGGCTGCCGCGCAGCCACGAACGAACATGGTCCATGGCCACTCCTCCTCCTCCTCACCCATACCAGCGATATTCGTTCGTCAGGGCCGCGCGAAAATCGGCGATCACTTGCTCCTGCCCTTGAATATACCACATATCGCCCGAGTGGCGCTCCCAGCGGTAGAGGATCAGCGAACGGATCTTCTGATGCGTGGGGTTCTCGTTCCAGCGGTTGATCTCGGCGTAGGCCGCCTGGATCCACGAGTTGGCGCGATTGTCCCAGGCGATGTTCTGGTTGGTCTCGGTGATATACACGGGCAGCGTGCGCAGCACGGCCGGGATGGCCTGCATATAGTCCTGGTAGGTGCGGAACATGCTGCGGCGGTGTTCAAAGCCCCAGCCCATCACCGCCTCGCTGGTGATGGCGGCGGGGTTCGAGTCTCGCCC
>JBDKSN010000198.1:0-14874 GCA_039680625.1 Anaerolineales bacterium | reverse complement strand
AGGCAGCTCACGCGCCACCAAGATGCCCGGGCCTGAGCCCTCTGCCGGTTGCGGCAGACTCCAGCCCGAGGTTTCGAGGAAGCGGAACGGCGGCGGAGATTGTAGCGCCCGACGGATCTCGGCGAGGCTCATCGTCTTGATGATCTGCCAAAAGCTACGGTCGCCATGGCAATTCGGCACGGGTCGATAGTCGGGATCGGCCTGGAGCGCAGCATAGAGATCAGAGAGCAAATAGAGGAACTGGATCGTGCCAGCGCCATCGCCAAAGGAATGGATGATGCGCAGGCACAGCGTATCGTGCCCGACACCCCCGTCCGCCGGTGGGTGCACGCGAAAGAGCGCCCCGACCACGAGCGGCCCCACGTTCGGATCCATCGGCGTGAGTGACCAGGCTTCTAGCGCGGCATCCGCCTGAGCCTGATCAGCAAAGTTAAAGACTTCGAGGAGAGACAGCGCATCGAGGTTCGGCAGCCGTTCAAAGTAGGGTCGACGCCAAGCGCTGTGGGGGGTGACCACACGGCAGCCAGCGATCGGTGCCGCGTCCATCGCCAGGCGCAAGGCGCGTCTGAGCAGGTCGGGGTCGGTGTAGCCAGCAAGCGACACCACTGCGCGGATGAGGTTATCGTGAAAGCCAGCCATCTGGCCATTGCCGTCGCTCAGAGTGAGCGGGAAGCGCCTAGGAATACGATAGGTCGACATCCGATCCCCTTGAATAGCGGTTGCGGGCTTGCGTATAGAAGCTTGGGCGAGAGTATAGACAGCCAAGCCGCGCGGCGCAACCGAGCACTCGGCACTGCGCGCGGTGTTGGCCGACCCGTCCATGCCCATCGCCAGGAAAGGATTTGCACACTGGCGTAGATGGTGCATACTAGTAGAGTCGCGGCGTTTAGCGCCGCCACGCTGCACACCTCAACGACGCGGGCGACGTGCAGGGTCGCATACGGTGTTCGGTTGTCGTCATTCGTTAGGAAAGGAGCCCGATCCATGACCTACCCTGTCAACAACGCCAAGCTCAAGGCCTGGGTGGCCGAAGTCACTGCCCTCTGCCAGCCCGATAGTGTTTACTGGTGCGACGGTTCGAAGGAAGAGTGGGATCGCCTCACCAAGCAGATGGTCGCTAGCAAGTCGGCCACACCAGTGGCCAAGCGGCCCAATTCCTTCTTGTTCCGCTCGCAGCCAAGCGACGTGGCGCGCGTCGAAGACCGCACCTACATCAGCTATCCCAACCAGATCGATGCCGGCCCGACGAACAACTGGGTCGATCCGGCAACCCTCAAGAAGACCATGACCGAGCTGTATACCGGCTGCATGAAGGGCCGCACGCTCTATGTCATCCCCTTCTCGATGGGCCCCATCGGCGGTCCGATGTCCAAGATCGGCGTCGAGATCACCGACAGCCCTTATGTGGTCGTGAACATGCACATCATGACCCGCGTGAGCCCCAAGGTGGTCGAGGCGTTGGGCACAGATGGCGAGTTCATCCCCTGCTTGCACTCGGTAGGGGCGCCTCTACAGGAAGGCGAGCAAGATGTACCCTGGCCCTGCGCCCCAATGGAGAAGAAGTATATCAGCCACTTTCCCGATGAGAACCTGATCTGGTCCTATGGTTCGGGATATGGCGGCAATGCCTTGCTTGGCAAAAAGTGCCTGGCGCTGCGCATCGCCTCAGCGATGGCGCGCCGCGAGGGCTGGATGGCCGAGCACATGCTCATTCTGCGCTTTACCAGCCCTGAGGGGCGCCAGTACCACATCGCCGGCGCATTCCCCTCAGCCTGTGGCAAGACGAATCTGGCGATGGTCATGCCCACTGTCGAGGGCTGGAAGGCCGAGACCATTGGCGACGACATCGCCTGGATGAAGATCGGCCCGGACGGCCGCCTCTATGCCATCAACCCCGAGTCGGGCTTTTTCGGCGTAGCGCCGGGCACTTCGTACCACTCGAACCCGATGGCCATGGACACGTTGAAAGAGAACGTGATCTTTACCAACACCGCCCTCACCGACGATGGCGACATTTGGTGGGAGGGCATCGATGGCCCCAAGCCTGCCCACGCCATCGACTGGAAGGGCAGTGACTGGACGCCCGAGAGCGATACACCCGCCGCACACCCCAACGCGCGTTTCACTGCGCCGGCCCAGCAATGCCCGGTGATCTCACCGGACTGGGAAAAGCCCGAGGGCGTGCCCATCGATATCTTTATCTTTGGCGGGCGGCGCGCGAGTGTGGTGCCTTTGGTGACCCAGGCCTTTGACTGGGATCATGGCGTGTTCATGGGCGCCACGGCCGCCTCAGAGACCACAGCGGCCAACATCGGCGCTGTGGGCAATCTGCGCCGCGACCCGATGGCTATGACGCCGTTCTGCGGCTACAACATGGGCGATTATTTCCAACACTGGTTGGACATGGGCGATCGCCTGGGTGACAAGGCGCCCAAGGTGTTCTACGTCAACTGGTTCCGCAAGACACCCGATGGGCACTGGCTGTGGCCCGGCTTTGGCGAGAATAGCCGCGTGCTCAAATGGATGTGCGAACGCGTAGATGGCAAGGCCGACGCTCAGGAGACGCCGATCGGCTGGTTGCCGACCAGAGACGCCCTAGACCTAAAGGGCCTTGATCTGCCCGCACAGGATCTAGAAGAGCTGCTCACCGTCGACGTCGAGGCCTATCGCGCTGAGTGCGAAGACATCGAAAAGCACTTTGCGCGCTTTGGCGACCGACTGCCGGAGCGAATGCGTACCCAGCTCGAGGCGCTCAGGAAGCGCTTGGGCTAGGCAGCGAGTACATGCAACGCAGAGGGCGACCGGCAACGGTCGCCCTTTGATGTTGTCCAGTTTGCAGCGAGGTGAGCAGCGGCCTTGATGCTTGCTCCCCGCCCACTGGCCGCCTATAATCGCCCCAGCACTGTGGTAGGAGCGCTGGCATGTTGCAGCAAGACGGGGGCATCACCTTTGTCGACGAACTGATCACGCTGGTCGAGACTCTGCTCGCTTCCTGTGAGCGCGAGCGAGGTGCCGCCTTCTCAGAGCCTGAGCGTGGGCTGGCGTTGGCCTATGCTTTGGGCGTGTTACAATGCGACCTGTGTGCCTTGGGCGACGCCCTCGCGCAGGCGCCAGAGTTTGGCACGCAACACCCACTGCGGCTATTCGAAGAGTGTTGCACCGAGCGACGAGCGGCCTTGGGATCGGAACGCGAGCGACAGCTGCAGCTCATCGGGCAGCGCCTGCGCGAGTGCGGCTGGCCACATGCCCCTCAGGAAGGCACAGCCGCTTCGTCTTTGCTCAGCTCCTTGTAGAGCCACACCAGGTTCGCCAGATGGAGTTCGTTCACCGCCCCATCGAGCGGGATACGCGAGAGCCCGCAAGACTCGATGTCGATCTGCTTGAGCACCCGTGGGTGCTGCCCCTGAGCAATGACCTCTTCGACCACTGAGACGATCTTGTCGAGATAGGCTAGACTGGCCTGCACCGTCTCGGCTACCTCGCCCTTGAGCAACACTTCACCATGCCCCTGTACCACAAACGCCGGCTTGGCGTCGCGGATGCGCCTCAGCGCGGCCTTCAGTTGAGCAACGTCGCCCCCAACCACGTGGGGCACGGGCATCAGCGCATCGCTGGCCACAAACACGCGCTCGCCGTGCACAAAGGCGCCGATGACATCTTCCGTATGGCCAGGCAAGTGCATCAACTCGATGTGTTGGTCTCCCAAGTGCAGGTGCAGCTCTTCATCGAACACCATATCCGGCAGACGCAGTTCTACCTCCGCCAGTGCCATCGTCTGCTTCTTGGCACGGGCGAGGCTAGCCGCACCTTGCGTCTGTAGCAATTCGCGGCAGCGCCGGTGCGCAATGATCTGCGCCTCGCCAAAGAGATAGGCTCCATTGATGTGGTCGGGGTGGTGGTGCGTGAGCACCAGATAACGTACCGAGCGCGGGCCTAGTTGCGCGTGGCAGAAATCGAGGACTTGGCGCGTCTCGACCGGGAAAGGCAGCGTGTCGACCACCACGGCACCCGCGGAGGTCAGCACCGCCGTGGACGAAGCCTGTACATACAGTTCACTGATGAAGGTATAGACCTGGTCCGAGATGCGGTCGATGCGCATCGGTTGGATCCTCCTGCTGCATCCCCCTGGGAGTAGAGCGAGAATACCATAATGGCCTTCGCCTGTCAATGACCGCAAGAAAACCTGCGCTCAACTTGACACAAGACGTCGCCGTGCATAGAATCCTGATACACCTATCGACCAATATCGACGTGGCCCTCGCTAGGCCGCGTCAGAGGACCCGGGCCATGATTCTGGAGACGATTCGTCGCCTATATCCCGAGCTAACCCGCAGCCAGCGCAAGCTCGCCGACTTTGTGGCCGAGTCATACCGGGAGGCCGCTTTCATGACCGCCGCGAGCATGGCCCAGCGCCTGGCTCTCAACGAGGCTACCGTCATCCGGTTTGCGCAACGGCTGGGCTATGCTGGCTATCCCGAGATGATGCGCGATGTGCGCGCTCTGGTTCAGGAAGAGCTGGACGCGCCTGAAAAGGCCGAAGTGCAAGAGGTTGGCTCGTCTGTGCTCGATCAGCTCAACACCCAGCTGGCCGAGGCCCAGCGGTGCGTGAGTCATATCCCCCCCGATGTGGCCGAGAAGGCAGTCGACGCCATCGTCAATGCCCAACGCATTGCGGTCGCAGGACAGGGTCTGGCGAGCGCCATGGCACAACTGTTCGGCTTGAGTTTGCGTGCTTGCGGCCTGGCTGTCGAGTGTGTCGCCGCAGATCCTCTGTGCCTGGCAATGCTGGGCAGTGAGCTGGCTAGAGACGGCCTGGTGGTGGGTATCGCGCTGGGCGGCAGCCCCCAGGTAGCCAACTTGCTGCAACATGCGCGTAACCGCGGCGCAACGACGCTGGCGCTTTGCTGCTCGTCGGTCTCTCCATGTGCCCAAGCCGCCGAGATCGCCCTGGTGTGCGGGCAGAATGGCGAGACTGGCTTGCCTGCGCTCACGCCCATGGCTGTGACCATCGACGCCATCGCCCAGTCGGTAGCCAAGAGGCTGGGGACACGCGCATCCACGCATTTGGCAGCGCTGCGGGCGGTGAGCGAGACCATCCTGCCGGGCTCACCTGCGCTGTTGCTGAGCAGCTGACCACGCACCAAGAAGAGCGTAGCCCCCGCCGTGCCGTGTTTCGCCAAAGTATGTGAACCTATGATCTCAAGCGGGGACCTCCCGTGGTACAGCAGGGCCAAGCCCTGCGAAGCACCACAATGGAGTACGGCCCCCTCGACCTAGGTGTTGGCTCAATACAAAAGCGAGATCACGCACACCGCCGAGGCTACACTGCTAGTCTAGCACAATCGCCCATCCTTGCCAACGTGCGACGGAGTCACATCCGGCAATCGGCCTTGAGGTCCGACGAGGAGTGGCCTCAGCTCAGCTAGCCAGCGACCTGCTGTCGACAGCAGCCTAGCGCCGCCGCATGTGGTCGGTCCACACCAACCCGGCCACTACCATCAACAACACGCCCACCAGAACGCCCGTAGCCGCGTGGAAACCCTGTTGCCACGTGTCGATCGGCGTTGCCACCGGGACAACCGGCACTTGCTCTTGGGCAGAGGCAGACGAAGCCTCTCCAGCCTCGGCCGAGGCAGCGACTGTGGGGGCAACCGCCGCCACCAACCCCGACGGAGCCTCGTCACCGGCGGTTGGCCGCACTAGCGGCTCAGCCGCCAGCGGCTCTACATCCAACTCGGGCTCAGTCGCAGCGGGTGTGGAGGTCGGCGTGGGTTCGGGTGTAGACGCCAAGGCAGTGACCATGGGCGTCAGCTCGAGTGTCACGCCCGTCTCCGGCACCGCTCCATACGTATTGGGCGTGGCGGTAAGCCCATCCGAGTCGCCCACCTTGGCGGCCGCAGAAAAGACGCCGTCGACCCCGTCCGCAGTGGGCTGAGCAGGTCGCGGTTCTTGTACCAAAGCCGTGAGCGGCCCTTCGTGATCGAGAGGGCTCCCCCTCACCTGCGTTGGCTCTTCCGCAGCTGCCAACTCTTGGGCAGCCTCAGCATTCTCACCTAGACTGGCAGCCTCCATGGCGGCGGTCGCACTCGGCAGAACGGCCCTGGCTCGAGCCAAGACGCCTTGCTCATCTTGCGCGCCAGCCGCTAGCACGGCGCTCGAGGGCGTAGGCATGATCTCCTCAGCTGCCGCCGCCTGTGATTGGACAGCCAGCGGTTCTTCAAGGGCCGTTGCTGCGGCTGTCTGCCCTGCCTGACCAGGCACCGGCAGCAGACCACGGCGGAGCAGCGCATTACCCGAAAGCAGCACCACCAAGGCCAGACTCACGGCCACAGCAGCACCGCGCAACACGACAAAGCCCGCATTCCAGGCGCGCTGCCGTCGACGTGCGTCGGCTACGGAGGCGGGCAGCAGAAACGAACGGGGCACTGGTCGCTGAGGCACGCCTCGCAACAGCAGCCGAGTAGCACGCAGCTCAGCCAGCTCGCGCTGACATGTGCCGCACTCTCGCAGATGACGCTCCAACCGCTTGGCTTGGCGCGGTCCCAGCTCTCCGTCCAGATAGGCAGAGAGGTCATCTTCGCTGGCATGGTAGCCGCGATGCGGCCCCAGGTTCTGCATCAACCCCCATCTCCCACTACACAGGAATGTCAGGTCTCTATCGTGTCATCGAATAAACGCAAGCCGCCCGGCAAGAGTTCCCGATGATCGAGTAAGTAACTGCGCATCTTGGCGCGGGCCCGGCTCAAACGGGATTTGACGGTACCGAGCGAGACATTGGTGGCCGCGGCGATCTCGCCATAGTTCAAGCCATGGATGTCGCTGAGGATGACGACCGTGCGCTGGTCTTCAGGCAGCGTCGCCAGGGCAGCCTGGATGACCTCATCGAGATCCAGTCGCTGTACGTGCTGTTCGGGCGTCTCTTGATCATCTTCCAGGATGCCCGAGTGTTCGTCATCATCGACCAGGTCGTCGATCGGCGTGGTGCGCCGTCGCTTGGTCGAGCGGAGCACGTCATAGCAGGCGTTGGTCGTAATGCGCAGGATCCAGGCCTTGAACGACCCCCCGTGAAAGGTGTCGATCGCGCGATAGCCACGCAAGAAGGCCTCTTGGGTCGCATCCATTGCCCGGTCATCGTCACCGAGCATCCGGTAGGCGACGTTATAGGCCAATTGCTGATAGGCGACCACCAACTGGTTGAAGGCATCGACATCGCCCTTTTGCGCGGCGGAGATGACCTCGAGTTCATCCATCAGTCCACATGACTCATCTTAGAGCTACCGTCACCGGCCGGCGTCGCTGCGATAGGCGCCTCTGGCCATTCTGATGGTGGAGCGAGTTCGTCTGCCGCGTACACCTGCGTCCGCCCGGCTGGCAAGCAACTTGACGCTGACCGCTCACCCGCTTATACTAGCGTCGTGTTTGCCGAAGTGGCGGAATGGTATACGCGGTGGTCTCAAAAACCACTGGATGCAGATCCTTGTGGGTTCGAATCCCACCTTCGGCATATAGTAGCCAGCACTCTAGCTCCTGACAAACCATGGAGCCACCCCTCGGCAGTGGCACGAGGTCAGGTAAGGTTCTCCCTGCCAGGGGGGCCTTGCCTTTTTTTGTGCATAGATCAGCCCGGCGATCAAGAAAGGAGATCCCAGAATGCCTCTTGTAACTAGCAAGGAAATGCTCATTGCCGCACTCGAAGGGCACTATGCGGTAGGCGCCTTCAACGCCAACAACATGGAGCAGGTGCAGGGCATCATCGAGGCGGCCATCCAGGAAAAGGCACCCGTGATTTTGCAGGTCAGTCAGGGTGCCATCAAATACGCCGGCCTCGAGTTCGCCACCGCGATGGTGCGCACCGCCGCAGAGATGGCCGATGTGCCCGTGGTACTTCACCTCGACCACGGCACCGATTTCGATCAGAATGTCCGTTGCCTGCGCGCGGGCTTTACCTCGCTCATGTACGACGGGCACGCCAAGCCGTATGAGGAGAACGTGAGGACAACGGCCCGCGTCTGCCAGATCGCGCACATCTGCAACATCCCCGTCGAGGCCGAGCTGGGGTCGGTGCTCACAGGCAAGGTGAGCCCCGAAGAAGTTCGCGCGGCCATGACGCAGCCCGACCAGATCGTGGACTTTGTAGAGCGCACGGGTGTCGACTCCTTGGCCGTCGCCATCGGCTCGGTGCACGCTGGCGAGAAGCAAGAGGCTATCTTGGACATCGAGCACCTCAAGAAGCTGCGCGCTGCCACTGACATCCCCTTCGTGCTGCATGGCTCCTCAGGAGTCAAAGAAGACAGCGAGGTAGAGGCCATCCAGTATGGCGTGACCAAGATCAACGTAGCCACGATGCTCAATCAGGCCTTCATCGCTGGTATCAAGCAGGCCTACACCACGATGCCAGACAACATCGACCCTCGCAAGTGGCTGGCCATCTCGCGCGAGATGGTTACCGAAGTCGTCCGCCACAAGATCCGCCTGTTCGGCTCATCCGGCAAGGCTTCGAGCTCGGGCTACGCCAGCGCCCCCGTCTCGTTCCGTTCGGTGGACCTCGGCTCCGTCGAGTGATCCTTGTGCTCTTTTACAGCCCCGACCAAAGTCGGGGCTGTTTCTTTTCGCTTGCACCGTGACCCAGGCCCGCTATACTTGGCAGCCAAAGCTCGTGCAGTTTCGCTCAGCCGATCACGGAAGGACATCTATGCGCCGCACGGCCGTCAGCATCGCCCTAGTGCTCATCCTCTGCTCGCTCGTCACGCTCGCCGTCGGGGCGGCCGCTCCGGTAGAGATGACCATCTACTACTCACCCACCTGCGGCCATTGCGAGCAGTTCAAGAACGAGATCCTCCCCAGGCTCGAGGCCGAGTTCGGCGATGCCTTGCGCGTCTCGCAGGTCGACCTGACGACCGCTGAAGGGCTTGGCGCGCTCGAGAGCGTCGAGGCACGGCTGGGAGTAACCGCCGAGTTCATCCCAGTGATCGTTGTGGGCGATCAACTGTTTTCGAGCGAAGACGTGATGGGGCTAGAGGAGCCGGTGAGAGCGGCCATCGCCGCCGCGATGACCTCCACGGCACCCACCACCCAACCTACGCCTACCGCCACCGTCGGCGCCCCAGCGGCCTCCACATCGGCTGCGATCCCGATCCACGTAGCGTATATCGCCCGCTCTGGATGTGAGGATTGTGCACGAGTATCCGTCATCCTCGATGTGCTGCGTCAGGAGTTCCCCGGGTTGGTCGTGAGTCAGTTCGATCACGTCGCCGATGCCGACATCGCCGAGGCCATGGCCACCGCGCTCGGCCTCCCGCCAGAGAAGCATCTGCGCGCCCCCTCACTCTACGTTGGCCACGATGCTCTGGTAGGCGATGAGATCACCAGCGCCAGCGTGCGTGCCCTCTTGGCCTCCTATGCCGAAACCGGTGCGCCCGCCTTTTGGGAAGAGCTAGACGCTCAGTCAGGCAGGCAGGGCGTCGTGGAGCGTTTTCAACGCATGGGGCCGTTTGCCGTTGTCGTCGCCGGCCTGGTCGACGGCATCAATCCCTGCGCCTTTGCCACCATCCTGTTCTTTGTCTCCTACCTGGCGATCAGCCGCCGTCCGCGCCGTGACCTCCTGCTCGTCGGACTGGCTTTCACGGCCGGCGTATTCGCCGCCTACCTGGCGGTCGGCCTTGGGGCAATGCGCCTGCTCTCGTGGGCCAACTCGATCCGTTGGCTCGGCTATGGCCTCTACGGCTTGATGGCCTTGGGCTGTTTCGTGCTCGCCGGCGTGAGTGTGCATGACTATGTGCTGGCCCGCCAGGGCCGCCTGCACGAGATGACCCTGAACCTACCCGATCAGATGCGGGAGCGCATCAAAGGGCGCATCCGCACGGCCAGCCGCGCTTTTGCGGGCGCGGCCTTTGTGTCTGGGCTGCTCGTTTCGCTGATGGAGCTGGCTTGCACAGGCCAAGTCTATTTGCCCACCATCTCCTTCGTGGTAGGTGTGCCAGCTATGCGCACCCAGGCCGTGCTCTACCTGGTGCTCTACAATGTCATGTTCGTCGTGCCCCTACTGGTGGTGCTGTTGCTCACCGTATACGGCACCAGCGCCGCGCGCTTCCAGGAATGGTTCGAGAAGCATGCGGCGCTGGCCAAACTACTCATGGCTGTACTGTTTGTCTTGCTGGGCGCCCTGCTGGTCACCCAGCTGCTCAGCCTCTAGCCTCGCAACGAAGAGCTAGCGCAAGCCGTAGAACTGCTCGCCATTGTAGAGCAAAAGATGATCGGCCACCTCGCGCGCGTCTGCCTCACTATAGGCGCCACAGGCGATCTTGTGCTCGAGCACATGGGCGATCCCTTCTTTGGCTTGGAGCGCGTAGCCGACAATGCACCAGGGCAGGCCTGTGTCGGACCCAAAACCGAATATCTTGGTAAAGGGCACGCCATCGAGCCAGCCATCGAGCGCCCGTTCGGCCTCTGCTGGGTTCATCGCCCACATCCAGCACAAGTCGGGCCATACATTGGGAAACTCTTTGGCGATGGTACCCAGCTCGCTGTACCACGGCCACGAGGCGTGGAACAGGTCAAAGCGCACCGAGCGGTATTTGTCCAACACGGGTAACAGCCGCATCGCGCGCGTCGCTTCGAGGGCGCCCCAGTTTCCCGCCAGATAGCCCGTATGGATCTGCACGGGCAAGTGCTCATCGGCGGCGCGTTCAAACAGGCGCTGCAGTAAATAGTCGCCTAGGGCGCGGCCCTCCGCCGCGCTGACCGCCCCGCTCCGCTGTTGCCGACCATCGTCAAAGGCGTCGAGATTGCGCAGTCGATTGAACGCCAGCTCGGCCTCGTGGAGGGTGGGGTCGGTGATGGTCAGGTCTCGTTGGTAAGCCATGCCGATCTTGACCGCCGCCAGTCGCCCTGACGCCAGATACTGGCTGATCGTCCCGTTCAACACCTCCACCAGCGCCGACACCGAATACACGTTGCGGTCGCACAACTGGCCCAGCTCATCGGCGGGCGCGAGGTCGACCAGCGAGAAGAGCTCATCGCGGCGAAAGGTAAAGCGATAGCTGTCGGGATACTCTGCTAGCGTCGCCGCCCAATCGCGCACAGGCACCCAGAAGCAATCGTTGATGGTCCACCGCACTTGGGCGGCACTCAGCATGTCGGCATAGATCTCGGCTCCCGAGCGCCCAGCGAGTCGAGCCTGTAGCGCAGCGGTGATTGCTGGCCAGTTGTCTGGCGTATAGGCCATGCCGAACAGCGCTCGGCAACCCAGATCCACCGCCCGCCCATAGCCCGTCAGGCGAATCGCCCGCCAGAGTGCCGCCAAGTCGTCGACCGATAGCTCGGCTACCGATACGTCCCGTCCGGCGGCGCAGTTCAGGTCGGCGTCGGCATAGCCTAACAAGCTCCGGAAGTCCCAAGTGTTGCGCTCGGCCTCCGTGGCGCCAAAGCCCTGCTGATGGTCATGATGGTTGAACAGCTCGTGCTGCAGCACATAATCACGGATCTCGCTCATCTGCCCTCCTCTGGCCACTGCCTGGCGGCAGTGTAGCCGAGCACACAACCAGCCTGCAAACACAAACGCCGCCGACCCCAAGGTCGGCGGCGTGATCCTGTGCGCCTCTAGCGATAGGCCTGTGGCGCGTAGGGAGGGAGTACCTTGTCGGCAAAGACTGGCTTGAGCCGCGCAAAGCGCTGTAGGCCGTTGATCAGCGGAATACTTGGCCAATCCTCGCCGATCAGCGGCCGCGCATAGGCGACAAACTCATCGGTTACGTCGGCGCGGTCGGCGCTGATCCAAGCCTGGGGGAACGAGCGCTCCGAGTTAGCCACCAGTTCGAGCGGCACCCGATCGTAGCGCACGCTATAGATCGGCCCTGGGTTGCGCAAGATCGTCGCCATGTAGCCCGAGGCGCCTTCGGCCGCCAGCAACACGGCCTTTTGCCCCACCGCATAGGCCTCAGCCAGGTCCACCGTGGAGGCATAGGCGATGGCGTGGCGCTGCAAGGTGCCGGCGATGTCGAACCGCGCCGCGCCCGTGGCCTTGAGCCCCTGCGCATTCAGATACTGCACGATGATCTGTGCCGCCGTGGTCTGCGAAGCAGAAAAGACCGTGTGCCCGAACGAGTCTCGGATCTCGCCCAAGTCGCCCAACTCCAGGCCCTCGCTCACTACGACGATGGCCCGGCCTCGCTCGCGCAGTCGGTCGCTGACCAGGTCGGCGATCTCGGGCAGCGATAGCTTGCTCTCAGCCAGCAAGATGAGCAACGGCATCTCGCGCTGCGGGTCGCCCAAACGCGCCGCAGCGGGGATGTAGCCGATGCGACGGCCCATGGCCTGCAACACCAGCACCGGATCGGCCGGACTCGAACCAGCGTTCTCCTCGTTGGCCGACTGAGCCACGTAGGCCCAATAGCGGGCTACGCTGCCATAGCCCGGCGTGTGGTCGATCAGCTTGAACTCGGAATCGCCCACGTCATTGTCGATCGTCTTGGGCACGCCGACGGCCACCAGGTCTAGGCCACGGCTGTGCGCGAGCTGAGCCACCTTGTGCGCCGTATCCATCGAGTCGTTGCCACCGTTGTACAAAAAGTAGCCGATGTGATGCGCCTTGAGCACAGCGATGACCCGCTCGAAATCCTCAGTGTTCTTCTCGCGGAGCTTGTAGCGGCAAGTGCCGATGCCACCCGCGGCTGGCGTGGCCCCCAGCAGCGCGATCTCGTCAGGATCCTGCGCCGAGAGGTCGAGCAGCTCTTCTTTCAGCACCCCCTCGATACCGTGGTAGCCGCCATAGACGGTGCCGAACGTCTCGGGCATGGCGCGGCACATCTCGACCGCGCCGCGCAGCGAGTTGTTGATCACCGGCGACGGGCCGCCCGACTGTGCATAGAGGACGTTGTTATCTCTCATTGGCGCCCCTTTGCCCTATGCATGCCATTCATGATGGAAGCTGCCCTCTTTGTCGATACGCCGGAAGGTATGCGCGCCGAAATAGTCGCGCTGAGCCTGCGTGAGATTCGCGGGCAGTCGGTCGGTACGATAGGCGTCTAGATACGAGAGCGAGGCGGCCAGCGCGTACACGGGGATGCCCAGCTCGACCCCCGTGGCCACCACACGTCGTAACGCCGCCTGCCGCGAGAGGATCGCCTCTCTGAAGAACGGGTCGAGCAGCAGGTTGGCCAAATCGGGGTTCGCGCGAAAGGCACGGGTGATGTCGTTCAGGAACCGCGCCCGGATGATGCAGCCCCCGCGCCACAGCTTGGCCACTTCTGCAAGCTGGAGGCCATAGTCATACTCCGCTGAGGCGGCCTTGAGCATCGCCATGCCCTGCGCATACGAGCAGATCTTGGCTGCATACAGGGCATCGCGCACATCGTTTACAAACTGGTCGCGATCGCCGGTGAACGTGCTCTGCGGGCCAGGCAGCACCTTGCTGGCGGCCACACGCTCTTGCTTGTAGGCCGAGATGATGCGCGAGGTCACCGCCGCGTCGATCGTGTGGAGCGGCGCACCAATGTCGAGCGCCTGCTGCGACGTCCACTTGCCCGTGCCCTTTTGCTGCGCCTCGTCGAGGATCAGATCGACCAGCGGCCGACCCGTCTCTTCGTCGATGTTCACAAAGATGTCGCGGGTGATCTCGATCAGATACGACTGGAGCTCGCCCTCGTTCCACTCCTTGTAGATCGCGTGTAGCGCAGCGGCATCGAGACCGAGCGCACGATGCAGTAGATCGTACGACTCGGCGATCAGCTGCATGTCGCCATACTCGATGCCGTTGTGCACCATCTTGACATAGTGGCCCGCGCCACGCGGCCCCATGTAGGCCACGCATGGCTCACCCTCGGCGACGGCCGCAATCGCGGTAAAGATCGGCTCGACCATCGCATAGGCCTCGCGCTGGCCGCCGGGCATGATCGCCGGGCCCCACAGCGCGCCATACTCGCCCCCCGATACGCCGGTGCCGATATAGTTGATGCCCTCGTCTGCCAGGGCTATTGCACGTCGCTCTGTGTCTTGGAAGAACGAGTTGCCGCCGTCGATGATCAAGTCGCCAGGCTCGAGGAGCGGCTTGAGTTGGGCGATCATCTCATCCACCGGAGCGCCGGCCTGCACCATCAGCATGATCTTGTGCGGGCGTTCGAGCGCGGCGACCAGCGCTTCGAGGGTGTAGCACGCCGTGATGTTCTTGCCCCGCGCCTCGCCCGCCATGAAAGCCTCGGTGCGCGCCGCAGTGCGGTTGTACACCGCGACCGTAAAGCCGTGCCGCTCCATGTTGAGCACCAGATTCTGGCCCATCACCGCCAGGCCGATCAGTCCGATCTGCGCTGCCATATGGCCTCCTATTCCCTCAACAGATGCAGCACCTCGCCCGCTCGCTCGACCACCAAGATGCCCTCCTCTTCGCGATGGCGATAGGCGTCGAGGTCCAGCGTCGCCGGATCGAGGTAGCCCAGGTTGATACGCTCGCAACGTTCGCGCGGCACACCCGTCGCCAGGATGACGTTCACGCGCGGCCGCTCTACACCATCGACGTAGGTGCCCGTGCCCTTGACATGCGTCGAATGCGCCATCACGCTGCGCGGCACATCGACGAAGCGATCCATCTGCGCCACGAAATAGTCGCGCACGTGATAGCCGATCCGATCCAGAATCGCGCCGTGGGTGTAGGACACCTCGTCGATGTGGGGAGCATAGATGATCACCGTACCGCCATCGGCCACCACTGGCTCGAGCTTGTACATGCCCTTGCCGGCCGTCCAGATGTCATCATAGAGCTCGGGCATGATCGAGATGACGAGCTTGTACGGATGGTCTTTGTACACCACGTTGACTTGGGCAGACAACGCCGCTGCGGCGGCCTGGCTCTCTTCGGGCGAGCCGAAATAGAGGCCAGCCAGA
>JBDKSN010000197.1:0-3736 GCA_039680625.1 Anaerolineales bacterium | reverse complement strand
GCAACCGTCGCAAGATCGCCTACTTCCCCGGGTGCGCCACCACCTCTGAGATCGCCCACGCCGAGGAGCTGGGCGTCGAGATCTGCAAGATCTTTCCCGGCAGTGAGCTGGGCGGGCCGAGTTTTGTCAAGGCCATCCTTGGCCCCAGCCCGTGGACCAAGATCATGCCCACCGGCGGCGTCGACGCCACATACGAGAGCCTCAAGGCCTGGTTCGATGCGGGCGTGGTCTGCGTGGGCATGGGCTCCAAGCTCGTGCGCAGCGACTGGGTCAAGGCGAGCAACTGGGAGGCGTTGACGCAGCTAACGGCCCAGTGCTTGGAGTGGGCGCGCCAGGCACGCTCCTGACAAAGGGCCTGCTCAGTCGCTCAGCAGTTCGTCGAGTGTGGTCGGTGGCAACTCGGCCAGCGAGGCCACGATGCGGTCGGCGCCCAGCAGGCGGTCGGCGGGGTGCGTGGTGGTGAGCGCCAGGCAACGCATCCCCGCCCGTCGGGCCGCCTCTACGCCGACGACGCCATCTTCGAGCACTAGGCAGTGGCGCGGCTCGGCCGCCACGGCCGCGGCTGCCTGCAAGAAGATGGCGGGGTGCGGCTTGCTCTGCGGCAGGAAGGCCCCCGAGAGGAGGCTATGGAAATGGTTGCCCACGCCCAGGGTGTGCACCACAGCCACGACATTGGCCATCTCGCCGCTCGAGGCCACCACCTGGTAATAGCCGTGCGCGGTGGCGTACTCCAACCAGTCGCGTACGCCGGGCAGGAGGTGCACGCGGTCGAGGTGCTCGCGGAACAGCTCCTCTTTGCGGCGTGCCAGGGCAGCGCTGCGCTCTGCCGACAGGCCGTCGCCCAGCCAACGCCGCAGGATGGCGCCGTTGGCCATGCCGAACGTATCGTCGAACTCTTGCCGGGTGATGCTACGCCCCAGCTCTTGGAACATGCTTTGCCAGGCGGCAAAGTGCGCGTCTCCCGAGTCGGCCAAGACGCCATCCATGTCCCACAACAGGGCCTTGTTCATGTCTCGCTCCCGCGATCAGCTTGTGCGGGCAGATTCTACCACCTGCGGGGGTGATGCCCAAAGCTAGCGGGGCAGATGCCCACGCCCCGTGCGCAGCGACGGTCAAGAGCGGTCGCTCCCTCATCGCTTTCCCAGCCCAGTCATGGCGGAGCCAGGCCCTTTTCGTCCTACAACCCTCCTTCTCTGCCGAGTTCTGCGTCATTTGCATTGACAGCACAGCGAGTTGAGCGCTACACTGGCGCCATGATCTCACGGCTCCCTGAGCCGTGTGCGTCTTGGATGGAAAGGAGGCGGGCCTACATCGGGCCGGGCACTAGCTCTGACGACGATGCTTGTGTTTCGCTGAGGAGGTACGAGCACTATGCGACGTGTCATGATTCTCGCCCGTCTGCTTTTCGTCATCTGCCTGGTACTGCCCCTGAACGTGGCCGTGGCGCCCGTCCAGGTGGCTGCTCAAGATCCCGCCGAGTCTGGCGAACGCGCCGTCTCCGCCGAGGTGGCGGCCCTCAAGGCCTCCGGGCTTACGAATTGGGATGAGCTAGCGCAAAAGGCGGCCATCGACAAGATCGACCCGCTGCTTCAAGACGCCGCCCGCAACGGAGGCAAAGACGTCGTTGCGGTCAGCATCACCTACTTGCCCGGCGCCGATGTCGGGGGCTACCTCGAGCAGCCCATCGAGCGGCCCGCGCTGCTCTCTGATCTGCACCGGGTGCAGGGCTTGATTCGAACCTCCGACCTGCTCAAGGTCGCGAGTGATCCCAACGTGGTCGCTGTGGTCGATGCCACGGTGACGCTGCGCCCCAAGCCGCAGGGCGTCGATCGCGCCGAGCCGCTCAGTGCTGCTGAACGTGCCGCTCGTATCGATGCTCTCCGCGCGAATGAGGTGCCCTGGAGCGACACCGCCGCCGCTCAAGGCGAGGTGCAAGGCCAGGGCTGGTTCGATGTCCGCGGCGGCCATCAGTCCATAGGCGCGTGGGAGAAGGGCTTTACGGGGCAGGGCGTCATCGTGGGCGTCCTCGATGACGGCGTGGACTTTGCCCACCCCGACCTGCAGGGCACCTATGCGGTCAACACCGACCCCTCCTCGCCCTACTATGGCTGGCCCATGAGCTTTTCCCAAGTCTCGATGACCTACTGGGTGCAAGAGGTCTTGTACCAAGACCTGGGCGCCCACGGCATCTCTGAGGGTTGGGCTGGCGCCCTCTGGTCAGACACCTCGACCACCGCAGTGGCCGATGGCAATGGCCAGGTAGAGTACACGCCGGTGGCTGGCGCGACGCATCTCTATACCACTACGGGCACCAGTTTGAGCGGTGAGTACAAGCTCGGCACATACCACGACCGCCACTTGAGCGGCACGTATGGCGAGCGCGTGGCCATCCTCGTGGTCGACGAGCACGAGGCGGGCGTCTATGACACCGTCTACATCGACCTCGACCACGACTTGGACTTTCGCGATGAGAAGCCGACTACTCAAGACAGCCCCATCAGCTATCGCGATATGAACGACGACGGCTATGCCGACATCTCGGGTGGCCTGCTGGTCTGGATCGCCGATGGTGCTAACCTGCCACCCATGGTCGACTGGCTGTGGGGCATCGCGCCAGGCGATGAGGTCGGCACGATCAAGGCCGTGCCCGATAGCGGCGAGCTGCTCATCTTCACCGGCCCCTTTGACGACGACTATAGCCACGGCACCCAGTGTGCCTCGGCAGTGGCCGCCCAGGGCGTGGTGAGCGGAGGCCTGACGGCCCAGCCCTTTGCCGAGGGTGGCATGGTCCAGGGCGCCGCGCCAGAGGTCGGCGTGATGGACTTTTCGAACCACTATTACAGTGGCACCGACGAAGACGAATACCTCGTGGTCGCGCTGGGCTATGACGGCATCGCCGACAGCGGCGATGAAGTGCAGGTGGCCAGTAACAGCTATGGCAGTTTTCAGCAATTGTGGGGCAGTTGGGGCTATTTTGGCCGGTTGATCACGGCTATCAACCTCGACCTGGCGCCCACGTCGCTGTGGGTGTTCTCGGCTGGCAATGAAGGCCCCGGCTATGGCCCGCAAGAGGGCGATGGTGGGCCTACAACCCTGCAAGTGGGCACCTCGACACAGTATGGCTCGACCAACTGGGACTCGATCGCCAGCGCCGACCAGATCGTCCATGGCGATGCGTCGAACTGGTATTCGCATGGCCCCAACAACGACGGCTCGGTGGGTGTGGACGTGCTCACCAACGGCGGCCGCGGCTCGGGCGACGAGGCCTTGAACTATTACGGGTTCAACGGCGCCGAGTCTTGGGCGACGTGGGGTGGCACCAGCCGCTCGGCCCCGGCAGCGGCGGGCAACCTGGCGTTGATCTACCAGGCTTACAAGGCTCGCTATGGCCAGTGGCCCACGTGGGATGTGGCCAAGGCGCTCATCAAGAGCTCGGCCACCGATGCGTCGGGCAGCCCCTTCTTGCAGGGCGCTGGCGTGGTGAACGCCGACCGTGGCACCGATGTGGCCTCTGGCGTCTATGGCCTCTATGCTACCCCCGACGAATGGCGGGTGGGCGACTGGGAAGGCCAACAGCACCTGAACTTTGCCAACGTCGCCGCGCCGGGCACCTCCTGGCAGCAGGACATCACCCTCACCAACACGGGCGGCTTTGCCATCAAGCCCGACCTCAGCGATGCGGTGATGGTCAAGTTCGACGAGATGCAGCTCGAGTTCCAGACCAAGTACCAGGGCT
>JBDKSN010000196.1:0-26994 GCA_039680625.1 Anaerolineales bacterium | reverse complement strand
TCGCGGATGATGGCCTCGATCCGGCGCATCACGCGCCAGCCCAGCGGCAAGAAGGAATAGCTGCCCTGAGCCAGCTGGCGGATCAGCCCGGCGCGCACAGCGAGCTGATGGCTGGGCAGTTGGGCGTCTGACGGAGGTTCGCGCAACGTGCGCCCGAACAGATGACTCATGCGCATGGGCTGGCTCCTTCGCTGCGTTGACATGACCGCCGCGCAAGGCGGCGCAACCTTTGACAGCCGACCGGCAAACCATTAGCATCGGGCCAAACGATCGCCTGGGAGGCCCGCTGTGTTCCTGGAAACGCTCACGGTCGGCCCGATAGAGACCAACTGTTACATCCTCGCCGCCGACACTGGCGAGGCCGCGGTCATCGACCCCGGCGCCGAGGCCGACAAGGTGCTCGCCGTGATCGAGCGACATGCGCTGGCTGTGCAATACATCTTGCTCACGCACTATCACTTTGACCACACCGGCGCGGTGCCCGCCGTGCGCGAGGCCACCGGCGCGCCCGTATGCATCCACGCGCGCGAGGCCCAGCCACTGGCCGAGCCGCCGATGGTCTTTCGCCTGTTCGCGCCCGGTGGCGCCACACCCATCGTCGCCGACCGTCTGCTCAATGACGATGAGGTGCTCTCCCTAGGGGCGCTGCGCATCGCCTGCCTGCCCACGCCCGGGCACTCGCCGGGCGGCGTGACCTACTATCTCGCCAGCGAGGGCGTGGCCTTTTGCGGCGACGCGCTGTTCGCCGGAGGCATCGGCCGCACCGATTTCGTCGATGCGAGCTCGGCCGACCTGATTCGCGCGATCCGCGAGCGGCTCTATACGCTGCCGCCCGAGACGATCGTCTACCCGGGACATGGCCCACGTACGACCATCGCCGCCGAGAGGAGCAGCAACCCCTTCGTCCGCCCGTGACGCCGCGCGCCCTATGGGCGAGCGTACGCGGCGTCGATGGCGCGACTGCCGCGCGCGCCCAAGGCATAGGTGGCCAGCTGCAAGGCGTTCGCGTCGGCCAGGCCGTCGAGGGACACGGGCAACACCAGCCAGAGCGCGAAACGCAGCGGGTAGCGGCCGCGCTTGAGCTGACTCGGCGTGGGGAGTCGGTCGTCGAGGGCCACCACACGCACGCGGTCGTCGACCTGAGCCGCAGGCACATAGCCCAACGCTCCGGGCGTGGTCGCCAGATAATCGAGCGTGGCCTGAGTGGTGGCCTGCACCACGGCCACGGTCGAGATGGGCTGCCCGCCCATGACGCCCTCCTCGAACACCTGCCGCAGCACCGCGCCGCTCTCGCGGGTCACCACGATGGGCACCCCTGTGGACTCGTCGGCATCGGCGATCAGTTCGCTCCAGCTGAACACGCGGCCGGCATAGAGTCTGGCCAGGTCCACCGTAGAAATACTGGGCAACGCCACCTCGGGTGAAGCCACCAGGGCCAGGCCATCGAGGGCCAACGCATAGGCCGCCCAGCCCTCGGGCAAGGTGGGCCGGGTATCCACGGGCGCGACGACCAACCCCAACGAGGCCTGCCCGCTCTCGAGCATTGCGACGACCTGCGCGCTATCGGTCAGCGTCACCAAGACGGTGGCGTCGCCATGCTGGCCCTCATAGCCCACGCGCAACAGGCCGGCCAAAGGCTCGGCCTCCCAGCAGGCGGCCAGCGACACGAGCTGCTCAGCGGCCTCATCGGCCAGGGGCGCGGCTACGGGCAGCTGCTCGTCGAGCGGTGTGAGCAAGGTTTGACAGCCGCAGGTGAGCAGCGCGAGCACCAACGCCAGCAGCCGCGGGAGCGCCCTCACCGCACGGCCGCCACGATCAGGCAAAAGGTGCCTATCGCCCAGCAATAGATGGCGAACGGCCACACGCTGTGCCGGCGTACAAGGCCGAGCAGCCAGTGCAGAGCAGCATAGCCCGCCACCGCGGCGGTGATCAGGCCCACGGCCAGCAGCCCCAGCGAAACGCCCTCGCCCCCGTCGGGTAGTGTAAGCAGCGAATAGCCAGTGGCTCCCGCAATCAATGGCATCGCCAGCAAGAACGAATAGCGCGTCGCCGCCTCGCGGTCGAGGTCACGCAACAGGCCCGCCGAGATGGTCGTGCCCGACCGCGAGACGCCGGGCAAGAGCGCGACGCACTGCGCCAGGCCGATCCAGAGCGCGTCGCGCCAGGTGAGCGACGCCAGGCTGCGCTCGCGGCGCCCCACGCGCTCGCCCAGGGCCAGCAACGCGCCCGTCACCAAGAGCAAAGCGGCAACCACTGCGGGCGCGCCAAAGGCTGATGCGACGACATCCTCCCAGAGCACGCCGGCCAGGCCGGCAGGCACGACCCCCACGACGACCAACAGGGCCATGTGTCCCGACGCCGTGAGGTGGCGGGTGCGGATGCTCTCCCAGAGGCCCTTGAGCAGCGTGCAGATATCGCCCCAGAAAAAGACCAGCGAGGCCAGCAGCGTGCCCGCGTGCAGCATGACGTCAAAGGTGACATCGGGGGTCGTCAGATGAAGCAGCCAGGGCACCAAGACGAGGTGCCCCGAGCTCGACACAGGCAAGAACTCGGTAGCGCCCTGCAGCACGCCCCACAGAATGGCCTCCCAAATGCTCACGTTCCGCTCCTTTCCTCGGCGCGTCGCGTGCGGCTGCGCCACTGCGCCCGGCTCTCTTCACGCGCGGCGCCATCCACCACCTGGTAGCGCTCCCAGAACGCCGCGCGGAAATCGGCAAACGTTCCCGCCAGGATCGACGCTCGCAGGTCGCGCATCAGCGCCAGGAGAAAATGCAGGTTGTGGATCGTGTTCAGTCGCGCGCCCAGGATCTCTTGGGCCAGCATCAGGTGCCGCAGATAGGCCCGTGAGAAGTGCTGGCACGTGTAGCAAGCGCAGCCGTCTTGGATGGGCCGTGGGTCGCTCTTGTAGGCGGCATTGCGGAAATTGAGCCGCCCCTCGGGCGTGAACACGGCGCCGTTGCGCGCCAGGCGCGTGGGCAACACACAGTCAAAGATGTCGATCCCGCGCGCCACGCCCTCGACCAGGTCCTCGGGCGAGCCGACGCCCATCAGGTAGCGCGGGCGTTCGGCGGGCAGCAGCGGCGTCACCAGGTCCAAGATATGGAGCATCTCGGCCTTGGTCTCGCCCACGCTCAGCCCACCGATGGCATTACCGGCAAACCCCATACTGCCGATGGCCTGGGCGCTGGCCCGGCGCAAGTCCTCGTGGATGCCGCCCTGCACGATGCCGAATAGCGACTGATCGGGCCGGCGATGCGCCGCCAGGCAGCGTTCGGCCCAACGATGGGTGCGCTCCATGGCCGCTTGCGCATAGGCGTAGTCATGGGGCTCGGCGCACTCATCGAACACCATGGCGATGTCAGAGCCGAGCTTTTCCTGAATATCGATGACCAGCTCGGGGGTGAAGGTGTGCAGCGAGCCGTCGATGTGCGAGCGAAAGACCACGCCGTCATCGCCGATGCGCCGCAGCCCTTCGAGGCTGAACACCTGAAAGCCGCCGCTGTCGGTGAGAATGGGGCCGTCCCAGCCCATGAAGCGATGCAGCCCGCCCAGCTCGGCGATCAGGTCGGCGCCCGGGCGCAGGTAGAGGTGATAGGTGTTGCCCAAGATCAAGTGCGCCTGCAACTCGTGCAGCTCGCGCGGCGAGATGGCCTTGACCGTCGCCTGCGTGCCCACCGGGCAGAACACGGGCGTGGGCACGTCGCCGTGAGGCGTATGCATCAGGCCCACCCGCGCCATGCTCTCGGCGTCGGTGTGGAGCAAATCGAACGTCACCGACCAGTGGTGCTCAGCCATCGTCCCCTATCCCCAAACACAAAAACAGGCCGCCCGGAGGCCCAGGCGGCCCGCTTAGGATCCCGACCGACCTCAGTGGCCACAACTGGCGCAGTGGCCACCGGCGCAACCGGCGCAGCCACCGCCACCGATCGACTGCGACTCGCCGCCGCTGCCCTGGGCGGTGCAGGCAAAGGTGGCAAAGGCGCGCGTGGTGTCGGCGCTGGCGCAGCTCGGGCAAGCCGCCGGCTCTTTGGCCGCCGAGAACGGCCGACGCACGGTAAAGGTCTCGCCGCAATGATGGCAATGGAACTCATAGAGGGGCATCTTCATCCTCCGCAATGGCCGACCGACGCGCGATCGAGCCAGGTATCATCTGGCCCGTATTCTAGGCGCTTTATAGACAGGGTCAAGCGTTCGGCCCGCCGCCGCACGACGAGCGCACGAGATTGGCCTTGATCACCTCTCCCACGCGCCGCACGCCCTCGCGGATGACCTCGGGCGGCACGCTGGCGAACGAGAGCCGCAGGGTGTTGGCCCCCCGGCCGTCGACATAGAACGGCTGGCCGGGGACATAGGCCACGTTATGGGCCATTGCCTCGGGGAGCATCGCCGTGGCGTCGAGGCCCTCGGGCAGCGTGACGAACAGGAACAGCCCGCCCTCTGGCGTATAGTAGGCGGCCTCGGCAGGAAAGAACTCGGCGATGGCAGCGCACATGGCGTCGCGGCGCAGGCGGTAGGTGTCGCGGATGCGCGCCACCTGCGGCGCCAGCCAGCCCCGGCGCATGAACTCGGCCGCGATCTCTTGCGCCAAGGAGTTGGTCATCAAGTCGGCGCCCTGCTTGGCCATCACCAGTTGGCGGGCCACATCGACGGGGGCGACGGCCCAGGCCACGCGCAGGCCGGGCGTCAACGTCTTGGAAAAGGTGCCGAGATAGATCACGGCGTGGCCCACCTGGCCCTCGCCCGCCAGAGCGCTGTCCAGCGCGGCCAGGGTGGACAACGGCTGGCCCGAGTAGCGCAACTGCCCATAGGGGTCGTCCTCGACGATGGCCACGCCCAACTCATTGGCGATCTGCACCACCCGACGGCGCCGTTCGAGGCTCATACAGACGCCGGCCGGGTTGTGGAAGGTGGGCAACAGATACATGAGCTTGGGCCGATGTTGGGCGATCAGTGCGGGCAGCTCGTCGACGCAAGCGCCGTCGCTGTCGATCGGCAGGGGAATCAGGCGCGGGTTGTAGGCGCGGAACGACTGCACCGCGCCCATAAAGGTGGGCGACTCGACGATCACGGCGTCGCCCTCGTCGACCAAGATGCGCCCCAGCAGGTCGATGGCCTGTTGCGCCCCTGAGGTGATGACGATGTTCTCGACCGTCGCGGGGATGCCCTGCGCCTGCATCTCGGCGGCGAGCTGTTGACGCAGCCCCACCGAGCCGTCGGTCAAGCCATATTGCAGCGCCTCGCGCGGCTTGTTGCGGAGCACGTCGCTGGCGATCTCTTCGAGCTGCGCGATGGGGAACAGGTCGGCCTCAGGCCAGCCTCCCGAGAGCGAGATGACCTCGGGCGACTGGGCCACCTTGAGGATCTCGCGGATGGCCGAAGTGGTCATATAGCGCAAGCGCTCACTATAGAGCTGGTTCCAATCCATGGCCATGAGGGCACCTCCCGGAACACGCGAGCGCGAGGAGATCGCCTCCTCGCGCCTGACTATGGGCATCATACGAAGGGCGCGGGCCAGTGTCAAAGGCCGCTGGTTGGGGGCGCGCCTCGCCCTAGGTGCGCCGCTCCTGCCAGGCGGCCAGCACGATCCCGGCCAAGATAAGCGGCCCGCCGAGCCACACGCCCAGCGTGGGCGCCTCGCCCAACACGAGATAGGCCAGCAGCGACGCGCCGACCGGCTCGCCCAGCAGGGCGAGGGTCACCAGGATGGGTGAAAAGTAGCCCAGCGCCCAGTTGTACGACGAATGGCCGAGGATCTGCGGCCCCAGCGCCAGGAGCGCAAACCAGCCATAGGTCGCCAGGTCATAGCCACCCAGCGGCTGCCCCGCCAGGAGCGCATAGCCGCAGAGCAACACCGCAGCCAGCGCATAGCACGGCCAGACATAGGCCAACGTCGACAGTTTGACGCGCACGGCGCGCCCTAACAGGAAATAGGCCGAACTAGCCACGGCCCCCAACACGGCGAGGGCATCGCCCAACAGCGTCTGTGGCGAGAGGGTCAGGTCACCCGCGCCGATGACCACCGTGCCCGCGAGGGCAATGGCGATGGCCACCAGGCTGCGCGGAGCGATGCGTTCGCCGCGCAGGCGCAGGATCAGCGCCACCCAGAGGGGATTGGTCGACACCAGCACCACCGAGCTGGCCACGCTGGTATAGCTCAGCGAGCTAATCCAAAAGGCAAAGTGCAGCGAGAGGCACGCGCCCGCTCCAGCCACCAACCAGCGCTCGCGAGCCGCGAGCAACCGCCACTCACGGCGGAACGGCCCCAGGGCCACCGGTGTCAGCAACAGCGTGGCCAGGCTCAGCCGCCAGGCGCCCACGGCCAAGGGCGGCGCCGAGGCCAGGCGGGTGAGGATCGACCCCGTCGACGTGGCCAAGATGCCCACCAACAGCACCAACCAGTGTTGCCAGCGGCGCTTGGGCGTCGCCGCGACTGCCACTGTCGAATGGAGCTCTGCCATCGATCTGCCCCCCATCGGTGTCGGCCGAGCTTAGCGCGGGGCACGGCCCGACGTCAAACGCGCCCCGCCTGGCTGTGGTAGAATAGGCCTAGTTACTGCAAGAGAGAAGGCCAGTCTATGCCCATTCACGTACTCGCGCCCGACATCGCCGCCAAAATCGCCGCTGGCGAGGTGATCGAGCGCCCCGCCTCGGTGGTCAAGGAGCTCGTCGAGAATGCCATCGACGCCGGCGCCACCCAGATCGGCATCGAGGTGGCGCAGGGCGGCAAGCGACTGATCCGCGTCAGCGACGATGGCAGCGGCATCGCGGCCGGCGAGGTCGAGCTGGCCTTTGAGCGGCACGCCACCAGCAAGCTCTCGACAGCCGACGAGCTGTATCACCTGCAGACGTTGGGCTTTCGGGGCGAGGCGCTGGCGAGCATCGCCGCGGTGTCGCAGCTCACTCTATCGACCTGCGCCCTGGGCGAGGAGGCCGGCACCCAGTTGCGCATCGAGGGCGGCAAGATCGTGCAACGCGCCACACAGGCCAGGCCGCAGGGCACCACCGTGACGGTCGAGAACCTGTTCTTCAACACCCCAGCGCGTCTGCGCTTCTTGGCGAGCGACCCGACCGAGGCGGGCCATATCAGCCGGTTGGCCGCGAGCTATGCCCTGGCCTACCCCGAGCTGCGCCTGCGCCTGGAGCACAACGGCCGCCAGATGCTGCGCACCGACGGCACCGGCGCCCTGCGCGACGTGGTACTGGCCATCTATGGCCTCGACATCGCCCAAGAGATGCTCGCGCTGGCCGAGCCAGAGGGCGACGCCCAGGCCATCCGCGTGTCGGGCCTGATCGGCGGCCCGGCCGTGCAGCGCGCCAACCGCAACGACATCGTGCTGTTCGTCAACCGCCGGTGGATCCAAGACCAGTCCCTCGCCTTTGCCATTCGCGAGGCCTATCGCACGCTGCTGCCGCAGGGGCGCTATCCCGTGGCCATCCTCAACATCGCCGTGCCGCCAGACCAAGTGGATGTGAACATCCACCCCACCAAGCGCGAGGTTCGCTTTCGCGATCCGCGCGTGGTGTTCAGCGCCGTGCAGCGCGCCGTGCACGCCACGTTGCAGGCGCAACATCCGGTGCCGGTGGTCTCGGTGCCAGGCCTGGCCACGGCCGCCTGGCGCCACGAGCACCCCTCGCGCGTCATCGACGTCTATACGCCGAACGACGACGGGTTGGCGCAGGGCGCCTTTCCGCTAGCGCCCGGCGTGACGCCGCTCACCCAGCACGACGAGCCGGCCCTCGACGCTGGCGCACAAACCGCCCCGCCCACGGCGCGGTTGCCCATGCTCCGCGTGGTAGGCCAGATCGCCCAGACGTACATCGTCGCTGAAGGCCCGGGCGGCCTATACCTGATCGACCAGCACGCCGCTCACGAGCGCATCCGCTATGAAGAGCTGCGCGCCCAACGCGCCGCGCTCAACGTGCCCGGGCAAGAGCTGCTCGAGCCACTGCTCATCGAGGTCACGCCGCAACAGGCCGCCTTGCTCGAAGAACACCTCGCCGAGCTGGCCAACTATGCCTTTGAGATCCTGCCCTTTGGGGGCACGACCTTTGCCGTCAAGCGCATTCCTGCCAGCCTCGTCGGGCAAGATGTAGCTGCCGCCGTGCTCGAGATGCTCGACGCGGCTGTCGAGGGCGGGGCCGGCTTTCACTGGGAAGACCAGCTGCTCTTTACCCTGGCCTGCCACACGGCCATCCGCGCTGGGCAGACCCTCACGCCCGTCGAGATGCGCGACCTCATCCGCCAGCTCGAGGCCACCGCGCTGCCCCACACCTGCCCGCATGGCCGCCCGACGATGGTGCACCTCAGCGCGGCGCAGATCGAGCGCGAGTTCGGCCGCCATTAGCGCGAAGGCCACGGCTATGCAACCGCCCCGCGCGCGGCGCGTATAGGGCGTGTCGGCAGCCGCAGAGGCTCGATCTCGCGCAACGCCGACCCAGGAGCAGAGGATGAACCGTCTCTATCGCAGCGACACCAACCGCATCTTTGGCGGCGTCTGTGGTGGGCTGGCCGAGTATTTTCACGTCGATGCCACCCTCGTGCGCGTGCTCTTTATCACGCTGGCCGTCATGTTCTCGGGCGTAGGCCTGCCGCTCTATCTCTTGCTGTGGCTGTTTGTCCCGCGCCGCGACACGCCGCTGGCCGACCATGACGACTCGATCCGCCAGAATGCCCAGGAGATGCGCACCACCTTCAACGAGTTCCGGGCGCGGCGCTGGGGCGGCGCTCAGTCGGGAGATCGCGAGCTGATCGGCGGCGCCATCCTCGTCGCTGCGGGGCTGTTGCTCCTGCTGCGCAACCTGAACGTGCTCTCGTTTCTCAACGAGCTGTGGCCACTGGGCCTCATCGCCGTGGGCATCTTGATCCTGATCCAGACGCTGAAAAAGTGAGCGTCCACAACCACGCCGAGGGGCTGGCCGATCGCCAGCCCCTTTTTGCTGCGCTGAGCCTCTAGGGTCGCGGCCCGTCCTCTTGGGCGCGTTGTCGAGATCCACGCAAGAACAGGAGCAGGCCGGCCACGATGAGCAGCGTCGGCAGGGCCAGGCGGAGCCACGGCGAGAAGGCCGTGCCCAAGATCAGCAGGAAGAGCAGCCCGATGCCCCCTACAATGCCCGCCGCCGTCAGCAAGCCTCGGTCGCGCTGGCCGAGCGCATACATCGCCACCAGGCCGAATGCTACGGCCACCAGCTCTAGCGGCCAGAGATAGGCCCACGAGGCCCAGTGCTTGGTCACCGCCTGGTAGAGCAGCACGGCGCCGTTCATCGTGAGGATACTGGCTGGCATGGCCAGGCCGGCGATCTCGGTGCGGCGCCGCCACCAAAGGAGCAAGGGCAGCCAGAAGGCGAACCCGACATACAGCACCAGCAGTGGCCAGAGGCGGCCCCAACCCAAGATACCGGGCGCCACGCCGTGCGTGAACTGGATCAGCAGCAGAATGAGCCCGAATAGGATGCACAGTGTGCCGGCATACCACAGACCCTTGTGCTTCATCTGCCCACCCTCCTCGCGGTCGCGCAACGCTTCGTCTACCGATACGCACGAGGGCGGCCCGCGTTCCGCCGCCTAGGGCAGCACCATAAACAAAGAGGGCCGCACAACGACGCATGTGCGGCCCTCACCGATGATCTACCTGCGTTATTGCAAGAAGCGATTGCGCGCGCGCTGGTCAGTCTGAGAGCGCAGCGCCACGGGCACCACCTGATCCATATTGTCGACAAAGACAAAGCGCATATCGCGCGTCAGGTGCCTGGGCACCTCGACCATGTCGCGGTCGTTCTGCTTGGGCACTAGGATCGTCTTGAGGCCCGCACGGTGGGCGGCCAGCGCCTTTTCGCGCAGGCCACCGATGGGCAGCACCCGCCCGCGCAGCGTGATCTCGCCGGTCATCGTGACCAGGTGGTCTACCGCGCGACCAGTGAGCGCCGAGATCAGCGCCGTGGCGATGGTGATGCCCGCCGACGGGCCGTCCTTGGGCACGGCGCCCTCGGGCACGTGGATGTGAATGTCGATCTTGTCGAAATCCACATCGTCAAAGCCATACTCCTCGGCGCGCGAGCGGGCATAGCTCAACGCCGCCTGGGCCGACTCTTGCATGATGTCGCCCAACTGGCCGGTGAGCAGCAATTGGCCCTTGCCGGGCACGATGGTCACCTCGATCGACATGGTGTCGCCGCCCGCCTCTGTCCAGGCCAGGCCGGTGGCCACGCCGATCTGATCCTCTTGGCCCACGACGTCGTTGAGATAACGCGGCGGCCCCAGGAGCTTGGTCAGCGACTGCGCCGTCACGCTGCGCAAGGGCGGCTTGCCCTCGGCGATGCGCAACGCCGCCTTGCGGCAGATCGTGGCGATCTCGCGGTCGAGGTTGCGCACGCCCGCCTCGTGGGTGTATTCGCGGATGAGCGTCTGCAGCGCCCCCTCGGTGAACTTGAGCTCCTGCAAGCCGTTCTGCTCGATCTGATGGGGGATCAGGAACTTGCGGGCGATATGGATCTTTTCATCCTCCATATAGCCTGGAAACTCGATGACCTCCATGCGGTCGAGCAATGCGGGCGGCACGGGGTCGAGGAAGTTGGCCGTAGTGATGAACATCACGTGAGACAGGTCAAAGGGCAGCTCGAGATAGTGATCCGAGAAGGCATAGTTCTGCTCGGGGTCGAGCACCTCGAGCAGCGCCGAGGCCGGGTCACCGCGAAAGTCCATGCCCAGCTTGTCGATCTCGTCGAGCATGAACACGGGGTTCGACGAGCCAGCGCGGCGCATCGTCTGGATGATGCGGCCAGGCAGGGCGCCTACATACGTGCGGCGATGGCCGCGGATCTCGGCCTCGTCGCGTATGCCGCCCAGGCTGACGCGCACGAACTTGCGCCCCAACGCCTCGGCGATCGAGCGGCCTAGCGAGGTCTTGCCGGTGCCCGGCGGCCCCACAAAGCAGAGGATCGGGTTCTTCATCTTCTCACGGGCCAGCGAGTAGACGGCGATGTGCTCGAGGATGCGCTCCTTGGCCTTGGGGATGCCATAGTGCGACGTTTCGAGGATCTCTTGGGCGCGCGCGATGTCGAGGTTGTCCTCGGTCTCCTGGCCCCAGGGCAGGCTGATGATCCAATCCAGATAGGTGCGGATCACGCCGGTCTCGGGCGACATGGACGACATCGAGGCGAGCCGCGACAGCTCTTTTTCCGCGCGCTCGCGCACTTCGTCGGGCAGCGCCATATTGGCGATGGTCTTGCGCAGCTCCTCGACCTCTTGGGTATAGGGGTCGCCCTCACCCAGCTCGGACTGGATGACGCGCATCTGCTCGCGCAGGAAATACTCGCGCTGGCCCTTGTCGATCTCTTGCTGCACCTGCGACTGCAACTGGCTCTCGAGCTCGAGGACATCCTGCTCGGCGGCCAGGATGCGCTGCACCGCCTTGAGGCGGTCGTTGCCGTCGAGGTTCTCGAGCAGCGTCTGGCGCTCTTGCACCGTCAACCCCAGCACCGAGGCCACCAGATCGGCCAGCAGGCCGGGCGTCTCGGCGTTCACCGCGGCGACATAGGCGTCTTCGGGGATGTTCTGGCTCAGCTCTTGGACACGATGAAAACTACGCAGCACGGCGCGCTTGAGCGCCTCGGTCTGCATGTCGGTATGCGCGGTCTCTTCTACCGGCTCGACCGTCGCCGCGATATAGGGGTCGGTCTGCACGAACTGGGCCACGCGCACGCGGCGCTGCCCTTGCACCCAGATACTGAGGCTACCATCGGGCATCAACAGCTTGCGCCCGATGATCACCTCGGTGCCCATACGATAGAGATCGGTGACCTCGGGCACCTCGATCTCTTCGTCGAGCTGGGCAAGGGCGAGCATTCGGTTATCGGCGGCCATCGCCGCCTCGACCGCGTGGATCGAGCGGTCGCGCCCCACCAGCAGCGGCACCATCATATGGGGGAACATGACCGAGTCGCGCAGCGCGAGCACGGGCAGTTGCGGCAACTCTTCGTATTCTGGCGGGGCTGTATCCAGCCACCGGTCGAACTCGTTCAGATCACTGATTCGCTTGGCCATCGAACTCTTCTGCCTCCAGAGGCATTGCTGAATGATCGGGAGTATAGGTCACCCACGCATCGGGCGACTCGAACACCTGCACCTGAGAGAGAGACTCTCCCCATCGTGCAGACAGGCGGTCATAGATATACGCGGCGATGTGTTCAGAACTCGGGTTGAGCGTGGTGAACGGTGCAAGCTCGTTGAGGTTGGTATGATCGAGTGCGGCCAACACCGCGTCGAGCTCCTGCTTGATTGTACCATAATCCAACGATAACCCAACCTCGTCCAGCTGTGCACGCTGGACCGACACGACCACCTCAAAGCGGTGGCCGTGCAGACGCTCACACTTGCCCTGATAGCCCCGCAAAGCGTGGGCTGCGTCGAAATGCCGCCGCACCGAAACGGTGTACACCCTGGGCACCTCCCATGAGAACAACCTATAGTATACCCAGCAACCCATGCTGACCAAAGAGTCTATCGAGCCTATAATGCGCTTGTTATCTCTGCGCCTCGGAGGAGCCGTGTCTGAACCCAGCGCCCCCCTACGTCTGTTGGTCTGCGCCCCGCAAATCACCGCCGCTGCTCTCGATCGGGCCGCTGCCGCGTTGTCTGCGGCTGAGGCTCAGGGGCAAGCCATCGCGATCGAGTGGCTGCGCCCACCGTCGTATGCGCGGCTCGTCGAGCGCCTGGCTGGCTCGCCCAACATCGACATGGTCTGTGTAGTGGCGCCCCTGGCCGACGGACTGGTGCCCTGGCCCGACGGCGCGGCTCCGCTCACCGCGCTGGCCCAGGCCGCGGCGGCGGTGCCGCTGACAGTGCTCGTGGCCAGCGATGACTCTGCGGCGCCCGAGCTGCCGGCGGGGTCCGCGCCCTGGCTTGGGCTGAGCGGCCAGGCCACACCCACTCAGGTGCAAGAGACGCTGCTCGTGCTGTTCAGCGAGCTCCTCGCCGGAGAGCCGATCGCCGCTGCCGCGGAAAGCGCTCGCCAGGCGTTGGCCCAAGAAGAGTGGATGCGCTGGTCTGCCCAACCGGGGCAGACGTTGCGCCCCACGTTCACCGCCGAGTCTGGCGTGGCGCGCGTGGTGCCCTTCCCCGAAAGCGGATTGCTGCCCTCCTGGCGGCGCCTGCCCGAGCAGCCGCTCGCCGGGGGCTTGCCCGAGTCGGCCGATGCCCCCTTCGTCGGGCGCGGCGGCGAGCGGGCCGCCCTAGAAGCAGCGCTCTTGGCCGAGGGGCAGCACCCGGTGTGCCTCTATGGCCCCCCTGGCCGCGGCAAGACGGCGCTGGCCTCGTGGATGGCGCGCTGGCTCGTGCGCACCGGCGCTGTGGCACGGGTGGTGTATACCAGCCTGAGCGGTGGCTTGCTCTCTGACGTGCTGGTGCACGACCTCGCCGAACAGTTGCTCGGCCCGAACGCCAACTTGGCCGACGGTGAGACTGCCGCGCAGGTGACCACGGTCTTGGGCGAGGCGCCGACCCTGCTCATCTGGGACAATCTCGAGGCGGCCTTCTCGCCCGACGCGCTGGCCTACAACGACCAGGCGCGGGCGCGGCTGTTGGCCCTGGCCCGCGAACTAGCCCACGTGCCGGGTTGTCGGTTGCTGTGCCTCTGCGACAGCGCCAACTATCCCCCCGAGCTAGCGGCGCTGGAGGCCACCTCCCTCGCCCTGCCCGAGCTGCCGCTCGACCAGGCCGCCGCCTTGGTAGCGGCCTATACTGGCGACCTCGGCGGCTCGGCCAGCGAGGCCGGCGCCATCGAGCGCCTCTTTGAGCTGCTGGGGGGCAACGCCCTGGCGTTGCGCTGCGCCAGTGCGCGGCTCAAGAGCGCCACCATCGACTCCTTGGCCGCCGACGCCGAGCGCCTGTTGCCAGGCGCGGCGGGAGGCGCAGCCCGCCAGAGCGAGCAGAGTGTCGCCCTGGGCTTGGAGCTATTGCTCACTGAGCTCTCTCCCGACGAGCGCCTGGCGGTCCATGCGCTCGGGCTTTGGGCGCAGGGCTTTCTGGAACCCATGACGCTGCGTGCCGTGGAGCTCGACGAGGCCGTCTGGGCTCGCCTCAAGCCGACGCTCTTGGCCGCTGGCGCGCTGGCCGAGCAGCGCCTCGAAGGGCTGAATATCCCGCGCATCGCCCTCCATCCGGCGCTCGCCGACCATCTGGCGCGCCACGTGCCCCCACGACAGCGCCAGGCCCTGGCACCACGCTACCTGCAGACGACTCTCGGCCTGCTCACCTGGCTGCCGCGCGGCGAACAACAGTTGCCCGGGTTGACGCGCCGGCTACTGCGCCTAGAGTTGGCCAACCTCGCCACGGCCGTCGACCTGGCCCTGGCCGCCGAGGAGCTGTCGAGTGCCGCCGAGCTAGCCCAACTTGCCGCGGCACAGCTCGACCGGTTGGCCTTGAGCGAGACGGCCGCCGCGCTCCGCGCCAAGATCGACCGCGCCGCTGCGGCCGCAGTTCCCCCTGAGGGGCCGCTGAGCCGACCGGCCGTGCAGTTCATCTTGCGTCAGGCCGAGCTGCTGCTCCAGAGCGGCCACGGCGAGCAAGGGTTGGCGCTGCTCCAGGGGTTGGTCGAGCGGCTGGGCCATGAAAACGGGCAGAGCTATCCCGCGCCCGAGGCCACGTTCGATCAGGGCCTGGCGCTCCAGATGCTCGCCTCGGTGCTCCGCCTCTCGCCGCGGCCCGAGATGGCCGTGGCTGCCCTGCGCCAGGCCATTCACCTCTTCAGCCAAGCCCATCGACTGCCCGAAGCGCGCGCGGCCGAGGCCGAGTGTTGGCGCGAGCTCGCCGAGATGTTGCTCGCCGCACGCCAAGCCGACGCCGCTGAAGAAGCGGCGCAGCGCGGGCTCGACCTGGCCCAGAGCATGGGCAATCGCGAGCTGGTGGGGCTATTCCAGAGTCAGTTGGGCGCCGCGGCCGTCGGCCACGGCCAGCCCGACGTGGCCCTCAAGCATCTGCAAGAGGCGACTGTCAGCCTGCAAGAAGCTCAGGCTTGGGCGGCGCTCTGTGGCGTGTGGGCGCAGGTCGCTGCCGTGCAAGAGGCCGCGCGCAGTGACCTGCCTGCCGCGAGCGAGGCCTTGAGCCGCGCCATCGCCGTGGCCACGGCGGCTAACCTGCCCCTGCAGCGCGCGCAGTACCTCGGGCAGCGGGCTCGCCTCCAGGCCAGGTTGGGCCAGCTCGAGCTGGCTCGCGCCGACCTACTGGCCGCCGCTGAAGTCTATCGCCAGCAAGAGCAGCCCGCCCTGCTGCTGACGACGCTGCGCACACTGGCCGAATTAGCCCTCGGCCAGCATCAGTTCGAAGAAGCCGAACGGTATGCCGAAGAAGCTCGGCAGGCGGGCGAAGCCGTGGGCGGCGGCAATGCGCCGTGGGAGGTCTATGCCCTGCTCCAACGCATCGCCGAGGCGCGGGGCGATGCCGACGGCGTTGCTGCCTGGCGCCGACGCACGCAGCAGACGTTCTCCCGATCGCCAGCGGCGGCCGCGGTCATCAAGCAGTGGTTTGGCCTCATCCGCGCCGTGGCTGAGAGCTGCCGAGGCAGTTCACTCTCGGCGCAGGTGGCCGAACTGGTCGAAAAGATCGAGACCGATGAGCAGGGGCGCCCGCTGGCCGACGCTATCTGGGCCGTGCTGGGCGGCGCTCGCGGCCCCGAGACCTATCGCGATTTGGATCACGTGTCGGCGCTCATTGTGCGCACGATCTTGCACGGGATCGAGCACCCCGAGATCTTTGAGCGGCCAGCCGCTCAAGCCGAAGAGGACGGCGGGCGAACGCCGTCGCGGGGAGCACCGACGACAGGAGTCTGAATATGGATCTGACCAACGCCATCGCCCAATGGATGCTCTCACAGATCGAGACGATGCCCGCCGACTTGGGGCGGAGCCTGAGCAGAATCAAGCCACATCTGTTGCTCGACCTGGTGTTGAGCGATCGCGAAGCAGCCGAGGTACGCGCGTTGCTCGACCAGCCCCCCAGCGATCACCCGCGCAAGGCCACGGTGTTCATCCCCGGCATCATGGGCTCACAGCTCAGCAGCGTGCGTGGCATCAGCGCACCGTTGTGGTTGAATCCGCAGGTGTTGCTCGATGGGCACCTCAACCTGCTCGACCTGGACGACGACGGGGTCAGCGACCGCTCGCCAGACGTCGACATCATGCCCTTGGGCATCGAGAAACTCACCTATCTGCAGATCATCCTCACCCTGGCTCGCGAGACGCGCCTGTACGAGTTCCCCTATGACTGGCGACACAGCATCTGCCGGACCGCCGACATCCTGGCCGCCTCGCTCGAACGCTGGGCCATAGCCGCGCCCGAGCGGCGGTTTACGCTCATCGGGCACAGCATGGGCGGCCTGGTCGCCCGCGCCTACCTGGCACGCCATCCGCGCCAGGCCGAGCGGCGCGTCGAGCGGGTGATCATGCTGGGCACGCCGCTCCAGGGTGCCCCCGAGGCGGCGCTGCTCTTTGTCGGCGAGGCAATGGCCTCCCGACAGCTACGCCACCTCAACCCCAACAACGACGTCGTGAGCTTTGCCTCCAACTTGCCCTCGGTCTACCAGCTGTTGCCGCCCCCGCCCGAGCTGCTGTATGGCAGCGACGGCTACCCGTGCGACTGGGATCTCTATGATGCGCGCGCCTGGGGGCTCGAGCAGCTCCGCGCAGACCTGCTGGCCGATGCGCTGGCGTTCCACAAGCAAGTGCGCCGTAGGCAGCCCGACATCGAGCAGATCGAGCTGGCGGGTTGCCATAGTGAGACTATCATCGGCGTGCATCGCGAGGTCGGCGATGACGGCTCGCCGGTGCTTGTGCCCGAGTACCAGGCCCAAGGCCCCAACTCGGGCGATGAACAGGTGCCTCTGTGGTCCACCACCTTGCCCGAGGTGACCACCTACTATGTCGAGATGAGCCACAACGCCCTGGTACAGACCGGCCCGGCGCTCGACGCCGTACTGGCCTTGCTGCACGACGACCCCGTGATGCTGCCGACTACGGTGCCGCCGGTGTCCGAAAAGCGCAGGCCGTTTGTGACGATCCCGCTGGTGCAACAGATGAACGAGGTGCGCCGACACTTGGCGGCCGGTCGCCTCAGCCGCGAGGATCTGCGGCGCATCTTTTTCACGGGCTGAGAGCGGCGCTGGCTCGGGGTTATCCACAGTTATCCACAGATGATACTGTCCACGGTGGATATCTGTGGACAACTCCGCGCCGACTGGGGATGACGCCGGAGCTAGCGGGCCAGCGTCTCGCGGAGCTTGGTGACCACCAGGTCGATGGCCACGGTGTTATAGCCGCCCTCGGGGATGATGATGTCGGCATAGCGCTTGCTCGGCTCGACGAACTCGAGATACATCGGCCGCACCGTGGCCAGATACTGGGTCACCACCGAATCGAGCGTGCGCCCGCGCTCCTCGATGTCGCGCTTGAGCCGCCGGATAAAGCGCACATCGGCGTCGGTCTCGACAAAGATGCGCAGGTCCATCAACTGACGTAGGCGCGCATCCTGAAAGACGAGGATGCCCTCGACGATGATCACGTCGGCGGGCAGCAGGCGCTCGGTTTGGCGCAGCCTGGCGTGCTGGCTAAAGTCATACACGGGCACCTCCACCGGCTCGCGGCGTAGCAGGGCCTCGAGGTGCGCGATGAGCAGCTCGTTCTCTAGCGAGTCGGGATGATCATAGTTGATGGTCTGGCGTTCAGCCAAAGAGAGGTCGCTGCGGTCGCGATAGTAGGCGTCATGGTGCAACACGGTCACCTGGGTAGCGCCCAGAGCCTCGATGATCTGCTCGACCACCGTGGTCTTGCCCGAGCCGCTGCCGCCCGCTACGCCCAAGACAAAGGGCCTCGCTCGCATACTCCCTCCCCGACCTATAGAGGATGCGCTGCGATCAGTCTAGCTAAGTCGGCGTTGGCCGCCAACCGTCAAGTCAACAGGGTTCGCGCGGCGAGAGGAGCGTGATCTTGCCCGAGCGGTTCTATGTGACGCCCGAGCTGTCCATCCCGCAGGATGAGATCGAGCTGCGCTTTAGTCGCAGCGCTGGGCCGGGCGGCCAGAAGGTCAACAAGACGTCGACGCGCGTCGAGCTGCTCTACAACGTGGCCACTTCCAAGGCCCTGTCTGACGAGCAACGCGCGCTGTTACTGGCGCGCCTGGCCCGGCAGCTCGACTCGCGGGGAGTGCTGCACCTGGCCGCCGACGAATACGCCAGCCAGTGGCGCAACCGGCAAGAGGTGCTGGCGCGCTTTCGCGAGGTGTTGCGCGAGGCGCTGCATGTGCCCAAGCGCCGTGTGCCCACGCACCCATCGAGGGCTGTGATCGAGCGGCGACTCGAAAGCAAGCGGCGGCGCGCCGAGGTCAAGAGACAGCGGCGAGTCACCCCGCGCGATTGGTAAGCGCCGCAGCATTGCGCTAGACTGGCGCCATCCGCCCACAAGGAGCGTTATGCCTGTCCTGGTCGCCTTTGCCAGCCTGCCGTTCGGCATCTGCGGCGGGCTTTATCGTGTGAACACCCCGTCGGGGGTGCAGATGGTACACGTCACCGATCTGGCGTTCACACCATTCCTCACGGTCTCGGCGCAGCCCGAGACGTCGGGCGCGTTGCCGCCATATCCCCAGGGCGACGAGGTGACGTCGTATAGCTGGTACGACCATCCCTTTGTCTTGCGCGTCGTCTTTGGGCGCGACGGCGCCTCGCTCGGCTCGATGAACTCGGGGGCCACGATCGTGCGGCCCCTCGATGACGACGTCGACTGGCGTTCGGCCACCTTTGACGCGCAGCGCGCAGCGTTTGCCGCCGCCGCGCTGGCCGCCTTCAATAACCTCATCGCCGTGGTGCGCGGCAAGGCCAAGCTCTATCACGTGTTCGACCTGCGCCGAGACGACATCGACGTCACCGTGCGCGATGACAACGGCGCCGTCTTGGCCGAGGATCCACTACAAGACGAGATCATCCTGCGTGAAGAGGCCCTCGGCGAGCGCTTTGACCTCTCGCACGAGACCAAGCAGTGGTACCAAGAGCTGCGCCTGGGCCTGGAGCGCGAGGAACCCGTGGGCCTGGCCGACGACCTGCTCATCGAGGCCGAGCGCGCCATGGCACAGCGCTTTCCTCGCCAGGCCATCGCCACCTGCCACACCACCATCGAGGCCGCCGTGGCGGGCCTGCTAACGCACGGGATGAAGCGCCAAGGCATGACCGATGCCGAGATCGACCATGCGCTCTCGACCCGTAGCCTGACCTCCAAGCTCGAGGCGCTGCTGCGTCGCTATAGCGGCTTTAGCCTCAAGCGAGACAACCCCGAGCTCTGGGCACGGTTCATCGAGATCAATAACCTGCGCAACGACATCATCCACCGGGGGCTGCGCCCGACCACCGAAGATGCCGCCTATGCCATCCAGGTGACGCGCAGCATCCTGCGTTGGCTCAAGATGGTGCGCGGGCGCAATCAGTAAGCACGGGGAATCGCGCGGTTTGGGCCATGGCCAGGCAACGGCTATAATGACGACACGTCTATAGGTGGGTGCGAGGGCTGGCTGCGTCCGGGTATCTTGGGCAGCCGATATCCCGAGCGTCGCACTGTACAGGAGAACAGAGCCATGGCCGAGACCATCATTCTGAATGCCAAGCCGCGCGAGGCGTGCAAGCCCAAGGCGTTGCGTCGCGCCGGCTGGGTGCCCGGGGTTATTTATGGGCGTGAAGCCACCAGCACGTCATTGCAGTTTGCACGCCAACAGCTCGAGAGCGTGTATCGACGCGCGGGCACCAACCGACTGCTCGAGTTGCAGATCGAAGGCGCTGACGCCTCGACGATGGCCCTCTTCCGCGAGGTGCAGCGCGATCCCGTCAGCCACGCCCTGCTCCACGTCGACCTGTACAAGGTCACGGCCGGGCAGACCATCACCAGCGTCGTGCCCATCGTTCTGGTGGGGACCGCGCCCGCACTGCTGCTCGGCGGCACGGTGAGCCAGCTCGTGGAGGAGATCGAGATCGAGTGCCTCCCGCAAGACCTGCCAGGCGCCATCACGGTCGACGTGAGTGTGCTAGTCGATCTGCATTCGACGATCACCTTTGCCGACCTGGATATCCCGTTGGGCGTGACCGTGCTCAACCCGCCCGAGAGCGACATTGTGCGGGTACACGTGCAACGTGCCGAGGTTGAGGAGGAGGAGGAGGCGCCGGCCGCTGCCGCCGAGGCGCCCGAGCCTGCCCCAACGGAATAACTGGCCCGTTCTCTGTGCTTGCCATCTCCCCAGGCTCGCCTCGCGCGAGCCTGTTTGTTTCCTGCGCACATCGTCTCCACCCAGGCCGTCGGCGCGGGGGTGTTTTTGACGGCGACAATGGCCGCAGTATAATAGAGTCGCTTTGTGAAGCATTTCACAAACTGGCCCGAGATAAGGGGAGAGCGAATGCGTCTAGCCATCGTCGATAACGAGCTCTGCGTAGGCTGCCAGTGCTGTATGTTCGCCTGCGCGCGACGCAGTGGGATGGGCGGCATGGGCTCTAACACCATCACGGTGCGCTCGGTGGGCGGCATGGAGAAGGGCTTTCAAGTCATCGTCTGCCGCGCCTGCATCGACGCGCCGTGCGCTCGCGCCTGCCCCACCGGCGCGCTCACGCTCAAAGAGGGCGGCGGCGTGCGCCTCAACGCCAACAAGTGCATCGGCTGCCACCGCTGCGCCCAGGCTTGCGTGATCGATGCCGTCCAGTGGAATGTCGATACCAACAAGCCATCGATCTGCGTCCAGTGCGGCTACTGTGTCGACTTTTGCCCGCACGGCGTACTGGCGCTGGAAGGAAAATAGCCATGTTGCCGAACGATCCGCTATCGCGCGTGCTGTATATCGATCTGACCAAAAAGGTCTCGCGGGTGGTCGACCGCCGCGATCTGTTCGATGCCTACATCGGCGGCGCGGGGGTGGCGGCGCAGCTGCTGCTCGAAGAGTGCCCCAAGGGCATCGACCCCTTCGACCCGCGCAACCCGATCATCCTCGCTGTGGGGCCGTTCACCGGCAACTATCCGCTGGCCAGCAAGACCGTGGCCATGTTCAAGTCGCCCCACACCGGCAACCTGGGCGAGAGCCACTCGGGCGGCCGCAGCGCCGTGGCCATTCGCATGGCCGGTTATGGCGCCATCGTCATCCAGGGCGCCAGCGAGACGCCCATCTGGGTCACCGTCGACGAAGACAAGGTGTATTTCCGCGATGCGACCACGCTGTGGGGCCTGAGCAATACGACGACGGGCCGCGTCGTGCGTGAGAACGAGACGGGCGCGGGCCTACGCACCATCCTGCGCATCGGACCCGCCGGCGAGCAATTGATGCCCTATGCCAACGTGATGTGCGAGACCTATCGCCACTTTGGCCGCCTGGGCCTGGGCGCCGTCTTTGGCAGCAAGAAACTCAAGGCCCTGGTGGTCTCGGGGCGACGCTCGTTGCCCGTGGCCGATCGGCGCGCTTATCGCCAGCTCTATGACGACATCTATCAGCAGGCGACCACCTCCAAGCTGATGAAAAAGTACCATGACCTGGGCACGGCCTCGAACATCCTGCCGCTCAACGAGATCGGCGGCCTGCCCACGCGCAACCTCCAGGCCACCCGCATCGCCCACGTCGAGCGCATCTCGGGCGAGGCGTTGGCCGAGGGCTACCTGGGGCGGCGCCTGGCCTGCGCGCATTGCCCGGTGGGCTGCATCCACATCGCCGCCCTGCGCGAGCCCTACGAGAACGAGCCGTATTTCATGCGCACGCGCATGATCGCCTATGACTATGAGGCCATCTTCTCGCTCGGCTCGATGCTGGGCATCAACAACCCGCGGCACCTCTTGCGCCTGCTCGACCGCGTCGACGACTTGGGGATGGACTGCATGAGCGCCGGCGTGGTCTTGGGCTGGGCCACCGAGGCTATGGAGAAGGGGCTGATCCCCGCCGACCAGACCGAAGGCCTCACCCTACGCTGGGGAGACTTTGAGGGATACATGGCCGCCGTAGAGCGGCTCATCACCCAGCCGACGCCATTCTATGCGGCGTTGGCGCGGGGCGTCGACGTTGCGTCGGCGATCTATGGCGGGCGCGAGTTCGCCATGGCCTATGGCCACAACGAGATCCCCGGCTATCACACCGGGCCAGCCGCCCACCTGGGCTTTTTGCTGGGCGCGCGGCACTCGCACCTCGACAACGCAGGCTATAGCATCGACCAAAAAGAGATGACCCAGGGCACTATCCCCCCCGAACGTCTGGTCGACATGCTCATCGCCGAAGAGGGCGCGCGCCAGGTGCTGTCGAGCCTGGTCGTCTGCTTCTTTGCGCGCAACCTCTTTACCAACGAAATCATCTTGCGCGGCCTCGAACAGATGGGCATGCCCATGTCTGCCGAGCAGCTCGACGCCGTGGGACGCCAGATCTGGCAGGCCAAGTATGCGTTCAAGCTGCGCGAGGGCTTTGACCTGAGCGCGCAAGTAGTGCCCGAGCGCACCTACGAGACCGAGTCGGCGCTAGGGCCGATCAGCCGCGACTATATGCAGACGGCCATCGCCCACGCTACCGAGATCATCGCTGCCATCCCACACTAGATGCGCGGCGCATCGGACAGGGGCATGACGCCATGCCCCTGTTTTGCGTTGCGACCCATGCCGCCCTATCATTTTGGGCACCATCCAGAGAGGCGGGCCTACCCCATCATGCTCGATCGGGCACAGATCATCTATTTGAATCCCCGTGACCTCTTGCCCAGCCAGCCGAATGTGCGCTCGGACCCGGGCGACCTTGCCGGACTGGCCGAGACCATCCGCGAGCACGGCATCTTGCAGCCACTCGGTGTAGCGCCCGAGGGCGACGCCTACCGCGTGGTCTATGGCAACCGGCGTCGCGATGCCGCCATCGTCGTCGGGCTAGACCGGGTGCCCTGTGTGCTGGTCGAGGCCAACGACGCCCAGGAAACCCTGGTGCAGCAGGTGCTCGAGAACTTGCAACGGCTGGACCTCAACGACCTGGACAAGAGCCGCGCCTTTGAACAACTGGTCTCTGCGCTGACCGAGCGCGGCCAGACGCAGAGCGAGACGCTCGAGGCGCTCTCGCGCACGCTGGGCCTCTCTGGCCGGCAGATCCAGCGCTATCTGCGGCTGCGCCAGCTCCCGCCCGATGTGCAACGCTACCTAGCCAGCGGCGACCTGGGCGTCACGCACGCCCAACACCTGGTCGACCTCACCCCGCCCAGCCGCCAACAAGAGGTGGCTGACTTGGCGGTAGAGGAGAGCCTCTCGGCAGCCGAGCTTGCGCGGCTGTGCGCGGCTCTGCGGCACAACGGCAACATCGACCCAGCCACCGCGCTAGCGATGCTGCGCCGCGGCGAGCGTGTGCCTACCGTCGAGGCGCCGGCCGAGGCCGAGCCGCTGCACAGCGGGTTGGCGCCCATGCCCACCGATTCGCGCGAGAGCGACTGGCTCGCCGAGGAGGCCGACGAGGAGGAGGCGACGCCGCGCGACGGCGGCCAGGGCCTGGCCCCCTGGGAGGGCGAGGCGGAGTTTGCCGACGGCGAGTCGGGCGCTGCGCGCTTTGACGGTCTGGCACCCGCCACGCGCGACGGCCATCGCGTATTCAAGATCGGCTCGCTCGACGGCTTTATGGATGAGCTACAACGCCTCACCCGTTGCGTGCAAGATGGCGACCTGCAACGTTTCATCGAAGATGACCCCGCCGCCAGCATCAAGCTGGGCCTGGCCAACCGCCAAGTCAAGTTCCTGGCCGAGGCGCTGGCCGCCCTGGCGGCGGCTAGGGCCTAACGCGAAAGGGGGAGCAAGCCATGGACCAACCGACCGTCGCGCTGATCGCGTGCGCTGACTATGACCAGGCGGCGATCGATAGCGCCGTGCGCCGGGCCGTCGACCTGCTCGGGGGCATGGCCGCTTTTGTGCAGCCGGGGCAGCGAGTCTTGCTCAAGCCGAACATCGTGCGGGCGATGGAACCCGAGCTGGCTGCCACCACGCACCCGACCATCGTCAGCGCGGTGGCACGACTCGTGCGCGAAGCGAGCGGAACGCCAGTGATCGTCGAATCTCCCGGGGGGCCAGCCAACTCGGCCTGGGTCCGCAACGCCTTTCGCAAGTCGGGCATCGCCCAGGCCGCCGCCGACGCGGGCGCCGAGCTGAACGAAGACCTGACCGCCGTGCAAGTGCCCCACCCCGAAGGGCAGCTGTTGCATCGGCTCGACCTGCTCCAGGTCGCCACCCAAGCCGACGTGATCATCAACCTGCCCAAGCTCAAGACGCACAACCTCACTGGCCTCACGCTGGGCATCAAGAACCTGTTCGGGTTGGTGCCTGGGGCCATCAAGATCGGCTATCACTCCAAGCTACGCGACCGCGAGCAGTTCACTCAGGCGCTGGTAGACCTGTACACGTACCTCCGGCCCGCGCTCACCATCATGGACGCGGTGGTGGGCATGGAGGGCAATGGCCCGACGGGCGGCACACCGCGCGCCATCGGCGCCGTGGTGGCCAGCGCCGACACCCTCGCCGGTGATACGATCTCGGCGGCGCTGGTCGGGCTGGATCCGCTGCGCGTGCTGACCACGGCGGTCGCCGCCGAGCGCGGCCTGTGCACCGGCCGCCTCGAAGACGTGCGCCTGGTAGGCGACGACCTGGCGTCGCTGCGCATTGCCGATTTCAAGCTGGGCATGGAGATGGACGTCGACCCGGGCCTGCTGCCCCGTGCGCTACGCTGGCTCACCAAGCCCCTGCTCGGCGCGGCAGAGGCGCCCGTCGATGCCAGCTCGGCAACAACGGGCGCACCCCGCCAGCTGGTCAGCCACAACAAGCTGTTGCGGCAGTTAGTGGCGCTACCCTATGCTAGTGACCGCTGCATCGGCTGTGGCTTTTGTGCGCGGCACTGCCCCGTCCAGGCGATCACCATCGTCGACGGCAAGGCACACATGGATCATGACCTGTGCATCCGCTGCTACTGTTGCCACGAGCTGTGCCCCGAGACGGCGGTCGAGCTCAAGAGGCCGTGGCTGGGGCGTCTGTTGGTGGGCAAGTAGGCTCGCCCTTTGACTTGAGCGTAGAGACGATGCGGTCGATGCCCCATTTGAGGTCGGCGAAGACATCCTCGATGGGGCGTGAGGCGTCGACGACCTGAAAGCCGTACTCGACGCCCAGCTCGTCAAAGCAGCGCAGCATCCGCCCCTGATAGTCGACATAGCTCTGGTAATAGTCCGAGGACGGCAGGAAATCGAGGCCCGTCTCCCAATAGTCAAAGCCTCGCGTGCCCAACACCCGCGGAACGAGGCTCTCTACGTCGGTCTTGAGATAGAACACGGCGTCGGGCACCAGAGCGATGCCCATCAGCGACTGCACCCAATGCTTGTCGACGCCGCGCACCAGCGCACGAGCCATCAGCGAGTAGATGTAGCGGTCGGTAAGCACCACAAAGCCGGCGCGCAACATGGGGATGATCTCGCGTTCGAGCCGGTCGCAAAAGTCAGCGGCATAGAACAGAGCCATGGTGATGTGGCCAAAGGTGTGCCCCTGCTTGGCCGCCTCGATGCCCGCGCTGGCCAGCTCTGAGCGCCGCAACCCGCTCGTGAACACCGCATAGCCCTGCGCCTCTAGCCATTCGCGCAGCAGGGCCACTTGGGTCGAGCGGCCCACGCCATCGGGACCTTCAAGCACGATCAGCTTGCCCGGCAGATGCGTCAGCTCTACGTTCGGCAGGCCACGTCCATAAAAGCGCATGTCGGTCATGATGGCTGCCCTCCCAGATGGGCCAGGCTCTCGAGATAGCGCCCTGAGAGACGCTCGCGGCCCAGCACCTCGCGCCAAGGGTTCGGCTCGATGCGTAGCGCCCCCTCCAGATGCGGCGCGATGATCGCCCGCACGATCTCTTGCTGCTGCACTAAGGGCGCCGCGGCGTCGATCACGGTCAAGCCGAACTCGTCGACCATGGCCTCGTACTCACGCAAGATGCGCCCTTGAAAGATGCGATAGCTCTCGTAGGGGTCGTCAGAGAGGCCGAGATCGAGGCCCGCCTCATAATACTTGAGCGCCGGCCGCCCGCTGATGATGCGCCGCAGCGACTCGTCGAGCGGCACGCGGAAATAGAGCGCCACCGTTGGCTGCGCGGCATACGCATACAGCTCGCGGACCCATTCGCGATCGACGCCACGCGCTGCATCGCGCGCAAACGCAGTGTAGATGTAGCGGTCGGCCAGCACGATGGCGCCAGCGCGCAGCGCGGGGAGGATCTGCTGCTGAAAGCGTTGCGAAAAGTCCACGGCGTGCATGAGGCTAAAAGTCGTGGGGGTGAGGAGCTGCTTCTTCTTGCCGCGCTTGGTGGCCTTGGCCACGAGCGGCGACGAGTTCCACTCGGAGAACGCGACCAAATACCCCGACGTCGTCAACCACTTGTGCACGAGGTCGAGCTGGGTGCTCTTGCCCGAGCCATCGATGCCCTCGACGATGAACAGTTTGCCTGGGAGCTCTGTGCCATCCGGTAAAGTAGCCATCTCTATCCCTCAAAGACCAGGGTGCCTGCTATCTAGATTCTACGATTACGCCGTTAGGGCGTCAATAGTTTGCCCTCACGGACCTGCAGCGGTGTGACCTCGTGGAGATATTCGCGGCCTGCGCGGCCGGCCACGCGCACGCGCCCAGCCTGGCGCAGACAGTAGGTGATCTTGGCGGCCAGCCGTGCGTCGACGCCCAGGTACTGCGCCAGCTCACGGTTGGCGAACGGCTGGGCGAGCTCGCTGGGCAGGACGCTGGCCAGGCCGTCTGGCCCGTCAAAGCGCTCGGTGCCGAGGAGCCGCAACAGTCGGCGCTCATCGATGCTCACCCCCTGGCGCCGCCAACTGCCCCGGCCGTCGTCGCGGCGCACCTCTTCGACCTCGACCAGGGCTACCTCATAGGCGAGACGCGGATGCGCCACCAGCTCGCCCAGATGCACCAGCTGCGCGAACAGATCGAGCGACCGACCTCGCCGAGGCGAGCGGC